>DASYFD010000146.1:0-2891 GCA_036498625.1 Xanthobacteraceae bacterium | reverse complement strand
GAGCTGCGGCGTGCGGTGATGCTGTACGAGATGGCGTCGAAGCGGATCAAGGAAGGCTGCGCAGAATTCGAAAAGCGCAAGCGCAGCTGGCGGCAGGTCTTCGTCGGCGAGCGGAACGCCTTCGGGCAACAGTTCCGCGAGGAGCTGGAGGATCTGGAGGCCTACGCCCGCGACCTCCGCTCGACCATCATCCGGCTGCGACACCGTCCGTTCGAACGCTACAAAGCCTGGGCGCATGTCGTCAGCGCGAGGTTCGCGCTCGGCCGCTCGCTCGGCCTATGCGCGCTGATCCTGGCACTGATGGTCGGCTTGTTCTGCTACATCCAGCCGATCCTGTGGGCGCCCGGAATTGATGCCAGCTTCAAGACGCTGGTGCTGTGGGAGGCGATGAAAGGCCGGCTCCTGCTTGCCAACTGGATGGCGGTCAACTTCGTCGCCGTCGCCATCCCGACATTTTATCTCTTCCGCCGCGCCAGGCTGCACCGCAAGCACCGGCCCGAGATTCAGAAATTCAAGGCATTCGCCGCGGCCGATCCGGACCAGCTGATCGAGGAGGGACACGAAGAGGAAACGGCGAGCGAGGCGCCGGCCCCGGAGATCCCGGAGACGATCGACGATGGCTGCTGGCACGCGATCCTGGGTGTCCCGCCGTCGGCCACGCTCGAGGAGATCAAGCACGCCTACAAGACGCAAATCAAGAAGAACCATCCGGACCGGGTCCACGACATGTCCGCGTCGTTCATGAAGCTTGCCGAATCCGAGACCAAGAAGCTGAATGCGGCCTATGCGGAGGCGTTGCTGAATTTTCAGCAGACGACAGCCTGACGGGCGCGCCCGCCGCGGTCGCCTCGGCGGTATTGCAATGCGCCGGCGCGCTTCGTATGGCTTGCGCGAACGGAATTGACCGACATCTGGTCGCCCGAGCCCCGGAGACAACATGGCAGACGAGCAGCAGCGGCCCAAGTTTCGCTATCAGGACATGCCCGCGCTGGGCGAGACTTTCGCGGATTCGATCGGCAGCTGGTCGTTCGACGGCAGCACGCTGCGCATGGAGTTTCTGGTGTCGCGGCTGGATGCGCTCAAGCAGGGCGACCCCGCCACTGGCCGCGCGGTGCCGGTGTGCCGGCTGGTGCTCACCACGGCGGCGGCAGTGGAGCTGATCCGGGCGAGCGGGCAGATCACCACCGCCCTGATGCAGGCCGGGGTGTTGCGCCAGACGGAGGATGCGCCGACGGGCAAGCCGAGCTGAAAGGACACTGAGCTGCACTGAGGGGGCGCGCGCCGTTCCGCAGCATCCCTCGCCCCGCGTGCGGGGAGAGGGCGACACGGCAATGAGGGAAACCGGGACTCGGCCTGGTGAGGGGGCGTTTCGACACGTTCAGACTCGCGGAGAGGCCCCCTCATCCCACCTTCTCCCCGCACGCGGGGAGAAGGAGTGAAACGCGGCGCGTCCCTGACAATCGCGTGCGCTACGCCGCGGTGCTGGCGGAGGCCTTGGCGGGCTTGCGGGCCTTCTCCTGCGCCTCGGCGGCGCGGATCTCGGTGAGGCTGCGTTGCACCTGGTCGGAGAAGATGTATTGGGCCGGCCGCTGGTGCTCGAGCGGGATTTCCGGGGCCATCGGGCCGTCGGTGCGCGGGCCGTGCAACGCCACCTTGATGGCCTTGAGCGGCGACTTGAACATGGCCTCGGCCGCCGTTGCCTCATAGCCGCAATGGGCCATGCAGTTGGCGCATTTTTCGTAGGCGCCGGTGCCGTAGCTGTCCCAGTCGGTGGTCTCCATCAGCTCGGTGAAGCTCTTGGTGTAGCCCTCGCCCAGAAGGTAGCAGGGCTTCTGCCAGCCGAAGATGTTGCGGGTGGGCATGCCCCAGGGCGTGCAGTGGAAGGTCTGGTTGCCGGCCAGGAAGTCCAGGAACAGCGCCGAGTGCAGGAACTTCCAGTTCTTGCCCTTGCCGTAGTCGAACACCTTGCGGAACAATTCCTTGGTCTTGCGGCGGTTGAGGAAGTGATCCTGATCGGGCGCCCGCTCATAGGCGTAGCCGGGCGAGATGGTGACGCCGACGTCGAGCTCGGTGGCGAGATCGAGGAAAGCCGCGATGTCCTTGGCGGGATGGCCGTCGAAGATGGTGGCATTGACGTTGACGGCGAAGCCCTTGGCCTTGGCAGCCTTGATCGCCGACACGGCGCGCTCGAAGCCACCTTCCATGCACACCGACTTGTCGTGGTGCTCCTTGATGCCGTCGAGATGCACCGAGAAGAACAGGAACTCGGAGGGCTCGAACAGATGGAGCTTCTTTTCCAGCAGGAGCGCATTGGTGCACAGCGACACGTATTTCTTGCGCGCCACCAGGCCCTTCACGATCTCGCCGATCTCCTTGTGGATCAAGGGCTCGCCGCCCGGGATGGCGACCATCGGGGCGCCGCATTCGTCGGCGGCATCGAGGCATTCCTTGACCGAGAGGCGGCGGTTGAGAATGGCATCCGGATAATCGATCTTGCCGCAGCCGGTGCAGGCGAGATTGCAGCGGAACAGCGGCTCGAGCATCAGCACCAGCGGATAGCGCTTCCGCCCCTTGAGCTTCTGCTTGAGGATGTAGGCGCCGATGCGCATCTCGCGGTGGAACGGAATGGCCATGCTGTCGACCTCTTCAAACTCTTCCTGTCGCCTCTTGGTCGGGCGACGCGTTGATGCGCGCCCTCAGGCGACGGTGGCCAGCTCGGCCGGCAGACGAAACTCGATGTTCTCCTCGCGGCCAGGCAGCACCGACACATCGACGGGGCCCAGGCGACGCAGCGATTTGATGACGTCGTCGACCAGCACCTCGGGCGCCGAGGCGCCGGCCGTGATGCCGACCGTGGCGGCGCCCGCAAGCCAGGCGGGATCGAGCTCGCT
>DASYFD010000145.1:0-51305 GCA_036498625.1 Xanthobacteraceae bacterium | reverse complement strand
TCGTGCCACGACACTCTACCGTCATCGTCCGCGAAGGCGGACGACCCAGTAATCACAAACGAATATCAAACCGCCGTTTGCGATTACGGGTGCCCAGCCTTCGCGGGGCATGATTCAAATACCGAGCCGGAGTATTCTCGGCTCACTTTCCCGACAGGTAGAAATACCCAACCCGGTCGTTCGCGGGCGAGCCGTACCAGAAGCGGCCCTTCGCATCGAGCGTGAACTCACGCATGGTGTTTTCGGCGTGCGGGAACGGGAATTCGACGACCTCGCCGGTCGTGGGGTCGAGGCGGCCGATCACATCCATCCATTCGGACGAATACCAGACCTTATGGTCGGCATCGATGCCGAGCGCGTAGGGCGTCGGCTTCTCGCCGGGCAGCCGGAACTCCTTGAAGCGCTCGGTCTTGGGATCGAACTGACCGATCTTGCCGCCCTGGAACTCGGCGAACCAGACCGTGCCGTCGGAATCGACCTGGATGCGGCGCGGAAAGCCGGTTGCGGTGGGGGGCTGATACTTGGTGACCTGCAAGGTCTTGGCATCGACCTTGCCGATGCGTCCGTCCTTGCGCAGCTCGGCGAACCAGGTGTTGCCGTCCTTGTCGAGCGCGATGCCGTAGGCGTTCGGCACGTCCGCGATATGGGTGAAGGTTCCGTATTTGGGATCGAAGCGGCTCAAGCCCCCGGTCGACCACACCTGGCCGCTGGCGTCGACGCGCACCGTGTGCTTGCCCCAGTCGTCCTGATACTCGGTGATCTGCCGGGTCTTGGGATCCCACTTGCCGAGCTTGTTGGAGCCCTGCTCGGTGAGCCAGACGGTGCCGTCCGGCGCCGGCACCGCCGAATGGATCGCCGCGGTCCCGGTTTCCGGCACCGGGTACTCGGTGATCACGCCCGACACCGGATCGAGCTGCCCGATCTTGTTGGCGCGTCCATAGTAGGGAATCCAGAACTTCCCCTCGTGATCCGGATACGCGCTCCACGGCATCCGGTTGGGGCCGGGCGTTTCATACTCCACGAACACGATCTTGAGCGCCTCGTCGCTGAAGCTGTGCACCGTGTCCTTGTAGGCCGGCAGGTCGGCCGGCGACTTCGGCAGTGCCGAATCCTCGCCGAACATGCGGTTGAGATAATACGCGATGTCGTCGGCCTTCTGGTCGGTGAACTGGTTCTGCGGCCGGCCAATGAAGAAAGCCATGGCTTCGCGCATGTAGGCGACGCGGTCGCGCCAGCCCTGCTCGTCGCGCGTCACCGCCGCCATGCGGGACTCGAATCCGTGGCAGGCAAAGCAATGGGTGAACAGGAGATCCTTGCCGCGATCTTCCGGCAACAGCTTGGCGCCTTGTTGGAAGGACAGGTCGCTCCAGCGCACCAGGCCCTTCTCCAGGCTGAAATCGTAGGATGCGTTCTGATCGGCGGTGAGCTTGATCCCGGACTTGGGATCGCTCTTGAAGCCGGGCGCCCGGATCGCCAGCCGGTAGTCGCCGGCGGTCAGGTCCGGCACCTGGTAGTGGCCCTGCGAGTCGGAGAGGACGCTCACGGTGATCTTGGTGGTGGCGTTGCGGGCCTGCACGAAGGCGCCGCGGAACGGCGCACCGTCCGGGCCCTTGACGGTGCCGGCGATGGTGGCGGCATCGGCCGCCGAGGCGGACAAGGCCACCAGACACAGAACTCCAAGAGAGCTGAATGACCGCATGGGGCTTCCTCGCGTTACAGAAAACGTTGCAGAGACTTTGCGGCGGTTGACCGGCATCGGCCGGGCTCGATCTCGATGAGGCGCGCGATCCGCCGTGATCGGCAGCCCGCATTCGGCTCCTGCGGCGCCGCGGTGTCAAGGCAGGCGGCCCGCTGCCCGGGTTCCGGCGGAACCTGCGCCGCGCCAGATGCGGCCCATACCGACCCGGGACCGCATTGACAGCCGGGCCTGCCGCCCTAATATTCGTGACAGTTCCGAGGGGAGCTCCGGAAGGGAGCTGAGAGACCGCCCCGCCTGCGCCGGCTCGATGAGCCGCCAAGGCACCGCGGAGACCCTTTGAACCTGATCCGGGTCATGCCGGCGAAGGGACAGGACGCAAAATTCCCTCCACCAGCACGCCCGGATCGCGTGGCGCAAGCCGCGAGCAATTTCCGCGTCGTTCGACGCGAACTCGATGAACTCAGGCACCGGAGCGACCCGATGAACAAGCATATTTCCGAAACCGATCTCGCCGCCCCGAAGGTGACGACCGGCCCGCTGTCGGGTTCCCGCAAGATCTATGCCCGCCCCGAGACGGCGCCCGACCTGCGGGTGCCGCTGCGCGAGATACCGCTCACCGAGGCCGCCAAGGCGCCGCCGGTCCTGGTCTACGATCCCTCCGGCCCCTACACCGATCCCGATGTGACCATCGACGTCGAGCAGGGCCTGCCGCGCACCCGCATCGAATGGGTGCGCGAGCGCGGCGGGGTCGAGGAATACGAGGGCCGGCCGATCCAGCCGGTGGACAACGGCAACGTCACCGGCAAGCACCTCGCGCGCAATTTCCCGAATACGCCGAAGCCGATGCGCGCCATCGGCGATGCGCCGATGACCCAGCTCGAATGGGCGCGCAAGGGCGTCATCACCAAGGAGATGATCTACGTCGCCGAGCGCGAGAATCTCGGCCGCAAGACCATGCTGGACTGCGCGCAGGCCGCGCATGACGACGGCGAGAGCTTCGGGGCTTCGGTGCCGCTCTTCGTCACGCCCGAGTTCGTGCGCAGCGAAATCGCGCGCGGGCGCGCGATCATCCCCTGCAACATAAACCATGCCGAGCTCGAGCCGATGGCGATCGGCCGCAACTTCCTGACCAAGATCAACGCCAATATCGGCAACTCGGCGGTGACCTCCTCGGTCGAGGAGGAGATCGAGAAGATGGTGTGGTCGATCCGCTGGGGCGCCGACACCGTGATGGATCTCTCCACCGGCCGCAACATCCACAACACCCGCGAGTGGATCATCCGCAACTCGCCGGTGCCGATCGGCACGGTGCCGATCTACCAGGCGCTGGAGAAGGTCAACGGCGATCCGGTCAAGCTCGACTGGGAATGCTACAAGGACACGCTGATCGAGCAGTGCGAGCAGGGCGTGGATTATTTCACCATCCATGCCGGGGTGCGGCTCGGCTACATCCATCTCACCGCCAACCGCGTCACCGGCATCGTGTCGCGCGGCGGCTCGATCATGGCGAAGTGGTGCCTGGCGCATCACCGCGAGAGCTTCCTGTACGAGCGCTTCGACGAGATCTGCGATCTCATGCGCAAATACGACGTTTCGTTCTCGCTCGGCGACGGCCTGCGCCCGGGCTCGATCCGCGACGCCAACGACCGCGCCCAGTTCTCCGAGCTCGAGACGCTCGGCGAATTGACCAAGGTGGCCTGGGCCAAGGGCTGCCAGGTGATGATCGAGGGTCCCGGCCACGTGCCGCTGCACAAGATCAAGATCAATGTCGAGAAGCAGCTCAAGGAATGCGGCGAGGCGCCCTTCTATACCTTGGGCCCGCTCGTGACCGACATCGCGCCCGCCTACGACCACATCACCTCGGCGATCGGCGCCGCCATGATCGGCTGGTTCGGCACCGCCATGCTTTGCTACGTGACCCCCAAGGAGCATCTCGGCCTGCCCGATCGCAACGACGTCAAGGACGGCGTCATCGCCTACAAGATCGCGGCGCATGCCTCCGACCTCGCCAAGGGCCACCCGGCCGCGCAGCTGCGCGACGATGCCTTGTCGCAGGCGCGCTTCGACTTCCGCTGGGTCGATCAGTTCAATCTCTCGCTCGACCCCGACACCGCGCGCTCCTATCACGACGAGACCCTGCCCAAGGACGCCCACAAGGTCGCGCATTTCTGCTCCATGTGCGGACCAAAGTTCTGCTCCATGAAGATCACCCAGGACGTGCGCGACTACGCCGCCACCTTGAATGACAAGGAACAGGGCATGGCGCAGATGAGCCAGAAGTTCCGCGACATGGGCGCGGAGGTGTATGTGGATGCGGAGGCGGTGAAGGCGAGCAACCGGGCGCTGTAGCCGGGTCGATGCGTGCCGGAGGTCGTCATCATCGCTGGACCGAATGGCGCCGGCAAGACGACCTTCGCTCGCGAGTACTTGAAGACCTCGCGAGCAAATATGGTATTTGTTAACGCGGACGAAATTGCGCGGGAGCTGACCGACCAAGGTCTCACGCGGGAGCAGCTCGACGTTCGGGCCGCCAGAAACATGATCCAACGGATCAGTGATCTTGCTGATGCGGACGCGGAATTCATGTTTGAAACTACGCTCGCAACGCTTGCTTACGCTCAGAAAATTCCTTTGTGGCGCAGGGCGCGATATTCCGTGACACTGATTTATCTGCGCCTCCCCTCAGTCGAGGACTCCCTCGCCCGCGTGCGGCGGCGAGTTGAAGCCGGTGGCCACGGCATCCCAGAAGAAACGATCCGCAGACGCTTCGATAAGAGCATGAGCTACTTCGAAAGAACCTATAAATCCATTGTGGATGAATGGTATATTTGGGATAGCGTCGATGGCGGTTTCGCATTGGCGCAGTCGTGGGATAAAGGATGACACGTAAACTGAACATCGAGAGTGTCGATGCCGCCCTGAAGCGGGCCGCGAACAAGGCAATTCACGGTACGCGTGAGGAGCGTTCAGGACACTTCCGGCGTGTTCAATCGTCGACAATGACCTTCATTAGGTACGATGATGAGACGCGTGAATTGGAAATAACTTTCACAAGCGGCAAAATCTATCGCTATCAGAATGTGCCGCTGGAACTTTACATCGGCCTGCTCAACGCAGAATCGAAAGGCGAGTTCTTCAGCGAGAGCATAAAAGATGAATTCGTCTGCAGTGAGGTAAGGTTAAAGCGCCAGCGACGCGGCTAGCGCGGAGTACAACCATCCGGGAGGCGTCCATGGGTACATCTTCGATAACGGCGTCACTGCTCGGCTTGGCGATCGTCCTGTCGCCCGCCGTCAGCGCACAGGCTGCCGAGCTCAAGGTCATGGCGGGCGGCTCGATGACCGCCAGCCTGACGGAGCTCGGGTCGCAATTCGAACGCGCGACCGGCCACAAGGTCGCGGTCCACTTCGCGGCGACGCCCGATCTGATCAAAGAGGCCACGTCCGGAACGCCGTTCGATCTCGGCGTCGTTCCGGTCGACGTCATGAAAGACGCCGCCGCCCGCGCCCATTTCGCGGCCGGGCCGACAATCGACATCGCGCGGGTCGGCTACGGCGTCGCTTTCCGGGCCGGCGCCCCCAAGCCCGACGTCAGCACCCCCGACGCCCTCAAGCAGACGCTGCTCAAGGCGCAGTCCATCACCTTCATTCCGGGAAGCGCGGCCGGCGCCTATGTGCTCAAGGTGTTCGACCGTCTCGGCATCGGCGACGCCATGAAAGCCAAGACCAAGGCGCAAACCGCCACGCCGGCGATCGCCCAGGCGGTGGCGAAAGGCGACGCCGAGCTCGGTGTGTTTCTCACCAATGTGCTGATCGCTCCCGGCGTGGAGCTCGCCGGGCCCTTCCCCGGCGACTTGCAGGACGAGCTGGTATTCACGGCGGCCGTCGCCACCGACAGCAAGGAAGCGGAAGCCGCCAAGGCCTTCATCAGTTTTCTCAAGACGCCGGAAGCCGTCGCGGTGCTCAAGGCCAAGGGCATGACGCCGGGTTGAGGCGTAAGCGCGTGGCTTGAGTCGCGCCGTTCGATTACAATTCACGATATAGACTTCCGAACATCGCGTGCGAGCACCAGAATGACGAAACCGTTTATTTTCACGATATCCGCCTCGTGGGACGACGAAGCCGCGGTTTGGAGCGGACACTGTGACGACATCCCGGCCGCCACCGATGCGCCGACGCTCGATGAGCTGTTGGCGAAAGTGTCGGCGATGGCGCTTGACCTCCTCCCTGACAATCATCCGGGCGTCGATCCGGAATCGGTCTATCTGCGAAGCCGAGCCCTTAGCGGTATAGATGGCGCTTCGGCATAGTCCGATCGCTGGGCGTAACTTCCCGGTCCCGACCGGGATTGCGGCTCGCCACACGATGATACGTTGGACGCGGCATGGGAAAATCGACACGGGCGCCGGTCCTCGCCGCGGGCGGTATCGTGATCCGCAGCGGCCCCAAGCCGCTGGTCGCAATCGTCCAGCGGCGCAGGGACAACGCATGGGTTCTGCCGAAGGGCAAGCTCAAGCCCAATGAGAAGCCGATCGCCGCGGCCAGGCGCGAGGCGACGGAAGAGACCGGCTGCGACGTGCGGGTGCACGAGTTTCTCGGCGTGATCTCCAATCTTGGCGGCAACGCGCCCAAGATCACCCATTTCTGGCGCATGCAGGTCATCGACGACTCGGCCGGCAAGCTGATGAGGGACATCAAAGCGGTCGAATGGCTTCCGCTGCGTGCGGCGATCGATCGGCTGAGCCTGCCCCACGAGCAGTCCTTCCTTCGCAACGTCGGCCCCCATGCTTTGAGGGGGGCGGTGGAGAAGGCTCGCGCCAAGCCGCTGCGCGCAACAGCTCAGCCACCTGCCGCCGGCGCGCCTGCGATCATTGATCCCGACGCCGCCGCGACGCCGCGTGTCCGATCACCGCGCTGGAATATCTTCGCGCGGTTTGGCAAGCGGTTACAAGAAGTCCTCGGCCGGACCAGCTAGGGGACGAGCATGTGTCGCCTTTGCTTTGCCTCAGCAGAGCCGTACTCTAAGCTGGCGCACGCCCCGACGAAAATCCGGCGACAACCCCGCAAGCCGCCGGCCACGTGTTCTGGTTGGAGTAACCTACCGCTTTTCGCATCCATGTGACCGGTGCCATGCCGTACGTCCAATCATCCGTGATGACTTTCGTCGAATACGACGATGATGCTGGCGACCTCTACATCACCTTCACGAGCGGCAAAATCTATCGCTATCTGCATGTTCCATCGCAGATCTACGAGGGGTTGCTCGATGCTGAATCGAAGGGTGAATTCTTCAACCAGAACATCCGGGACTCGTTCGTCTGCAGCGAGGTTAGGATTCGGCGCCGTCGCTGAGAGCGTACCCACGACTGATTGCTTCACTATCCGCATCTCGCAACGCAGATCAGGGTTGCCGCGCCAATCCGCCTCCCGGCCGCTTCCGGGTGATCGGCCGGCTTGGTATATTCAGTCCCGGACCGGGGCTCGTTTGGGTCCTCGCCGCGGCAACAATTCAACAATCGTCATCACGGGAGGAGACCACCATGAATCGATCCGCCATCGCGATCGCGCTCTTGCTCGCCGGCACCGCCGCACTGACGCATGCCCCCAGCGCGTCCGGGCAAGCCGATGCCGGATGGGTGGCGCTGTTCGACGGCAAGAGCCTCGACAACTGGACCCGCATCGGCGACGCCAATTGGACCATCGCGGACGGCGCCGTGATGGCCGACAAGGCGAGCGGCATCAGCTATCTGGTCTCCAAAACCACCTATACGGACTTCCAGATCCGGTCCGAGTTCTGGGTCGATGACGAGGCCAACAGCGGCATCTTCATCCGCTGCATCGATCCCAAGAAGATCAACGGCATGACCGCCTATGAGGTGAACATCTACGACAAGCGTCCCGACCCGGCCTATGGCACCGGCGGCATTCCCAACGTGGCCAAGGCGGCGGTCGCGCTCAAGGCCGGCGGCAAATGGAACACCTACGAGATCACCGCCAAGGGACCGAAATTCACGGTGACGCTCAACGGCACCAAGACGGTCGACGGCGCCGAGGATGCCAAGTTTCCGAGCGGCCATATCGCGCTCCAGTACGGCCAGGGCATCGTGAAGTTCCGCAAGGTGGACATCAAGCCGCTCTGAGGCTTGTTGCATCATCGCGGGCCGCGCTCGGCGGCGCGGCCCGCCGAGCCCCTTCATGAACGCATGGCTGCGGGCATTGCTCCATTGATAAATACAATCCGGAAGCAATAACCCGTGCTCCGCGGGCCGCCGGAGCTATGCGGCTCGCGCAATGCGCGGATCGCGCCATGGCGGTTTGCAAGACCGCACGCGGTTGCCTCGTGCCGGCCGCGCTTGCTTGTATCAACGAAAACAACGCCTGTGTTTTCGCCGAACACAAAAAAGGCCCGGGACGCCTTTCGGCCCCGGGCACATCTCGCCAGTTTCAATTTCCCGAATAGTCTGATTTGGGCGGCGGCGTCAAGCAACAGCAAAGCGCTGCTTGGGGCGGGCGAGCAACGCGACCGGGAGCTGGACGGTGATGCGTTCCATCACCGATCGACCCCATATCGTGCGATCAGCAAAACTTCAAAGTGTCGGACCCCAATCATTGCCCGCTCGTACGTTTGATTGGGCACCGCACCATTTGGATCGGCTTCGCGCCAACGCTCGATCGTGGCGGCATTGGGTCGCGAACGTTCAGGCCTTGTTCAGCCCCGATCGTGGAACCTGCGCTCAGGGACGACGTTGATCTGTCACAACACAGATTGCGAGGTGACGTCATGAGGAAAACTTTGACTGTTCTCGCCACTGTCGCGACGGTTGCGGTCGCGGCAGTCGCGGCGCCGACCGGCGCGGAAGCCCGCTGGGGCTGGGGCGGTGGTTGGCACGGGGGCTGGCGCGGCCCCGGCGTGGTCGGCGGGCTCATCGCCGGCGGGCTGATCGCAGGCGCGCTCGCGCCGCGGTATTACGGCGGTTACTACGGCTACGGCTACCCGGCCTACTACGGCGGTTACTACGACGGCCCATCCTGCTGGCGCCGCCACTTCAACGGCTGGCGGTGGGTGGCCTACCGGGTCTGCTGATCCGACAGACCGTTTCGTGCTGCACTGCAATAACCCTGACGCCTGCACAACGGGCGTCAGGGTTATTTATTTCGGGTTGGTAACCGATTACATACCAAAATTCCGACAAATTGGTCGCTCTACATGGCCCCGTTTGTGGGTGGGCCTTTCGCTAAGATTCGCCAAAACCTGAACTTTTCGTGCGCTCGGCACCCGCCGACCGCTCATCGAGGAGACTTAAATGAACAAGACCCTTACTGCCCTCGTTGCGGCCGTGACCCTGGCCGGGTCGCTCGCCGGCACCGCGACAACCGCCTCCGCGCAAGGCCGCGGGTTCCTGCCTGGCCTGATCGTCGGCGGCATCGTCGGCGCCGCCGTCGTGGGCGCGACCGCGCCCCGCGGCTATGTGGTCTATCCCGGCTATAGCGCCCCGCTCAACGGCCCCGGCTGCTATTGGACCCGCCAGCCCGTGTACGATCCGTACGGCAACGTGGTCGGCTGGCGCGGACGGCCCTTCCAGGTCTGTCAATAACCTGAAGGATCGTTATCGCCCGGCATCGCTGCCGGGAGAATTCGACCCGGCGAGCGCACCAGCGCCGCCGGGTTTTTTCGTCAATGATCGCCGCCGGCCGCCTGCATGTGGGTGAGCAGCGCCGCGGTCGGCCAGCAATCGGTCTTGAGGCCGTTCGCCTTCTGATAGGCGCCGAGCGCGGAGCGCGTGAGCATGCCGGCCTTGCCGTCGACCTTGTCCTTGTAGATGCCGAGCTTGGTCAAGGTGCGCTGCATCGCCTCGACCTCGCCGGTCCGCAGCTGGGCGCCCTTGCTCCACGGCGTCTCGAACGGCCGCGGATCGCTGATGCGCTCGCTCAGGTGGCCGACGAACAAGACGTAAAGATCGGAGAAATTGTATTCCTTGATCACGTAGTAGTTCGCGAGCGTGAGGAAGGCCGGCCCATAGGTACCCTCGGGCAGCAAGAGCGAAGCCGGCGCCGCCAGCTCGGCAGCCGTCGGGGTGCGCCGATAGGCCGGCACATAGCCGCGCTTGAGCCAGGCGGCGACCGGCTGGGTGACCTCCGGAATCGCCTGCGTGCAATCAACGTCCTTGGGCGCATGCACCTCGTAGGCCCAGCGCAGGCCGGGCTGCCAGCCCTTATCGAGAAGCTGCTTGGCGGCGGAGGCGAGCGCATCCGGCACCGAATTCCAGATGTCGCGGCGGCCGTCGTGATCGAAGTCGACCGCGTATTTGTAGAATTCCGAAGGCAGGAACTGGGTGAGCCCCATGGCGCCGCCCCAGGAGCTGCGCATGTCGGCGAGCTTGACGTGGCCTTCCTCCAGCATCTTGAGACCCAGCAGGAGCTCCTGGCGGAAGAAGTCCTTGCGCTTGCCGTAATAAGCCTGGGTGGCGAGCACCCGGATGGCGTTCTTGGGCAGCTGGTAGTGGCCGAAGTCGGTCTCGCGGCCCCAGATCGCGAGCAGGACATTGCCGGGCACGCCGAATTGCCGCTCGATCGCGGCAAGCGTGGCCTGGTGCTGGGTGGCAAGCCGCCTGCCCTCCTCGGCGAGCCGCGCGATGTTGGCTTCCTTGATGTAGTCGGCCGGGGTCTGCACGAACTCGGCCTGGCCCGGGGTGGAGGAGCCCTGCTTGCCGGGCAGATCGAGATCGGGGAGCGTCAGGTCGGGCTCGAGGGCGCGCGTCGCGGAATCGAAGGTCGCGCGCGAGAGGCCGATCTGCTGCGCCTGCGGCCAGAGTGCTGCGAGCCACTGCGTAAAGGCCGCGTCGGCGGCGGCGGGCGATGCCGACAGCGCGAGCCAGAGGAGGCCGAGGGCGGCACAGAGACTTCTGATCGATGGAGCCATGGTCGGGCCGGTGTGATTCGGATGCGCAGCCTAGCCCGGGAATAGCGCCGAAGATAAGGAAGCCCCGGCCCGCACGATGCCGCAGCTTCATTCGCTGCCGCGGCCGCGCAGACCAAAGGCGTGCCGGCGTGCCTTGGTTAACAACACGGCAGCCGCGAGGGGCCGATTTTGCCGGTCTGCGGAAAGCTGCGTTTCAGAAATTCTGGTTATCCCAGAGCCATGAGCTCAGCGATCGGAATCGCACCATCCGGAACGGCCGCGGCCGGCCTGCAGCGGCAGGCATCCGGCCGCGACTTCGCCAACAATTCAGCGACCGCTCCGGCGCCTGATGCGAGCGCGGCAGGGCTGCCGGCCGCTGTCGCATCGCGCGCCAGTTCGGCGGCCGCGCCCAATGTCGATCTGTCGAACCAGATCGTCCAACAAACCACCACCAGCCACGCGATCGCGGCGAACGCCAAGGCTATTCAGGCCGGCTCGAGCGCGATCGCCTCGGTGCTCGACATCACGGTCTGATTGCAGGCTGCGTCTGGCTTCGCGAGCGCGGGCCATGAGATGTCCGCGCTACCGCACCGCCAGGATGAACACGCGCGGAAACGGCAGCAGCACCCGGCCGTCGTGGCGGGCGCCGTAGTGTTGCTTGATCTCCTCGAGATAGGCGGCGAGAAAATCGGCACGCTGGGCCGGATCGAGCGCGTCGAGAAAGGGCCGCAGGGCCGAGCCCTTGAACCATTCCACGATGGCCGCGTGATCCGCCATGACGTGGTTGTAGATGATGTGCCAGACGTCGAGCCCGGCGCACAGCGGCTTGAGCAGGTCGTAATAGGCTTCCGGCCGCGGCAGCGGCTCGCGGGCGGCGGCCGCCACGGCCGCATTGCCGGCCCACGGCCCCCTGCCCGCCACTTGGCTCATGAGGGCAAGCGCCGGCTCATCCAGATTGTCCGGCATCTGCACCGCCAGCACGCCGCCCGGGGACAAGGCTTGCAGCATGCGCCGCAGCACCGCCTGGTGGTCCGGCAGCCACTGGAACGACGCGTTGGCAAACAGCAGATCGGTGCGCTGCGGCGGCGACCAGCTCACCAGATCGGCCTCGATGAAGGTGCACTTGGGCAGCCGCGCGCGCGCCTGCGCCAGCATGTTGGGCGAGGAATCGAGCCCGATTACCTCGGCCTGCGGATAGCGCTCGACCAGGAGCTCGGTGGAGTTGCCGGGCCCGCAGCCGAGGTCGATGACGCGCGCGGGCCGAGCGAGCGCGATCTGCGCAATGAGGTCGCGCGGCGGGCGCGTGCGCTCATCCTCGAACTTCAGATATTGGTTGGCGCTCCAGTCGGCCATGGAAGCGGTTCCTCGCGCTCCGTGTCATCGCCGGGCATAGCCCGCGAAGACGGGCGTTAACGCCCTGATGTCCCGGCGATCTCGACAAGGACAGCGCGCCATCCTGATCGAGATGGCCGGGACAAGCCCGGCCATGACAATGAGAGTCATTCTTCAGCGCGAGAACTTCTTGTACTTGATCCGGTGCGGGATGGTGGAATCCACGCCCAGCCGCCGCTTCTTGTCTTCCTCGTAGTCCTGGTAGTTGCCTTCGAACCATTCCACATGGCTGTCGCCCTCGAACGCCAGCATGTGGGTGGCGATGCGATCGAGGAACCAGCGATCGTGGCTGATGATGACGGCGCAGCCGGCGAAATCCTCCAGCGCATCCTCGAGCGCGCGCAGCGTATCGACGTCGAGATCGTTGGTGGGCTCGTCGAGCAGCAGCACGTTGGCGCCGGATTTGAGCATCTTGGCGAGATGCACCCGGTTGCGCTCGCCGCCCGAGAGCTGGCCGACCTTCTTCTGCTGGTCGGGGCCCTTGAAGTTGAACGCCCCGCAATAGGCGCGCGAGTTGACCTCGCGCTTGCCGAGCTGGAGCTGGTCGAGGCCGCCGGAGATTTCCTCCCACACGGTCGCCTTGTCGTTGAGGGCGTCGCGCGACTGGTCGACATAGCCGAGCTTGACCGTCTCGCCGATCTTGATGGTGCCGGCGTCGGGCTTGTCCTGCCCGGTGATCATGCGGAACAGCGTGGTCTTGCCGGCGCCGTTGGGGCCGATGACTCCGACGATCCCGCCCGCCGGCAATTTGAAGGTGAGGTTGTCGATCAGGAGATTGTCGCCGAAGCCCTTGGTCAGCCCCTCGAAATCGATGACGTTCTGCCCGAGCCGCTCCGCCACCGGGATGACGATCTGGGCGGTCTGGGTGGTGCGGTCGGCGGCCTTCTTCAGCAATTCCTCGTAGCGCTGATAGCGCGCCTTGGACTTGGCCTGGCGGGCGCGCGGGCTCGCCGAGATCCACTCGCGCTCGCGATCGAGCGTGCGCCGGTGCGCCTCGTCCTCGCGGCCCTCCTGCACCAGCCGCTTCTGCTTCTGCTCCAGCCAGGAGGAGTAGTTGCCCTGGTAGGGAATGCCGCGCCCGCGGTCGAGCTCGAGAATCCAGCCGGTCACATGGTCGAGGAAGTAGCGGTCATGGGTGACGATAAGGATCGCACCCGGATATTTGTGCAGGTGGCCTTCGAGCCAGGACACCGATTCCGCATCGAGATGGTTGGTCGGCTCGTCGAGCAGCAGGAGCTCGGGCTGCTCCAGCAGCAGGCGGCAGAGCGCGACCCGGCGCCGCTCGCCGCCCGACAGCTTGGCGACGTCGGCGTCGTCGGCCGGGCAGCGCAGCGCGTCCATGGCGAGATCGACCTTGGAATCGAGATCCCACAGCCCCTTGGCCTCGATCTCGTCCTGCAGCTTGGTCATCTCGTCCGCGGTCTCGTCGGAATAGTTCATGGCGAGCTCGTTATATCGGTCGAGCACGGCCTTCTGGGGGGCGAGACCCAGCATCACATTCTCGCGCACCGACTTGGCGGGGTCGATCTGCGGTTCCTGCGACAGGTAGCCGACGCGCGCCCCCTGGGCCACCCAGGCCTCGCCGTTAAACTCCTTGTCGGTCCCGGCCATGATCCGCAGCAATGTCGACTTGCCGGCGCCGTTGACGCCGAGCACGCCGATCTTGGCGTCCGGGTAGAAGGACAGGTTGACGTCCTCCAAGACCTTTCGGTGGCCCGGATAAGCCTTTGTCAGACCATGCATATGATAGATGAACTGGGCCATGAAGCCGCCTGCCCTCGCGGTTGGGCACGAATCGCGCCGATTGAAGGGGAATTCGGCGTTGATTTAGCGATGGCGGCTCGCGAGGGCAAGGCATCGCGGGGATTTAGTTTCCGCCGCCGAGCCCGCTCTCCGCGCCGACCTTGTGGCGCTGCCTTAAGGCGGCCGCCCCGGGGCTTGCGCATTCACCATAGGGCTTGCGGATAACCCTTCGGAAACGATGATCAAAATGCCGTCCAGGAGTTCGATAAATAAGCACCAGTTTTTAACGAATTCCGGCCGAATGTCGCAAGTGAACCCAGGCGCATTTTTTGGCGACCAATGGGTGAGCCGGGCGAACCAATCCCGGCACGGCGAAAGAGCCGACAGGAGCGCGTCATGGCTACGGCGAGAGTGCAGGTTGGGGGCCGAAAAATGCCGGCGCTTTCCGCCGAGCTGGCCGACATCCTGCGCCAGCTCAAGGCGCTCTTCGACCCCTACCGCCCCGAGCTTCACTACATGCGCGGCCCCGGGCCCAAATGGCACGCCAAGCATCGCCCGGCCGCCGGCGAGGCGCACCCGGCCCCCGGCCTCTTCCACGCGGAAGCCTGAGCGCTCAAGACCGCAAGCGGAAGTCGCGCCGCGCACGCGTCCGCGCGGACGCGGGGACCTGGCCTTTGACGCAATTCGCAGCGGCTTGATTTCTCAAGCTGGCGCGCAGCCCTCTTCCCCAGGCCGTGGAAATCTCGCTCTTTTTCGTAAGAGACTGGGTCCCCGCATCCGCGGGGACGAGCGGGCGGGAACTGCTATAGTGCCTGCCGCCATCCTGCCGTCCCGCCCCACCCCCACATCCGGACCATCCCGTGCCATCAGCCAAGAAGCTCCATCGCTGCGCCATCCTCGATGACTATCAGAACGTCGCCCTGGGGCTGGCGGACTGGGCGAGCCTCGCCGGCGAGGTCGAGTTCACGGTGTTCAATGCCCCGCTCGGCTCCCCGGCCGAAATCGCGCGGGCGCTGCGGGGCTTCGACATGGTGATGCTGCTGCGCGAGCGCACCGCGTTCCCGCGCGAGGTGATTGAGGCGCTGCCGCAGCTGCGGCTGGTGATCTCGACCGGGCGGCGCAACTGGATGCTCGACGTCGAGGCCGCCACGGCGCGCGGTATCGTGTGCTGCTATACCGAGACCACCGGCAACCCGACCACCGCCCTCGCCATCGCGTTGATGCTCGAGCTGACCCGGCACGTCGGCTACGAAAGCGAGCGCCTCAAGCACGGGACGCCGTGGCAGAGCACGCTCGGGGTCGATATCGAAGGCAAGACGCTCGGGCTGATCGGGCTCGGCCGGCTCGGCTCGAAAGTCGCCACGATCGCCCAGGCGCTGGACATGCGGGTCATTGCCTGGAGCCAGAACCTCACGGCCGTGCGCTGCGCCGCGGTCGGGGTCGAGCTTGCGCCCTCCAAGGAGGCGCTGCTGCGGGCGGCCGATGTCGTCAGCCTGCACGTGGTGCTGTCGCCGCGCACGCGCGGCCTGATCGGCCAGGCCGAGCTCGCCCAGATGAAGCCCACCGCCTATCTGATCAACACCGCGCGCGGACCGATCGTCGACGAGGCGGCGCTGATCGCGGCGCTGCGGGACAAGCGCATCGCGGGTGCCGGCCTCGACGTCTTCGACGTCGAGCCGCTGCCGGCCGACCATCCCCTGCGGGCGCTCGACGATGTGGTGCTCTCGCCGCATCTGGGCTACGTCACGGCGGAGAATTTCCGCACCTGCTATGCGGGCGTGGTCGAGGACATCCGTGCGTTCCTCGACGGCAAGCCGATCCGGCTGCTGGAGCCTGCCTGACTTCGACACCCGACCGGACACACCGCAAGCCGACAGGACGGTTCCCATGGCAAAGCATCGTTGCGCGATCCTCGACGACTACCAGAGCGTTGCCCTTGAGATGGCGGATTGGTCGAAGGTCGAAGGCGACCTGGAGATCAAGGTATTCAGCGAGCCGATGGGCGGACCCGACGAAGTCGCGCGCGCCCTCAAAGGCTTCGCCATCATCTGCGCCATGCGCGAGCGCACCCCGTTTCCGCGCCAGCTGATCGAGGCGCTGCCGGATTTGCGGCTCCTCATCACCACCGGAATGGTCAATCGGGCGATCGATCTCGAAGCCGCCAAGGCGCGCAACGTGGTGGTCTGCGGCACGCCGAGCTTCGGCAATCCGACCACCGGCATCGCCTGGGGCCTGATCCTCGAGCTCACCCGGCGGATCGGCTTCGAGAATGCGCGGCTCAAGAGCGGCGCGCTGTGGCAGAGCGTGGTCGGCACCGACGTGGAGGGCCTCACGCTCGGCGTCATCGGGCTCGGCAAGCTCGCCGCCCGGGTGGCCGAGGTCGGCAAGGCATTCCGCATGAAGGTGGTGGCCTGGAGCCAGAACATCACGCCGGAGCGGGCGGCGGCCGCGGGCGTCGCCTATGCGGCCAGCAAGAAGGAGCTGCTGCGGCAAGCCGACATCGTGAGCATCCACATTCCGCTGACGCCAAAATCGCGCGGCCTGATCGGGGCGGGCGAGCTTGCCCTGATGAAGCCGTCGGCACTCCTCGTCAATACCTCGCGCGGCCCGATCGTGGAGGAGGCGGCGCTCCTGGCAGCGCTGCGCGAGAAGAAGATCGCCGGCGCGGGATTCGACGTCTACGACGTCGAGCCGCTGCCGCTTACGCATCCGCTGCGCAAGCTCGACAATGTCGTGCTCACGCCCCATCTCGGCTACGTGTCGCAGCAGAACTACCGCGCCTATTTCGCCGGCGTGGTCGAGGATATCCGCGGCTTCCTCGACGGCAAGCCGGTGCGGGTGCTGACCGCGACATGATGCGGCGCGTCGACCGCCTTTTGGTAGCCTAATCCAGTTGCGTCTTCGCAATTGAAGGGAAGATGCTGTGCGTAGGGGCGGGCCTTGTGCCCGCCCTCCGCGCCGCGGGATTGGCCCGACGGGCGACCACAAGGGTCGCCCCTACGAACGGACCGATCCCTTCAACTTTCCCCGCACAGCACCGCGCCCTGGCGCTCCAGCTCGGCGATGCGCTCCGCCGGATAGGCGAGGACACCTGAGAGTACGGCGCGGGTGTCCTGGCCGAGCCCCGGCGGCGCGACCGGCGCGACCGGGGGCGTGCCGGACAAGCGCAGCGGCGAGCGCACCGTGCGCACCTCGCCGAGGCGCGGATGCGCGGCCGTGGCCACCACGTCGCGTGCCAGCGCCTCCGGCGACGCGAACGCCTCCGCCACGTTGCGCACCGGGCCGGCTGGAATTCCGTGCCGATGCAGCCTGGACAGAAGCTCCGCTGTGGCGTGGCGGCCGATCTCGGCCTGCAGCCAAGGGATCAGGACCTCGCGGTTCGCAGTCCGCAGCGCATTGGTCCGGAACCGCTCATCGGCCCATAGCTCCGCGCAGCCCAGCACGTCGCAGCACAGCCGGCGGTACTGCTGATCGTTGCCGACCGCGAGCGCGATGCAGGCGTCGGCGGTATCGAACAGCTGGTAGGGAACGATGCTCGCATGGGCATTGCCGAAGCGGCCCGGATTGTCGCCGGTGTTGAGATAGCCGGAGGCGATATTGGCGAGGAAATGCAGCGCGCCATCGAACAGCGCGATATCGATCGACTGACCCACACCGGTCCGCTCACGGGCATAGAGGGCCGCCAGGATGGCCTGCGTGGCATTGGCGCCGGCCGCCAAATCCGAGAACGCGACGCCAAGCCGCATGGGCTCGCCCGCGATCTCTCCGGTGATCGACATGAAGCCGGTCTCCGCCTGCATGACGAAATCGTAGCCGGGGCGTTCGGCGAAAGGACCGTCGCGGCCGTAGCCCGAGATCGAGCAGTGAACCAGCCTGGGATTGATCGCGCTCAGGCGGTCGTAGCCGAGGCCGGCCGCCTGCAGGCTCGCGGGGCGGAGGTTCTCGACCAGCACGTCGGCCTTGGCGGCGAGCTCGGCCGCGACGGCCCGGCCCTGCGGCGTCTTCAGATCGATCGCAACGCTCTTCTTGTTGCGATTGGCGGCGAGGAAATAGGTGGAAATGCCCGCGGCCGAGGGCGGCGTCCAGGAGCGGGTATCGTCGCCGCCGTCCGGGTTCTCGATCTTCCAGACCTCGGCGCCGAGATCCGCCAATGTCATGGTGCACCACGGGCCGGCGAGCACCCGCGTGACGTCCAGCACCTTGATCCCGTCCAGCGGCGCAGCCATCGCGATCCCGACCCCAGCCTTGCCTGGATAGCGGCTGGCAGCGGTATTTGCAAAGAGTGGCCGGGACTTCGCGGAGAGACGATGGCCGTGCTACTTGACCAGCCGCAGATTGGCTTCGGCCTCGAAGGTGCGGGCGTATTGCTGCTGAAAATTCGCCAGAATGTAGCGGGCGACCTCGGAGGCCGGGACCGGCCGGCCGAAGTAGAAGCCCTGCGCCTGGTCGCCGTCGGCCTGCTCGAGAAACGCCGCCTGCTGGGCGGTCTCCACGCCCTCGACCGTCACCCGCATGTTCAGCTCGCGGCCCAGGCCGATGATCGTCTTCACCACCGTCTCGGCGTCATGCGGGGAGCTCTCGAAACCCTGCATGAAGCTGCGGTCGATCTTGATCTTGTCGAAGGGGAAGCGCCAAAGGTAGTTGAGGCTGGAATAGCCGGTGCCGAAATCGTCCATCACGATCGCCACGCCCATCGCCTTGAGGGCCTTGAGCTCCGTCATGATGGCATCGGTATTGCCGAGCAGCAGGGTCTCGGTGATCTCGAGCTCGAGTCGATTGGGCTCGAGCCCGGCTTCCTCGAGCGCCGCCGCCACCATGGCGCTGACGCTGCCGGCAGCGAACTGTGCCGGCGACAGGTTCACCGCCACGGTCAGATGCCGCGGCCACAGCTTGGCGGTCCGGCACGCCTCCCGCAATACCCAGGCGCCGATCTTGTCGATGAGCCGCAATTCCTCGGCGATCGGAATGAACGTGAGAGGCGGGATCAGGGTGCCATCCTCCGCCGCCAGGCGGACGAGCGCCTCGAAGCCGACCAGCCGACGGCCGGCAATCAGGATCATGGGCTGATAATGCAGCACGAAGCTCTCGCGCTGGACCGCGTTGCGGACGGTCTTCTCGAGCTCGATGCGCTCGAGCAGCTCGGCATCCATCTCGGGTCGGAAGAAGCGGACGCAATTGCGGCCCTCGGACTTGCACTTGTAGAGCGCCAAGTCCGCGCTCTTGAGCACGCGCTCGGGATTGTCGCCGAACACCGGGGCCAACGCGACCCCGATGCTCACGGTGGACAGGATGTCGTTCTCCTTGAACCGCATGGGCACGCTCAGGGCGGACGCCAGGCGGTCGGCGAAGATTTCCGCTTCCTCCTTGCCGCCGAGGCGGGACTGGATGACCACGAACTCGTCCCCGCCCAGGCGCGCAACCACGTCCTCTTCCCGCGTCACCTCCCGCAGACGCTCCGCGACGGTCTTGAGCACGAAATCGCCGCCATCGTGACCGAGGCTGTCGTTGATCTCCTTGAAGCTGTCGATGTCGATGAAATGCACGGCGAACGCGCCGCCGCGTGACGGCAAGGCAGCGAACGCCTCGTCCAGGT
The DNA here is from genome assembly GCA_036498625.1 of Xanthobacteraceae bacterium. Lineage (GTDB taxonomy): Bacteria > Pseudomonadota > Alphaproteobacteria > Rhizobiales > Xanthobacteraceae > VAZQ01. The sequence continues at coordinate 31,980 of DASYFD010000145.1, read as the reverse complement.
TTTCAATCAGACGGGCGCGGTTGGCCAGGCCGGTCAACGCGTCATGGTGCGCCAGAAAACGGATGCGCAGATCTCCGCGCTGTTTCTCCTTGGTGCGGCGGTACAGCGCGATGGCCGGGACCCCGAAGCACAGTCCGGACATCAGGCAAAGCGACACGGCCGCGACCATGAAGGCGCGGTGCACCCGATCCCGCTCCTGCGTCTGGTCCACATAGGCCGCCACCACCGCGATCGGCACCTGATCGACCACGACCGGGACATAGGCGCGCGCGTAGAACGACGGCAATTCGTCCAGATTGCCTTCCTTCGCCTCGACCACCGGCAGCCCGGTCGTGCCGGCGCTCGCCGCGGCGGCGCTGTACTCCGACAAGGTGAGCAGCGCGATCTTGTTGTGATCCGCCACCAGCTGCGAATATCCTTCGGGGTTGAAGATTTCGTAACGAAAGACCTGGTCCGACTTCTGCGCCCATTGGAAGAACGACATGCTGGCGGCGGACGGGAGCTCGCCGGCGGCGATCGGCTCCAGGTCGGCGATGCTCTTCGCCATGAACCCCGCCCAGCTGCGGGCGTCCGACGTGGCGCTCTGATACAGCAAATAATCGGTGGTGATCTTGACGGCCCCCAGGATGCCGCTGATCAGCAACACGAGCACCGCTACGATCAACGCCACGTTCCGGCTGATCGACGTTGTGGAGCGGACCGCCCCTGGCGGTATCTTGACGGTCAATTTTGCCACCGAGCCCGTGTGAAGATGCCTCACAGGACTACCCGGCATATAACGTTTTTGTTCCCCCGATTGCGCCGAACGTGTGGAACCGACCGGCGAAGTTCTAGGACTTGGTTACCGAATCCTCACTCTGCCGCAACCGTGCCAAAGGATTCGCCGCGGTGGGCGCGCCTCGAACTGTCGAAAGTCGACCTTCGCGGTTTAGTGCTCGGATCGGAATTTCGAGATTTCCGTCTCCACCGCCGTCAGGAGCCGGCGATGGTGCGGGCTCGCGTCGGCCCATTCGTCACGAACGGCCCTGAATGCCTCCTTGGCCACCTCGATCTCGGATTGCGAGGGGTACATGACCTTGCGCAAAGGGTCTGCTTTGAGCTGCTCGATCAGGGCGGCATTGTAGAGTTCGTCCTCGTCGACGAAGCGTCCGGTCAGCCAGGCGCCGCTGTATTTGCGGATCGCGGCCTGGCCGGCCTTGGGCAGGCTCTCGAACTTCGCCCGGCTCATCAGGATGGACCGCACGCTCGGACCAAGACGCAGGAAGTAGTGGTAGGTCACTGCTCTCCCCAGGCCGAAGTCGATCAAGGGGCCGAGCGCCGTGGCGGCGCCGTCGATGGTGCCGCGGCTGATGGCCTCCGGTGTCTTGCCGATGGGCAGGACGATCGAGGACATGCCGAGCCGTGCGAGCGCCGATGCCTCGATCGGGTTGTTCGCGCGAATTCGCTTGCCCCTCAGGTCCTCCAGCGAGGCGATCGGCACACGGGTATGGATGCCCTCCGGCTCAGTCGCGAGCGACGCGATGACGAAGAAGTCGTCATACCCCTCCATTATCCCCGAAGCGACCAGGCTGGTATTGACCCAGGTGGCCTCCCGCATGTCGCGAAACAGGCCGGGAAGCTCCATGACGGCGTGGTCCTTGAACTCGCTGGCAGCGGTCCCCAGCACCACATAGGCGATGTCGGCTGTTCCGTCTCGCACCAGCTGCGCTTGCTTGGAAGAGTCCTTTCCCAGCACCCCGCCCGGATAAGTCTCGATTCTCAGTCCGCCGGGTGCCTCCGCGTTGACGGCATCGACGAAAATCTTGACCGCCATGCTGTAGGATCTGGCCTGGTCGGAGGAATAATACGCCAGCTTGAGCTTGATCGGCTCGCCCAGCGCGGCACAGGGCAGCAGAACGAATGCGATCGCCGCGCATCGCCGTAAGCTCACCAACATCACAACTCACTCCACATAAACGGGGCCCAAGCGATCGCCAAGGCCACTTTATCGATCGGCAGGACCACCGCCGTCATGTTGCTCGGATCGGAACTTGGCGATTTCGGCCTCGGTAGCTATCAAGAGCAGGCGACGGTGCGGGCTCGCGCCCGCCCATTCGCTTCGAACCGTTCTGAATGCCACCCTGGCCATGTCGATCTCGGACCGCGAAGGCTGGATGACGGTGCGCAGCGGATCGGATTTGAGCTGCTCGAGCAGAGCCGCGGACTTGGGCTCGAAAGTATTCACCGCGCGTTCCGTCAGCCATGCGCCGCTGTATTTGCGGATCACATCCTGTCCTGCCTTGGGCAGGCTGTCGAACTTCGCGCGGCTCATCAGGAGCGACCGCACGCTCGGGCCAAGGCGCAGGAAGTAGTGGAAGGTCACCGTTCTTCCGAGGCCGAAATCGATCAAGGGTCCGAGCGCGGTCGCCGCACCGTCGATGGTGCCGCGGCTGATGGCCTCGGGCGTCTTGACGATGGGCAATACCACCGGGGACATGCCGAGCAGCGCGAGCGCCGACGCCTCGATCGGGTTGTTCGCGCGAATTCTCTTGCCCTGCAGGTCCGCGAGCGACGTGATCGGCACACGGGTGTGAATGCTTTCCGGCTCGGTTGCCAGAGATGCGATGACGAAGAAGTCGTCGTACCCGTCCAAGATTCCCGAAGCCATCACCCGGGTATTGACCCAGGTGGCTTCGCGCATATCGCGAAACAGGCCGGGAAGCTCCATGACGGCGTGGTCGCGGAATTGGCTGGCCGCCGCCCCCAGCACCACATATGCGATGTCGGCTGTTCCGTCCCGGAGCAGTTGCGCCTGCTGGGACGGATCCTTGCCCAGCACGCCGCCCGGATAAGTCTCGATGATGACGCCGCCCTGCTCGTCGGCGTTGACCGCATCGACGAACGGCTTGATGGCGAGGGTATAGGCCCGGGTCTGGTCCGAGGTAAAATACGCCAGCTTCAGCTTGATCGGATCGCCGAGCGCCGCCAGCGGCAGCAGGATGAGCGCGATCGTCGCGCATCTCAGCAGGCTTGCCGCGATGTCCGCGCGCGTGCCCACCTCAATCTCCCGCCCGCACTCTTGCGGTCTCGGTCTCGACCAGCTTGAGAAGCTGCAAGTTGCGTGGACTTTCCATGCGCCACTTGTCGAACACCGTCTCGAACGTGGCCTGCAGCGCGTCCAGCTCCGAGCGTGGAGGAGTTATTATCACGCGGTTGGGATCGGACTTGAGATCGCTCATCGCCTGAACGTTGCCGGCATCGTAGGCCTCGATGAACCGCGCCGCCGTCCATTCGCCGCTGTATTTGCGGATCGCGTCCTGGCCGGCCTGCGGCAGGCTTTCGAACTTCTTCCGGTTCATCACAAACGCCAGCGGACCGCCTCCCAGCGGCGCCACATAATGGTACTTGGTGATGCGCGAGACCCCGTAGGCAAAAAGCGAGTTCGGGGACATGGTGGCACCGTCGATCGTGCCCCGGCCGATCGCCAAGGCCACCTCGTTGACCGGTAAGATGACCGGCGTTATGCCGAGTGCCCGCAGCGCGTCGCCCTCGATGAGGTTGTTCACGCGAAGAATCTTGCCGCGCAAGTCGAGCAGCGACGCAATCGGCGGGCGCGTGTGGATCAAATGCGGAAAATTGGCGACGGCGGAGATCACGAAGAAATCCTCGTATCCCCGCAATGCCCCGGCCGCCACCACCCGGGTGGTCACCAACGAAGCTTCCTTCAGATCGCGAAACAGACCCGGAAATTCCAGCACGTCGTCGTCGGGAAACCGATCCGGCGTCAGGTTTGGGTTGACCCATGCCATATCGGCGACGCCGTCGAGCACCAGTTGCGCCTGCTGCGGAAAGTTTCGCCCGAGCACGCCACCAGCGAAAGGAACGACTTCGATGATGCCCTTCGCCTGCTTGTTCACCGCGTCGGCGAACGGTCGCAGCACCGAAACATAAGGCGGTTCCCGGTCCGACGCGAAATACGCCATCTTGAGCTGGATCGGCTCGGCGAGCGTTGCGACCGGCAACAGCGCTACCGCGATCATCACACAGCGCGCCACGGCGTTGATCATCGACGTTCCCCATCCATACGAGGCTTTTGCTAGAACACGGCAAGTGCCTGATTCCGCCAGGGCAACAGGCTGTCGCCCCGCGGAAACGGCAATCATCGCTAGCAATCGGTTAACGGCTGGCGTTTGACCGGGCGCCCGGCGGCAACACCGCGGCGGGAGGTTGTTCGTCAACGGCCTCGGCAACTCAACGTAGGCCGCAAATGTTGTCGAATTCCTTTACGGCCGGCGCGGACCAGGTCCGCGCAGGATGGCGCGCAACGACGGCACGGCCCCGGCTCCTCCGGGTCGATGCTTATGGGAGTGTCGCTATCGGTAGAGGCTCGGCAGCTCGCAATGGCGCGCGTCGCGCCGGCGTACGCGCATTCCTTGACGGCTCGGCTGGTGACCTGCCGGCGGCGTCTGCGCTCAGCGGGTGCGGACCCCAGGCGGAGCGAGCGGTGAGGATTCGATCGACCGCCCCATCGGGGCAATCGGGGTCGCCTGGGCGGTATCGGGCGGCGTGCCGGGCATCACCACGACGCGGGTTCCCACCTGGACGCGGCCGTAGAGATCCGTGACATCTTCGTTGGTGAGGCGGATGCATCCGGACGACACGAAGCTCCCGATGGTCGAGGGCTGATTGGTGCCGTGGATGCGGTACAGGGTCTTGCCCAGATAGAGCGCACGGGCGCCGAGCGGATTGCTTTCGCCGCCGGCCATGAAGCGCGGCAAGTACGGCTGCCGGTCGATCATCTCGGACGGCGGGTGCCAATCGGGCCATTCGGCCATCCGCGAGATGCGCTCGGTTCCGGCCCAGGTAAAGCCCTCGCGGCCGACCCCGATGCCGTAACGCATCGCCTTGCCGTTGCCGAGCACCAGATAGAGGTAAGTGTTCGGGGTATCGATGATGACCGTGCCGGCCGGTTCCTTGGTCCGTAAATCGACCATCGTGCGGCGGAACTGCGGCGGCAGCTGAACCGGGCCGGTCTCAGGCTGATAGTCGGGGGGCAGTGCCGCCAAGCCTCCGCGGTCGCCGGTGGGGCGATCGCCCCCGGGCCCGATCGACATCGGGGGGCGAAGCGCATCTTCCTGGCCCGGATAGGACTGGCCCTGATAGGGCTGGCCCTGATAGGGCTGGCCCTGATAGGGCGCGGCCGCCCCGTAACCCGGTTGCGGGTTATAGCCCGGACCGGGCGGCGGCACCGCATAAGGATCGGCGTCCTGGGGATAGATGGGGCGCCCGCCGTATTGCACTCCCGGCGGCGGCGGCGGTGGCCGGCTGCCCGGGAACCCGAAGGTCCGCGGCGGCCCGAGCGCGTCCAGATCGTCGTCGTCATCGGCCCGCACCGGCGGCGGCAATTGCCGACCGGCCGGATAGGACTGCGGCGGATAGGACTGCGGCGGATAAGACTGCGGTGGATAAGGAGGCGGATAAGGTTGAACGGGTGCAGGCGGATAATACTGCGCCAGAGCCTGTCCGCTCGGAACCCCGAGATCGATCATGAGACCGACCACCAGCCCGCTCAGCAGAACAGCCATCACAGAGGCCACGCGCAAGAACATTCCCCCTCCTCGCAACGATCGCAATGAACCGCGACTATCAGAGCCAATCACCCAGGATCAAGGCACATTCAAGACCATGACGCAAAAAAATGACCAACGCCTTGACAACGCGAGGTGATCGAGCTCATCCGCGGGCTCCGGCCGGCCGCGAGGCGCGGCCCGCAGGATCATCGGCACGCTGTCCGCCGTTCATTTTCATGCGGGTCATTCCGCCGGAACTTTGGCCAAGGCTTCGAGCATGGTCGCGACCGCGGGCGGCGCGAAGCCGGCCCGGCAGATGCTCTCATAGGCGGCCACGTTGGCACGCGCAGCCTCAGCCACCGATGGCGCCGCCTCACCGAGCAGCGAAACGCGCACCAGATCGTACATCGCTTCCTGCTGCAGCCTTTCGGCTTCGAGCTCCACCGCCTTGATCCTGGTGCGGAATGCTTCCGCACTCCCGGCCTCGACCAGCCCGGGAGCCGATTTCAGCGCCCGCCTGATCGCCCGCAGCGGAATGACGGTCTGATTGCGCCAGCCCGCAATCTTCTGCTCGAGCAGCCCGATCTCCTCGCCGGAAAGCCGGCGCTGCCGGGCCGCATGCCAGAGCAGGAACAAGAGCAGGTTGACGTCGGCGCCGGCCTCCTCCTGCAGCGCGATGCAGGCCTCCGCCACACCCGGCTGGCGATAGAAACGCAGCGAGAAGCGCCAGAACGGCGAGCCTGCGGCAGCTGGCGCGGCTTCCGGCATGGTCACGACCGCGCGCTCAGAGCCGCGATGCGCAGCGATCCCGCCACCTCGTCGAGCTGCTTGATAAGCGCCGCCGAGAGCGGCACGCCGTGCTCGAGCCGATCCGCCCGGCGCGCCTTCCGGCCTTGTCCGGGAATGCGGATCTCGTCGACGCCCGGGAGCCGCGCCGAGGAGGCGAGATCGCGCATGTGGCGGTCCACCTCCGCGCCGAATTGATCGAGCGGCAGGAAGCGGGCGACGTCGAGCGCGACCACGAATTGGCCGGTATTGGTCTCGCTCGCCTGCTCCGTATTGACGTCCTTGATGTCGCGCCCGAACGCCGCCCTGTTCAAGGGGCCGGCGAGCAGGCCCAGCACCAGCGCAAGCCCGCTGCCCTTGTAGCCGCCGACCGGAACGAACATGCCCTCCGCCAAGCGGCGTCCATCGGTGATCGGCTTGCCGTCCTTGCGGTCGATGACCCAGCCTTCCGGCATCGGCTTGCCCTCGAGCGCATAGGCGCGGATCGAGCCGTTGGAGGCGACCGAGGTCGCGATGTCGAGCACCACCGGGGCTTCCTGGCCGGCCGGGATGGCGACCGCGATCGGATTGGTTCCGAGCAGCGGCTCGGCCCCGCCCCAGGGCGCCATGAAGTTGGAGCCGGAAACCGCGCTGTAGATTCCGACCATGCCGTGCTGAAGCGGTATAGCCGCATAGGTCGAGGCGGCGCCGGCATGATTGGAGCGCCGCGCACCGACCCAGGCGAGACCGGTTTCGCGCGCGATCTCGACCGCCTTGTTGGCCACATAGGTCATCACCAGATGGCCCATGCCGTTATCGCCGTCGACCAGCGCGGTGGCGGGCCCGCGCTCGATGACCTTGATGTCGGGACGCACGTTGATGTGTCCGCGCTTCAAGGTGCGCACATAACCGGGAAGCCGGAAGACGCCGTGGGCATCCGAGCCCGACAAATCGGCATCCAGCATGGCGCCAGCCGCGATCGCCGCATCGGCCGCCGGCAGCCCGCAGGCGCAAAAGGCATCGGTCATGAACGATTGGATCGCGGCCGCCGGCACGCGGGAGAGAGATTCGGAGGTAGACATCAGGTCAAGTTTCTTTCTATCGGATTTATGCGGCGGCGTGGGCTTATATACGAGAGACTTGTTGTTGTTAGGTGCGCAGTGAATTTCGCTCCTTCTCCCCTGGGGGGAGAAGGTGGGATGAGGAGGCTCCGGCGTCGCGATACGGAATCATCGTAACCCCCTCACCCCACCCTCTCCCCTTCGGGGCGAGGGAGTGAAATGCTGTTCGTCCCTAACGTTCATTCCAGAAACATCATCAAGCATCAACATTTCGCGATCGCGATCTCCAGCGGGAACTTGTCCACGCATTCGTGGCCGTCGGCAGTGATGATGAAGGTGTGGCCGAGGAAGATCCCGAACAGCCCGTCGGCGGTGATCGGGTTGGGCTCGGCCATGATCACCATGCCGGGCTTGAGCACGGTCTCGAACGCTTCCGCCGACACGTGCTCGGCGCTGATATGCGGCTTGTCGGTGACCAGATCGATGCCGTGGCATTGCGTGGGGCGCGACTGCACCCCGCTCTGGCGGAAGAACCTGCTCGCCTCGAGCATGTCCTGCATCGGCTGGCCGGGCTGCATCTGCGCGATGATGCGCTGGTAGCCGGGCAGCGCGATGTCGTCCCAGAACTTGCGCACCATGTCGGTCGGCTCGCCGAGACAGATCGGCGAGCCGATCTGCGCGGTGTAGCCGCGGTAGCCGGCCGCCAGCTCCATGTTGATGATGTCGCCCCGGGCGAGCACGCGGGCGGAGGGACGCGGATTGCCGAACACCATGGCGGGATCGGCCATCGGGGTCGAGCCGATGATCAGAAAATCGATGTCGCCGCCGCCCTCCAGGATGGCGGCGCCGGCGGCGGCCCGCAGCTCGTACTCCTTCACGCCCGGCCGCGCCCGCTCGACCATCGCGGTCATGGCGTTCTGGCACAGCACCCCGGCCTTGCGCACGCAGTCGAGCTCCTCGGCGCTGTGGATCGAGAGCAGCTCGTGCAGAAATCCCTTGGTGAACACCAGCTCGGCGTCGGGCAGGTTCTCGCGCAGCACGTTGTACTGGTTGACCGGCAGATAGTCGCCGTGGCGCGGGTCGATCTCCATCAGGCCGATGCGGCCGCGCTCGAGCTTGAGCTCGCGAATGCGCTCGACCATCACGTCGGAGTAGCGTCCGCTGCGGCTGTGGCGCACGTCCTTGACCGCCACCTCGACCTGCCGGCGCACCGCCTCGGCATGGGTTCCGCCCATGGAGTAGATCATGGTGGGCTCGCCGGCGAGCGGCACCAGCACATAGGACGCGAGCGCATGCCATTCCCAGTGGCCGGTCAGCCAAAGCATCCCGCCGCCGAAGCTCCAGTGGCTGGGGCCGCCCGGCACGATGACGCAATCGAGCTTGTGCTCGCGCATCTTGCCGCGTAGCGCCGCAAAGCGCCGGGCATATTCCTGCGCGGAGAACTGTTCGTAGACCGCATCGCGGTAATAGGGCGTGTCTCGCATATTGGCGAACGGAAGCTGCTGGTCGAGCCGCGTGCGGACCTGCGGCCACGGCTGCGGGCCGATGCGGGGGGGCTGAATATTCATGGGGCTCCTCGGAGGACTTTGCTGCTTATTCGGTGCAATTGCCGATGGTCACCCGGCCGCCGGCCGCCGCCACCGCTTCCCGGGCGAAGGCCAGGTCGAAGACCTGCGCCACCGTCGGCTTGTGGGCGGCATCGATATCGCCCACTTCGACGTTGTTGTCGATCGTCCACTTGGTGCGCGCCTCGTTGAAGCCCTCGTTGACGCCCCAGATGCAATTCTTGGTATTGCGCTCCCAGGCATATTCGACCGCCTCGCGCGGCTTCTGGGTGGCCTCCACCATGATCGGGATCACCTTGTCCCGGTCGCGGTAGATGGCCCGGTCGGCCTCGATCATGGCCGCGATGGTGTCGCGCAGGAGCGGGCGATCGCGCATCAGCCACTCGGTGTTCACGCCGTAGACGTTGAACACGAAATTGGGCACCAGGTCGGAGATCTCGAACAGCACGTGGGTGCCGGGCTTGTCCTTGATCGCCAGGTAGGCGTCCTCGGGATGGAGCGAAACGCCGTCGATCATGCCGGTGACGATGCCGGCGAGCCGGCCTGCGGTCGCCTGCGAGATGAATTGCGCGTCCTCGACCGCAAGGTTGCCGGTGCGCAAGGCCTCGCGGCCCATGCGCCATTGATAGCCGCCGACGCCGCCGCCGGCGGCGCTCAGCTTCTTGCCTTTAAGGTCGGCCGCGCTCTTGACGCCGGCGCTCACCGTGTAGCTCTGCGGCATGCGGGGCGCGATTCCCCAAATCTGGATCGCATGCGCGCCGCGACCGATGGCAACATCGGTGACGTTGGCGATCGCGGTGCCCTGGGCGACCGCCGCCAGCGCGGCCGGCGACTGGCCGCCGTCGAACTGGATGATGTTGGCATCGATGCAATGCTTGGCGAACAGCCCGAGCGCCTTGGCCACATAGGGGGTGGTATGGGCAACGTTGGGCGGCGTCACCGAGACCCCGACATTGATCTTGCGCAGCGGCCCGGTGCAGTCCTGCGCCACCGCCGCGCGCGGCGCAGCGAGGATCAGCACGCAGGCGCCGATGCTGAGAAGATGAACAAGCGACCGGTATCCAGGCTGGGGCTTCATGCGGGCCTCCCTCGGTTGCCGCCGGATCAATCCTTGCAATTCAATCCTTGCAGTTGCCGATGGTGACGCGACCGCCGGCCGCCTCGACCGCTTCCGTGGCGAGCGCCATGTCGACCACCTGATCGAAGCTCGGCTTCTTGGCCGCATCGATGTCGCCGGCCGCCACGTCCATGGCGACGGTGAATTCCGTGCGCTTGGGATCGAACCCCTCGTTGACGCCCCAGACGCAATTCCTGGTCAGGCTGTCCCAGGCGAACTCGACCGCATCCTGCGGCTTCTGGGTCGCCTTCACCATGATCGGCACCACCTTGTCCTTCTCGCGATAGATCAGCCGGTTGGTCTCGATCATGGCGGCGAGCGTGTCGCGGATCAGCGCGCGGTCGCGCGCCAGCCATTCGGTCGATCCCCCATAGGCGTTGAACATGTAGAGCGGCATCAGATCCGCGATGGCCACCAGGCTGTGGATGCCGGGCTTCTGCTTCATGGCCAGATAGATGTCCTCCGGATGCAGCGCGACGGCATCGAGCTGGCCTGCGACCAGGCCGGGCAGGCGCCCGGCGGTGCCCTGGGAGATGAATTGCGCATCCGTCACGTCGAGCCCGGCGCTGCGCAGCACCTCGCGGCCCATGCGCCAGTTGAAGCTGCCGACGCCGCCGCCGGCCGCGCTCAGGCGCTTGCCCTTGAGGTCGGCCGCGGTCTTGATGTTTTCGCCGACCGCATAGACCTGCGGCGGCCGCGGCGCCAGGCCCCAAAACTGCCTCGCCTTCATGCCGCGGCCGATCGCGACGTCGTTGACGTTGGAGATGGCGGAGCCTTGCGAGACGGCGGCGGTGGCGGCCGGCGATTCACCGCCGTCGAACTGGATGATGTTGGCGTCGATGCAGTGCTTGGCGAAGATGCCGAGCTCCTTGGCCACATAGGGTGTGGTGTGCACCACATTGGGCGGCGAGACCGCGACCCCGACATTGATCTTGCGCGGCGGCCCCTTGCAATCGGCCTGCGCGGCAGCGCCCGTCATGCCGGCATCGTAAAGCAGCGCGGCGGCCAAGAGCGGCAGCGCGACCATCCACCTGCGACCATATCCTTGCGGCATGACTATCTCCTCCGGCCGGCAATGCTGTTTCTCAGCCCATTTACGTCAAGGTTTGACCCTTCGAATTGTCATGGCCGGACTTGTTCCGGCCATCTCGATTGAGATCGCACTGTACTTTCCTGATCGAGATCGCCGGCACAAGCCCGGCGATGACACCTAGTCGTTTTGCGAATGCGCGGTCCACGGCGCCACATAGGTCTCGACCAGCCGCAGCAGCGCCGTCAGGCTCACGCCCAGGAGGCCGAGCGTCATGATCGGCACGAACATCTTGTCGACCTGATAGGTGCTCGCGGTGCGCACGATCAGATAGCCGATGCCGGAGATCGCCGTATAGAGATCGGCCAGCACCATGCCGATCAGGCCGCGCCCGACCGCGAGCCGCAACCCGGTGACGATGAACGGCAAGGCGGCCGGCAGCACGATATTGACCCACAGCTGCCGCTCCGAGCAGCGGAAGGCGCGCCCGACCTCCAAGAGCTTGGGGTCCACGGTCTTTACGCCCTGATGGGTGTTGATCACCATGGGAAAGAAGGCGAACAGGAACAGGATGATGACCTTGGCGGTCATCTCGAAGCCGGCCCATAGGACGATGAGCGGCACCAGCGCCACCGATGGAATCGAATAGAGGAAGGTGATGTAGACGCCGAGCGCCACATCGAGGAACCAGAAGCGCGCCAGCAGCAATCCGATCGCGATGCCGAATACGGCGGCGAGCGCCAGCCCGATCCCGAGCACGACCAGGCTCGGCCACAGATAGGTCCACAGCTCGCCGCTGCCGATCATGGTGACGGCGGCCCGGAAGATCTTGCTCGGGGTGGTGAACAGCACCGGGTCGACCTCCGCCCCGAACACCTGCCAGATCGAGAGCACGATCGCGAGCGAGGCCAACCGGATGCCGATGACCTGCCATTGCCGCCGCCGCCTTCGTGCGGCCGCGACCTGCTCGGCCCGCACCTTGTCGTCGGTCAAGTTCGCAGGCACTGGCGCCGGCAGCGTCTCGCCGCTGGCATGCTCGAGCGCGCTCACGCGACTTCTCTCCCCCCTCCCTCACCTTCCCGGCTCGCCGGAGAGGAAAGAGAGGCGGTGCGCGGCCGCGCCGTGTGCAGCTGGCGCCAGATGTGGAGACGCAACTCGGCAAAGCGCGGATCGGTGCGTACCGCATCGGCATCGCGCGGCCAGCCGAACGGCAGGTCGAGCACCTCCTTGATGCGGCCGGGACGCGCCGTCATCACCGCAACGCGGTCGCCGAGCACGATCGCCTCGTCGATCGAATGGGTGATGAACACCATGGTCTTGCGCTCGTCCGGACGATCCATCAGCGCCAGCAATTCCTCCTGCAGGACCTCGCGGGTCTGCGCGTCGAGGGCCGCGAACGGCTCGTCCATCAACAGGATCGCGGGATTCATCGCGAGCGCCCGCACCAGCCCGACGCGCTGCTGCATGCCGCCCGAGAGCTGATAGGGATAGTGGCGCTCGAAGCCGGTGAGGCCGACCAGATCGAGATAATGATCGACCGCCTGCTTGATACGCGCGCGCGGCACGCCCGCCATCGCGAGGCCGAAGGCGGCATTGTCGTAGACCGTCTTCCAGGGCAGCAGGCCGAAATGCTGGAACACCATGGCGACGCCGTCGGGCGGCCGGCCCTGCACCGGCTTGCCCTGCACCAGGATCTCTCCGTCCGACAGATCGGTGAGGCCGGCAATGCTGCGCAACAGGGTGGTCTTGCCGCATCCGCTCGGCCCGACCACGCACAGGATCTCGTTGCGGCGCACCTCGAGCGACAATTGATGAAAGGCAACGACGGCACCGTCGAGGAAGAGCTTGCTGGCTGCCTTCGCCACAATGGCGGGCGCGGATGCCGTGCCGGCGGAGGCCATGCGTTTCCCCATTCGGATCGTATTGTTGGCGACGCTTCGCGAGGCGGAGTGTCCGGGAAAAGCCGCCGAAACGCAATGCGGCATCGGGGGCGCAAGTGTCTCACCCGGGATGGCGTTGCGGACTGAGAAGCGCCGTGCCGCAGCGCGCCCCTTCTCCCCGCGTGCGGGGAGAAGGTCGGGATGAGGGGGCGTTTCCGCGAATCTGAGCTTGTGGAAACGCCCCCTCACCGAGCCGAGATCGGGTTTTCAGCTTCCCGTGTCGCCCTCTCCCCGCGAGCGGGGCGAGGGATGCTGCAGGATCACAAGAAAATCTGGATCGTCTTCACTTCGGTGTAGCTCAAAAGCTCCTCGAGACAACTCTCCCGGCCGACGCCGCTGTTCTTGTAGCCGCCGTAGGGCGTACCCTTGAAGTGGTTGCCGACGCCGTTGACCCACACCATGCCGGACTGGATCTTGCGGGCGGCGTTGAGGGCCCGCTTGATGTCGTTGGTCCAGATCGCCGCCGTCAACCCGTACTCGACCGAGTTGGCGAGCTCGATGGTGGCATCCTCGTCGCGCCAGCTGAACACGGAGAGCACCGGCCCGAAGATCTCCTCGCGCGCGATCCGCATCTGCGGGTGCACGTCGCCGAACACGGTCGGCTCGACCCAGTAGCCGCGCTCGAAATCCTTGCCCGACGGCCGCTTGCCGCCGACCATCAGCTTGGCGCCGTCCTTGACGCCCGACTGGATCATCGAGTTGACCCGCTCGAGCTGGCGCTTGGAGTTCATCGGGCCCATCTGCGATTTCGGATCGAGCGGATCGCCGACCTTGATCTCCGCCACCCGCTCGGTGATGCGGTCGATCACCTTCTTGTAGAGCGACTCGTGCAGCATCAGCCGGCTGGTGGAGCCGCAGGATTGTCCCGACCAGGCGAAGTTCATGCCCGCGATGGCGGCGTCCGCCACCTTCTCGGCATCGGCGTCCGGATAGACGATGAAAGGATTCTTGCCGCCCAATTCGAGCGTCAACGCCTTGATGCCGGATTCGGCGGCGGCGCGCTGGATCAGCATGCCGGTCGGCACCGAGCCGGTGAAGGCGATGCGCTTCACCTTGGGGTGGCGCACGATCGCATCGCCGGCCGGCATGCCGTTGCCGGTGACGATGTTGACGGTGCCGGGCGGCATGATCTCGCGTGACATCTCGGCCAGGATCGAGGCCGACAGCGAGCTCGTCTCCGGCGGCTTCACCACCACGGTGTTGCCGGCGATCAGCGGGCCGGCGAGGCCGCGCACCGCAAAACTGAGCGGATGATTGAACGGCACGATCCGGGCCGCCACCCCATAGGGCTCGCGCACCGTGATGTGGAGATGCTTGGAGCTCGCCGGCACGGTCTCGCCCTTCATCTCGATGGCGAGGCCGGTGTACCATTCGAGCGCCTCGGCGGCGCCCTCGATGTCGACCTTCATCTTGGTGATGGTGTTGCCGGTGTCGATGACCTCGGTCTGCAGCAGCTCGTCGGCGCGCTCGCGGATGGCCTTGGCGAGCTTGTGCAGATACTTTCCGCGCTGCTTGATATCGAGCGCGGCCCAGGCCGGCTGCGCCTTCTCGGCCGCCGCCACCGCCTTGTTCACGTCGGCGGCGTCGCCCGCCGGCACCTCGCCGATCTTTTCCTCGTTTGCCGGGTTGACGGAATCGAGCCAATTGTTGGCCTCGCCGGCGACCAGCTCGCCGCCGATCAGCATGTGGGCCTTCATGGGTTGCGCGTGCAGGTTCATGATATGACACTCCCGGGATGGGCCGAGCGGCGATGCGGACGGGCCGGCTCCATGCGTTTGATCGCATCTATATTGAGCGTATCTCTAGCGAGGAAGCAGAGGCCCGACAAGCCGGTGGGCGTCCTCCGTCAATTCCTCGCAAGCCAGGATGGCGTCCGATGAAGCGCACTTCGCCGCCCTTCCGCGCCGAGCATATCGGCAGCCTGCTGCGCCCGGCCGCACTCCTGGCCGCGCGGCGCGAGCACGCGGCCGGCCGCGTCGGCGACGATGCCCTCAAAGCGATCGAGCAGGACGCCATACGGCGCGTGGTCAGGCAGCAGGAGGATGCCGGCCTGCCGGTGGTCACCGACGGCGAATTCCGCCGCAGCACCTATTCGGATTCCTTCACCACCTCCGGCATAACCGGCGTATCGGTCGAGCTGACCGAGGAGGAAGGCTGGAGCCAGTCGCAGACCCACGGCCACCGCACCGCCCGGCGCATCCCCAAGGTGGTGAGCCGCCTCGCCTGGGCCGGCAGCAAGAATGCGGAGGACTTCCGCTTTCTCAAATCGCTGACCGACCGGGTGCCCAAGATCACCCTGCCCGGCCCCTGCTACATCCACTACCGGGCCGGACGCGCCAATATCAGCCGCGATGCCTATCCGGACCTGGACGCGTTCTGGTCCGACCTGGTGGCGGCCTATATCCAAGAGATGCGCGCGCTCGCGGATGCCGGCTGCAACTATCTGCAGATCGACGAAACTTCGCTGGTCAAGCTCGGCGATCCGCGCGCGCGCCATTTGCTGCAGGAGCGCGGCGACGATTGGCGCGATCTCCTCACCCGCTATATCGAGGTCATCAATGCGGTGATCGATGGCGCGCCCGCGGGCATGCGCGTGGGCATCCACATCTGCCGCAGCCAGGACCCGAGCTGGCAGGCCGATATCGGCTACGATCCGATCGCGGAGCCGATCTTCAACGCGCTGCGGGTGAAATTCTATTTCCTGGAATACGACAATGCCCGCGCCGGCACCTTTGCGCCGTTGCGGGCGTGCCCCAAGGACAAGATCGTGGTGCTCGGCCTCGTCGCCTCCAAGCGGGCGGAGCTCGAAACCGCCGACTTCCTCAAGCGCCGCATCGAGGAAGCCAGCCACTACCTCGACATCGAGCAAATGGGGCTCAGCCCGCAATGCGGCTTCTCAACCAGCGCCACCGAGCCCGCCGCCGTCAGCGAGGCGCTGGAGATGGCCAAGCTCGCCCGCATCGTTGAGGTCGCCAGGGAGGTGTGGGGCGGATAGATCGTGCCGCGCCGCGCCTAACCTCCCCCTTGCAGGGGGAGGGAAGAGGAAGCGCACTCTACCTACCGCGGCGTGAAGTTTCGCTCCGCTGCGGCTTCTCGCTCCCGACCGCGTCGGCGCCGGCTTGCGCCACCGGCTCGTCGTGCTCGCCGATGCCGGAGACGCCGACGCCGCCGATGCATTCGTCCTGGTGGATGATGGGAACGCCGCCCGGCACGCCGAGACAATTGGGCACCGCCAGGAAACCAGGCCGTTCCGCCACCCGCTTGGCAAAGGCCGAGCTCGGGCGCTCCCGCAGCGCCGCGGTGCGCGCCTTCAGGGTCGCCATCTCGACCGTGTTGGGGCCGTTGCGGTCCGGCCGCTCGAGATAGAGAAGATGCCCGCCGGCATCGACCACCGCCACGGTCGGCTGCATTTTCTTGGCGGCCCCGGCCTTGCGGCACGCCCCCACCATCTTGTGGGCGTCGTCGAGGGTCAGGCATGGCTTGCTACGCATCTGGGTCTCCGATGAGTTTCGTTGGGCCTATTGGGTGAATTCCCGCGGCTCGGGCCGCCCGCGTTGGGGATTTTGGGCGATCCAAATTCCCACGCGAGAAAGTATATGCAAATATATGATCCGGCAGGCTGTTCCGATCGGGGCCGAGCTGCCGATCAAGACCGGGAAGCTTCTGAGGGCAAGGGGATGGCGGTGAAAAAGTTGCTTTCTGTTTGCCTGCGGGCCGCAGGATGCCTGCTGGCCGCAGGTCTCGTCGGCGCTGCGTTGATCATGACAGGCGGGGCCGCCCTGGCGCATCATTCCTTCTCGATGTTCGCGTACGGATCGTCCATCGAGATCGAAGGCACGGTGCAGGAGTTCAGATACGTGAACCCCCATGTCTTCATTCTCGTGAAAGTAAAGGGAAAGGATGGCCGCCTCGAGACCTGGACGCTGGAGGGCCAGCCGCCCGCGATGCTGGAGCGGGAGGGATGGAACAGGCAGACCCTCAAGCCCGGAGATCAGATCAAGGCGACGATCGCGCCCTTGCGCAGCGGCGCAAACGGCGGCTCTTGGAATCCGCAACAGCTGCGCTTCCGCAACGGCAAGGCGGTCGCAATCGCCCCTTGAGGGCGGCGCGATCCAGGATTTGCTTCCTGACCGGCCGGGCCGCCATTGCCCAGACGCAAAGTCGGCGCAATTGCGACCTAACGGCTAGTCAGGGGAAGAATTCATGCACCTGCATACGCGGCCACGTTCATTCCGCAACACGATCGGGCGGCAGCTTTTTCCGGCGCTGGCGCTCGCGGCGGTCTCCCTCAGCATGGCGGGCCAGGCCCTGGCGCTCGAGCGCCTGGCGGGCGAGCGTCTCGCGGGCGAACGGCAAGCGGTCGAGCGCTGGAAGCATCCGCCCGGGCGCGCCGGTGCGGGCCAGTTTCGCGCGCTCAAGCAGGGGCCGAACGGGCCGAACGCTACCGGGCCGAACGGCGCAGGACCGAACGCTGCCGAATCGAACTTGCGGGCCGGCGCGATCAACCAGCGGGAGCCGGTCGGGAACCTCCAGGCCGAGGGCCGTCCGTTCGGGACCAATCGTTCGGGCGCCAATCCCACCGAGCGGGGCGGGGCAGAATTGCAGCGCCTGGAGACGAACCCGGGCGGGCGCGGTCCGGCGGAATTGCAGCGTCCCGGATTCTCCGGACAGCCCGGACAGAATGCGGCGCGCGGGCCGTTTCAACGCGGCCCGGCGGCCGGCGGCTTTGCCCGGCGGGCGCTGGCGGAGCGGAGCTTGCAGGGGCCAGGCCGCTTCGGGCGCGGCCAGCTGGCGGGACGATTCCAGGCGCGTCCCTTTGCCGGCCTGATCGCACGCCGGCCACTGATCGGAGAGCGCGGCTTCACCGGCGTGCCGCCCGTGGGCGAGAACCGCTTTCTGACCAACGAGATGGTATTCCACGTTCCTTCCAATGTGTCGCCGCAGACCGTCGACACCATCGCGCGTCGCCTGGGCCTGAGCACCGTCGCGTCGCAAAGCTTCAATCTGTCGGGCGGAACGCTGTTCCGTTTCCGCATCACCGACGGCCGCCCGGTCGCCGACGTGATCCGGGCGCTCGAATCCGAGAACATCGGGGTCGCCCAGCCCAACTATGTGTACAGGCTGCAGCAGGACGCGAGCCTGGCGGCCACCGGCGGGCGCGGCGATCCCTCGCAATACGTGGTGGACAAGCTGCGCCTGGTGGACGTGCATCGCATCGCCATCGGCAGCAATGTGCTGGTGGCGGTGATCGATTCCGAGATCGACGGCAAGCATCCGGAGCTCGCCGGCGCGGTGGTCGACGAGTTCGACCCCATCGGCAATCATGACAAGCCCCATGTCCACGGCACCGGCATGGCGGGCGCGATCGCGGCCCATCGGGCGCTGATCGGCATCGCGCCGGGCGTGCGCCTGCTCGCCATTCATGCCTTCTCCTCGGGCGGCACCGACTCCGCCCAGGCCACCAGCGCGCACATTCTCGCCGGCATCGATTGGGCGATCAGCAAGGGCGCGCAAATCATCAACATGAGCTTTGCCGGGCCAGATGATCCCATGCTCGCGCTCGCGATGCAGAAGGCGCACGACAAGGGCGTGCTGCTGATCGCGGCGGCCGGCAATATGGGCCCGAGCTCGCCGCCGCTCTATCCGGCCGCCGATCCCAACGTGATCGCGGTGACGGCGACCGACGCCAAGGACCAGCTCTTGGCACAGGCCAACCAGGGCGCCTATGTGGCGCTCGCCGCGCCCGGCGTCGACATCCTGGAGCCCGCCCCCAACGGCGGCTACCAGATGACCACCGGCACCTCGGTCGCCGCCGCGCATGTCAGCGGCATCGCGGCGCTGCTCATCGACCACGATCCCACCCTCGACGCCGCCGCCATCCGCGAGCTTCTGACATCGAGCGCCAAGCACCACGCCGCCACCGGACGCGACGATCAATTCGGCTGGGGTGTGGTCGATCCTTACCGGGCGCTGACGGCGCCCGACGCCAAGGTGGCGAAGGGTGGCGCGAAGGCGCCGGCGACCGAGGGTACGGCGAGCCCGCGGCCGGTCTCGGCGCGGTAGCGCCGAATTCGATCAGATCATTTCTTGTCAGCACCGGCGGCCGGTTCTGAAAAAGGCGCCAAATTCCGCAATCGTTTCATGCATGCATTAAGGATGCGCGGCTTGTCGCAGGGCCGAGGCTGGCGGCAGCAGCAATCAATGCCTATATAACGGGCAATCAAGACAATCCCCCGGAAGGACTGACAGCATGATCTCGACCCGTCTTTGCGCGCTGGCGCTCGCGGCCGTAGGGCTTGCAGGCGCCTGCGCGCCCGCCGGCGCCCAAACCGGCACCGATTTCTACAAGGGCAAGCAGCTGAGCGTGATGATCGGCTACGGGGTCGGGGGCTCGGACGATCTGTGGGCGCGGCTGATCGCCAAGCATATCGGCGACTACATTCCGGGCCATCCGACCGTCATCGCGGTCAATGCGCCGGGCGCCGGCAGCCTGCTGCTCGCCAACCAGATCACCAATACGCAGCCCAAGGACGGGACCGTCATCGGGCTCATCAATCGCGGCATTCCGTTCGAGCCGCTGCTCGGCGGCATCAGCGTCCGCTTCGATCCGCTCAAATTGATCTTCGTGGGCAGCCCCGATCGCGACACCGCGGTCTGCGCCGCTGCCAAGGATGCGCCGGTGAAGACCGTGCAGGATCTCGCCACCAAGGAGCTGATCGTCGGCGCCACCGGCTCCGGCGCCGACACCGAGGTCTACCCGAGCTTTCTCAAGAATCTCCTGGGCATGAACTTCAAGATCATCTCCGGCTATCCGGGATCGAAAGCGATCAATCTTGCGATCGAGCGCGGCGAGGTGCAGGGCATCTGCGTGAGCTACGACACCATCGCGCGCGAGAGCATTTTCCAGAGCGGCGCCGTCCACGTGCTGTTCCAGGCCGCCGTGAAGCCAGATCCGCGGCTGGTGGGCGTCCCGTTCGCCTCCGACCTCGCCAAGACCGACCAGGAGCGCCAGGCGCTCGATCTGTTCCTGGCGCGCACCAATGTGGGCCGCCCCTTCATCGCGCCGCCCGGCGTGCCGGCGGACCGGCTGCAGATTTTGCGCACCGCCTTCGCGCAGACCATGAAGGACGCCACGCTGGTGCAGGAGGCCGAGGCCGCAGGCCTGCATCCGCTCTACATCGCGCCCGACGAGCTGTCGAAATACGTGGCCGACGCCTACAAGATGTCGCCGGAAGTGGTGGCGCTCACCAAGAAGGCGATGGGGCATTGAGGAAGACGGCAAGGATTGGATGCAGGCAAACGACAACGCACTGATCCCCTGCTGTCGTTTGTCCGCTCGTCCCCGCGAAAGCGGGGACCCAGTCCTCTTGTGAAAATGAGCTGAGCTTCCGCTTGCAAGGGGCGTGTGTGAGGCGCCCGTGCTTTCCAGCAACGCTGAGCCTGCTGCCGATCCAAGTCATTTTGCGAAGGGACTGGATTCCCGCTTGCGCGGGAATGAGCGGAGACCGGGATTCCTTTGCAAGCTTTGAGGCCGAGGCCAAAGATGCCTAACGGCCCTCATCCCTTCTGCAGGAACGGCAGCTGCCCGGCCCACTTGGCCCTGATCGCCTCCGCGTAATCCGGGGCGAGCGCGTTCACGCGCGGGAACTGCTCCTTCCAGTGGAACGGCCGCACCGCATAGATGATCATGCGGCTGGTGGTGATGTCGTCGCGCTCGCGCTGCTGTGGCGCGAGACGCGGGTCGATGTGGCCGCTCCAGCAACCGTCGATGATGTCGGTCTGGGTCTTCGGATCCCAGCGAGTGGCGAGCGCCCACATCACCTCGGCCGGATTGGTGATGTCGATGTCCTCATCGACCACGATCACCATGCGGCTCATGTAGGAGCCGCCGCAGCCGGCCGCGACCAGCCCCGCCATCTTGGAGTGCCCGGCATGCTGCTGCTCGATCGCGACCACATGGATGAAGCGGTATCCGCCCCCTTGCAGGTTCCACACCCCGCGCACCTGCGGCACGCCGGCCGCCTCGAGCGCATCCCAGAACGCCGCCAGGCTCGCGATCTTGACCTGCCGCCCCGCATAGTTCGGCTTGGTCGGCGGCTGCCCGATGATGATCGCATCGTGGCGGTGATGGATGGCCGCGACCTGCAGGACCGGCTGCGGCCCGGCGGCGGTGAAGTAGCCGGGCCATTCGCCGAACGGACCCTCCGGCCGGCTCTCGATCTGCGGCGCCGGCATGAAACCTTCGAACACCAGCTCGGCGTCGGCCGGAATCGGCAGGCCGGTCTTGCCCCGCACCACATCGATCGGCCGGCCGATGCGCCCGCCAGCCTCGGCATATTCCGAGCGGCCGGCGTGCAACGCCGTGGCGGCGACCGTCCCCAGGATCGGCGCCTGGCCGACCGATATGGCCATCGGGCAGGCCAGACCCTTCGCCCAGTACTTGCGGCGAATGACATCGCCTTGCTTGCCGGGCTCGATGAACACCGTCAGGGTCCGGCGGTCAGCCACCATCACCCGGTAGGTGCCGATATTGACCCAATCGCTGTCCGGATCCTTGGTGATGACCAGGCATTCGGTGCCGATGTAGCGCCCGCCGTCGCCGGCATGCCATTGCGGTGCCGGAAACGCGAGGATGTCGACCGCCTCGCCCTCCTGGGTATTCTCGAGCACCGGGCCGGTGCTCACTTCGCGTGGTGCAATCGGTTCCGCGGTGCGGCGCGGGCGGCGGCGATAGGCACTGAGGGCTTCCATGGTCAGGTCGCCGACCACGAAGCGCGCATTGCGCACGTTGCAGAGAATGCGAAAGCGGGGATCGCAGCCTTTCATGCTCTCGAACAGCAGAGCCGGCGGATAGGTCTGCTCCTGGCTGAGCTCATAGATGGCGCCGATCTCCAGATGCGGATCGGCGGCGCGCACGGTCAAGAGCTCGCCATGCCCCTGCGCCAGCCGGATGAATGCCCGCAGATCGCCCAACGCATGATTGAGCGCCTCCCCATCGGTCTCTTTCATCCCCGTCCCCTCCTCCCCGGCCTGCGCAAGAGCCTTTTCATTCGACGGACCGCCGCGATCCGCTTGAAATGACGACCAAATCGCGCCAACTTGGGGCAAAAGGCGGCTCGGCCAGAAAATTGCCTGCAATTCGCGCCGTGAACAACAAGCGTCGATTTTGGGGGGGCATGGCATGCCGGAAGTCAAGAGGCCGACCACGCTGATCTACGCGCTGGAGGATACGCCGCCGCCGCTGATCACGCTCTTCAACGGCATCCAGCATATCGGCCTGATCGCGATCAATCTGGTCTACCCGCTGCTTATCTTCCGAGTCGTCGATGCGCCGGTCGAGACCGTCAGCGGCCTCCTGTCCGTGGGCATGCTGGTGCTCGGGGTTGCAACCTTCCTGCAGGCCATGCGGCTGGGACCGATCGGCTCGGGCTATATGTGCCCGGCGACCTTCACGGCGACCTATTTTGCGCCCTCGTTGCTGGCCGCCAAGCTGGGCGGGCTGCCGTTGGTGTTCGGCATGACGATCTTCGCGGGCGCGCTGGAATCCGCCCTGGCGCCGCTGCTGCATCGGTTGCGCGCGATCTTTCCGCCGGAAATCTCGGGCGTGATCATCCTGATGATCGGGGTCTCGGCCGGCATGGGCGGGCTGCGCTCGCTGGTCGGCCCAACCGCCGCCCCGGTCATGCCCGCGGAATGGTGGGTGGCCGGCATCACGCTCGCCACCATGGTGGCCCTCAATGTATGGGGCACCGGCGTGGCTCGCATGCTGTGCGCGTTGATCGGGCTCGCGGTCGGCTACGCGGCGGCCGGGATCGTGGGCCTGGTCGGCGCCAACCTGGCGGCCGTGAACCAGGCCGCCTGGATCGGGCTGCCCGACTGGAACGGGATCACCTGGTCGTTCGACCTCTCGCTCGCGGTGCCGTTCGCGATCGCCAGCATCGCCGCCGCCATGAAGGCGGCCGGCACCATCACCATCTGCCAGCGCATCAACGACGCCAACTGGGTGCGCCCCGAAATGCGCACGATCACCAACGGAGTGCTGGCCGACGGGCTCTCGACCACGCTTGCCGGGATGGCAGGCGCGGTCGGCATAAACACATCGACGCCGGCGGTCGGCTTGTCATCGGCGACCGGCGTGGCCAGCCGGCAGGTCGCGTTCGCGGTCGGCGCGATGTTTCTGCTGCTCGGGTTCTTTCCGAAGCTCACGGCCCTGTTCGCGGTCATGCCGCGCGCCGTCATCCTGTCGGCGCTGTTGTTCACGGTGACCTTCATCATCGTGAACGGATTGCAGATTCTCACCTCGCGCCTGCTCGACACCCGCCGCACCCTGGTGATCGGGCTGTCGTTGATCGCCGGCGTGGCGATCGAAGCCTTTCCCGGCATCGCGGCCGGGTTGCCGACGTCGCTCCTCCCCATCGTCGGTTCCTCGCTGGTGTTCTCGACCATCGTTGCGCTTGCCCTCAATCTGTTGTTTCGGATCGGGGTGCGCCGGACGGCCGAGCTGGCGCTCAGCAGCGAGCAGATCGATCACAAGAAGGTCCAGGATTTCTTTGCCACCCAGACCGCGCTATGGGGCGCCCGCCCGGACGTGGCGAGCCGGGCGACCTTCGGGGCGATCCAGCTCATCGACAGCGTCGTGGAGGATTTCTGGATCGGCGGCGCGTTGCTCATCACCTTGACCTTCGACGAGTTCAATCTCGACGTCCGCCTCACCTATCGGGGCGAGATGCCGGAATTTCCGGAGCAACGGCCGACGCCCGAGCAGATACGAGAAAGCGAGAACGGCCCCAGGCTGCTGGCCGGCTTCATGCTGCGACGCAATGCCGACCGCGTGCGCGCCGACTGGCAGGAGGGGACTGCCAATGTTTACTTCCATTTCGATCATTGACTGAAGCATTTCCGTCCGGAAATGCGGCCACGCAAAAATGCGAGGCTACGACAGCTTGGCGAGGCCTTCCTCGCGCGACGGATAGATCGCGAACAGATCGGTCATGTGGCCGAGATCGAACACCCGCGATACCTCGGCGGTCATGCCGCACAAGGCGAGCCTGCCATCGCTCTTCTCGGCGAGCTTGGCGGCCACCAGCAGCACCCGGAAACCCGCGCTGGTGATGTAGGCGAGATTCTTGAAGTCGACGATCACGCGGTTTCGCCCCGACGCGAACAGGCCGATCAGCTTTTCCTCGAAGCTCTTGGCCGTGTTGCTGTCCACCTGCCCGTTGACCGCGATGATGGTCACATCGCCTGCCTGCTCTTCGGCGATCTTCATCATTTGCCCATTTCTTTCCCTGTCACGCCCGCGCCCGGGGGTTGCAGCGTTTTCGTGAGCCTCACCTGATTGTATTCGCCGCTCCGCACGTAGTCCACCTCGTCCATCAGCGCGTTGACGAACCGCAACCCCAGTCCGCCCGCGCGCCGGCGGCCGAGCTCGCTCGATCGCGGGCGGGCGCGCGCGCGCCGCGGATCGAACGGCTTGGCATCATCCCGCAGCTCGGCCACCAGGGCGTGCCCGCCGGTTTGCACGCTGATCGACAAGGTGATCGAGATGAAACGGCGACCTTCATCCGGGTAGCCATAGGAAATCGTATTGTTGAGAAGCTCGTCCAGGCACAAGCTCATGGCGTTGACGACAGTGCCCGGCAGACCATGCGTTTCGGCAAATGCCCCGACGAATTCCGCAACCTTGCCCATCTCGGCGATGGTGTTGCCGATGCGCAGCGTGGTTTTCTCCGTTGCGGGTGTCATGACGGATTTCAGGCCAAGGCCGCGACCTAATTCCGCTCCGACAAGGCGGCCACGCGATCGAGCACATCCTTGGGCATGGCATAGATCCGGTCGATGAGGGAGGCGATCTTCTCGCCGCTGACCGGATTGATGATGAGCTTCTGCCGGGCGGCCTCGGCCAGAAAGTCGGGATCCCGCATGGTGGCCTCGAAGGCATCGCGCAGGGCCTTGACCCGATCGGCCGGGACCCCGGGCGGCGCCACCACCGGCCAGGCCATGACCTGCTGGGCGAACGCGAGCTCCAGGACCTGCCGGTCGGCCGCGGTGGCGGCAAGGTCAAGGATCAAGGGAACATCCGGATAATCGGGATCCTTCTCGCGGCCAAGCTGCGCGACGACCTTCACCTTGCCGGCGCTCACCAGCGGCTCCATCCGGGCCCGCAAGGTCGCCGACGAGCTGCCCGAGCAGTGGCCGTCCACCTCGCCGCGCTCGAGCGCCAGCAAGGCCTCCTGCGAGCTCTTGTAGCCTTCCACCACCTTGAACCTCGTGCCCAAGAGAGTGTTCATCAGCCGCGGATAGTAGGACGGCGCCGCCGCCGAGGTGGTGCCGCTGACGATGAGCTCGCGCGACTTCAAGTCCGCCATGGTGGCGATCGGCGACGGCAGCCGCATGAACACCAGCCCCACCTCCTGCTGCGGGGTTCCGATCCAGTTGAATTTCGCGGCCACATAGCGCGGGGCCTTGTCCTTGGGATCGAGCAGCGGCTGGATACCGACGCCGCGCCCCACCATGCCGATCTCGGAGCCGTCATGACGGGCAATGTTGTACAAATAGTTGGCCGCCACCATGCCGGCCGCGCCGGGCATTTCCTGGATGATGAAGAGCGGATGCCCGGGCAGGTGGCGGGTGAGATACGGCATGAGAAGGCGGCTGTAGGATTCGTAACCGCCGCCGCCGGCGCTGCCGACGACGAACTTGATCTGCTTGCCGGCAAAGAACTCCTCCACCGGCTCGGCGCGCGCCGTGACGGCGAGGAAGCAGATGGCGGCCGCGCACAGGACGATGCGCAGATGGCTCTGCGCAGCGGAGCGAGGCGGGCACAGCGTTTCACTCCCTCGCCCCGAAGGGGAGAGGGTGGGGTGAGGGGGTAACGATGATTCCGCATCGCATCGCCGGAGCCCCCTCATCACTCCTTCCCCACTGGGGAGAAGGAGTGAAAGGCCTCGCGTCCCTAACTGCAACTCCGCAACTCGTCCGCGCATGTCCGTGTCATCCAATCGCATCGGCTCAGCGAAATATCTCATTATACGCATCCAGCCAATGCGGCATGGCGGCATCCATCTGCTCGGGCGAGAAGAAGATGCCGCGGAAGCCCTTGCCGTCCGGCCGCAGCGCCGGCTCGCGCGGCGGCACATCGGGGGCGACCGGAATATAGTCGGCCTCGCGGAATATCTTCTGCCCCTCGTCCGAGACCAGGAAATCGACCAGCAGCTTGGCCGCATTGGGGTGCGGCGCGTCCCGGGTGACGCCGGTGACGCAAAGCACCGCCATGGCCGGGTTCATCGGGATCCAGTCGATCGGCGCGCCGCGACGGGCGCTGATCACTGGCTGATGGTTGAAGATTTGTAAGACCACCGGATATTCGCCGGCGATGGATTGATCGACCACGGTGCGGGCCGAACCGCCGAGCTGGATGATGTCCTGGCGGGCAAGCTCACGCAGATAGGCCTTGCCGGGCGCCTCGCCCATCTCGGTGAGCACCGTGCCGATGAAGCCGGGCGCGCCCGAGGATGTCGCATGGGTGGCCCAGGCCATCTTGCCCTTCCATCGGGGGTCGAGCAGATCCTTGAAGCTGCGCGGCTCGCTGCCCCTTCGCACCAGATTGGTGTTGTAGGCCGGCGTATGAACGTAGACGTTGGTGGCGACCCAATATCCCTCGGCATCGCGATATTCGGGCGGCCATTCCCTGGCACGGTCGGGCAGCCATTTGAGGGCGAGGCCGGCTTTCTTGACCGGCGGCGCCGTGGCGGTGCCGTCGAACACGTCGGCCTGCAGCCGGCCAGCCTGCGCCTCGTTGGTCATGCGCACCGCCAGCTCGATCGAGTCGGCGCGAATGAAACTGACCTTGATCCCGTAGCGCTTCTGGAACGCATCCATGGCGGGCCGGCCGAACTGATTGGTGATCTGGGTGGTGTACCAGGTCACCTGCCCTTCCTTCTGGGCCGCCGCGATCAAGGCTGCGTCCGCGGCGCGGGCGGGCGCGGCGCAGAGCACGCCGAGATATATGCAGAGCGCGCCGAGAACTTGAACGCTTCGCGCCGGCGCCAACCTTCGCCGATCCATGTCCGAACGCGCGCGCGACCCGGCTCGAGTCGACATATCGTGTCCGCCCAGAAACCCGTTGCCCACCCTCTGCAATGCAGGCACCTTGGTGTAAAGGATGAGCGGATGTATCGTCCAGACCCCTAAAAGGAAAAGCCGTGGCGCTGCAGGATCAGACCGTCTTTCCGCAATGGGTGCGCGAAACCCGCGCACCGGTTCCGCTGCCGCCGCCCAAGAGCTGCGACTGCCAGTTCCATATCTACGGGGATCCGGCGAAATATCCCCCGAAAAAGAATGCGTTTTATCAGCCCCCGCGGGCGAGCTTCGCGGAGGCACGGGGCGTGCTCAAGGCGCTCGGCGTCGAGCGCGGCGTCATCGTGCATCCGATGCCCTACGATACCGATCACCGGCTCCTGATCGATACGCTCGCCGGGCTCACATCCGAAGAGCGCAAGAATTTCCGCGCCACCGGCATCATCAAGGACAATGTGACGGACGCGACCCTGCAGCAGCTCGATACCCTGGGCGTGCGCGGCGCGCGGTTCAATTTCGGCAAGCGCTATGAGGGCGTGCAGAGCCACGACGCGATCCGCCGCTCGCTCGATCGCGCCCGTGAGATCGGCTGGCATGCGCGGCTGCATGTCGCGGGCGACGACATCGAGGCCGACCCGCAATTCCTGGAATCGATCCGGGACATCACCTGCGTGGTCGACCACATGGCGCACCTGCATTTCGAGCGCGGGCTCGATCAGCCGGCCTGCCGCTGGCTGTTGAACATGTTGAAGAACCACGGCTGGTGGATGATGCTGTCGAATGGCAACCGCGATTCGAAGCAGGAGAGCGGATGGGACGACGCCGTCCCGTTCGGCCGGGCGTTCATCGCGGCAGCGCCCGACCGCATGATCTGGGGGACCGACTGGCCGCATGTGAATTGGCGCAAAAGCCGCATGATGAACGATGCCGAGACGGTCGAATTGCTGTATCGTTATGTCGACAACGACCAGGCCCTGTTGCAGAAAATCCTGGTCGACAATCCAGCCCGCTTGCACGGCTTCGACTAGAGCCGCAGACACGCCTGGACAGAGCCACGCAGGCACAGACACGTAGGCGGCGGCACGCGGGCATTTAGATGGAGGATGCCACATGGAGATCGATCGCAAGGAGCTGATCGCGAGCCTCGGCGGCGAGGCCGCAGTCAAGAGCATGGATCACGAGGCGCGGGCGGACGCGTTCGAGGACTTCCTGTCGAACAAGCTCGACGCCGCCATCGCGGCCCGGCAGGCCCCCCAAACCTATCCGACAGTGGCCGAGCTCGAGAGCCGGATCGACAAGCGCGGCTACCGCCGCGGGGTGGGCCGGCTCTTCCTGCACGAGCGCAGCAACAAGAATCCCTACGCCGACGAGAGCAAGCTGACGGTGCCGCGCCTCAAGCCGATGCCGGAGAAGCCGACCCTGGTCGATTTCTTCAACTATCGCTTCGTGCCGGCCGCCCACCTGCTGCAGAGCGCGGCGCTCGCCAAGAAACGGGGCGCGTCGGAGGAGA
The DNA here is from genome assembly GCA_036498625.1 of Xanthobacteraceae bacterium. GTDB lineage: Bacteria > Pseudomonadota > Alphaproteobacteria > Rhizobiales > Xanthobacteraceae > VAZQ01. Next base: position 3,364 of record DASYFD010000145.1, on the reverse strand, counting down.
TCATCCTTGCGTGCCTGCTGCATGACGCCGGCCAGGGCCTGATGACGACCGATCACGGCTGGTGGGGCGCCCAGATCATCGAGCCCTATGTGTCGGAGCGCGTGACCTTCGCGGTCAAGTACCATCAGGCCTTGCGCTTCTATCCGGACCCCGAGGTCGGCTACGAATATCCGGAGAGCTATTACCAGACCTTCGGGGTGGACTATGTGCCGATGCCCCATGTCCAGGCCGCTTACGAATATGCGCGGAACCACAAGTGGTACATGGACGCGCGGCTGGTGACCACCAACGACCTCTATGCATTCGACCCCAATGTGCAGGTCTCGGTCGACGAGTTCACCGACATCATCGGCCGCAATTTCCGGCAGCCCGCGGAAGGACTCGGCTACGACGACACGCCGGTGAGCCACATGTGGCGCACCATGATAAATCCCGACGCGCCGCTGTGATCGAAACAAGCTCCTTGGCCGGCTGATCAGCCCAGGAACTCGATTCCATATTTCGCCGCGATCGCCCTGAAGTCGACGGCGGGACCCGGCGTGGATGGACCGCCGCTCTCGACCATGGACGCGGCCACCTCTTCGATGAAGGCGTCGAAGATTCCGCCTGGCGAGCTGATGACCAGCTCGCAGCCGGTCTCCGGGCCGAGGCTCTTGATGCTGTGGGGAGTGCCGCGCGGGGCGAACATCATGTCGCCTGGCCCGAGCGTGAGCATCCGGTCGCCGAGCTGGCACTGGTAGCGCCCCGCGCAAATAATATGCGTCTCGTCGTAGGTCGCGTGGCGGTGCAGTCCGGCGCCCGAACCCGGGGGCTCGAGTGCCTCGCACAACGTATAGGCGCCCCCATTGTCGGCGGCGCCGGTCTTGAACGTCAGGGTGATCCCTCCAAGCGTGTGAGTTTTTCCCTCGCCTGGGCTGAAATGTCGTGGCTGCACGGCCATGCTCAGCTCCTCCGTTTCCAATAGCCGGTTGCCGGTTGAGCCGTGTTCCCAATCGGACGTCACCGGCGCAATGGCGATTGACCGGCCGAGCGGCTAAGCTAGCATGTCCCCAAGGGCCGGCCGGAACGCGCACGGTCTCACGAATCCAAAACCGGGAGGATGTCGATGTCCAGACGCTCTTTGAACAGCTGGCTGCTCGCCACCACGCTGGTTGCCGCGATGGCCTCGGCTGTATCCGCGCAGCAGCCGGCCGCGGATTCCATCATGAAGAACTTCAAGCCGGTGACCGCCGACATGCTGCTCAAGCCGGATCCGGCCGACTGGCTGATGTGGCGGCGCACCTATGACGGCTGGGGCTACAGCCCGCTCGACCAGATCAACAAGGGCAACATCAAGAACCTGCAGGTGGCCTGGAGCTGGTCGCTCACCCCCGGCGCCACCGAGACCACCCCGATCGTGCATAACGGCGTGCTCTACATCTTCAATTATGCCGACAAGGTGCAGGCGCTCAATGCCGCGACCGGCGACCTGATCTGGCAATATACCCGCGCGCTGCCGGCCAAGCTGGTTTCCGAGGGCGGCAACCCGCTCGCCAAGCGCAGCATGGCGATCTATCAGGACAAGCTGTTCGTGGCGACCTCGGACGCCCATATCGTGGCGCTCGATGCCACCACCGGCAAGGTGGTGTGGGACCACACCACCGCCGACTGGACCAAGGGCTGGCGCTATACCAGCGGCCCGGTGATCGCCCATGGCAAGCTGATCCAGGGCATGACCGGCTGCGGCAATGCCGAGCCGGGCGGCTGCTTCATCACCGGCCATGACGTGAACACCGGCGAGGAGCTGTGGCGGGTGTGGACCGTCGCGCATCCGGGCGATCCCAATGACGCGACCTGGAACGGCATTCCGCTGGAGAGCCGCTTCGGCGCCTCGGCCTGGGTGCCGGGCAGCTACGATCCGGAATTGAACACGGTCTATTACGGCACCGGGCAGCCCTATCCGTGGATCGCCGAGATGCGCGGCACGTTGCCCAAGAAGGACGGCGCGCAGAACAATGCGCTCTATTCCGACTCCACGCTCGCCATCGATCCGGATACCGGCAAGCTCAAGTGGTACCACCAGTACCTGGAGAACGACACCTGGGATCTCGACTACGTGTATGAGCGGATCCTGGTCGACCTGCCGTTCAATGGCGAGACCCGCAAGGCGCTGGTCACCACCGGCAAGCTCGGCATCATCGAGGCGATCGATCGCGTCAACGGCCAATGGCTGTGGGCCAAGGAGACGGTGCCGCAGAACGTGGTGCAGTCGTTCGATCCCAAGACCGGCGAGAAGACCATCAGCGTGGCCGCTGTGCCCCATATCGGGCAGACCACCATCAACTGCCCGGCCGATCCGGGCAGCCGCGGCTGGCCGGCTACCGCCTACAGTCCCAAGACCCAGATGCTGTACCTGCCGCTCAACGAGTTCTGCTCCAAGACCACGCCGCTTCCGCTCGACCAGGGCCAGGCCTATACGGGCGGCGGCCGCGCCACCTTCGACCGCACGACGGTGCCCAACAGCGACGGCAATATCGGGCGGGTGGACGCGATCAAGCTCGGCGACCGGACGCCGGCCTGGACCCATCGGCAACGCGCGCCGGAGACCGGCGCCATGCTCCCGACCGGCGGCGGCGTGGTGTTCACCGGCACCTGGGACCGCTACTTCCGCGCCTTCGACGACACCACCGGGCAAGTGCTCTGGGAGATGCGCACCAACAATGCGGTGAACGGCTTCCCGATCACCTATTCGGTCAACGGCAAGCAATACATCGCGGTCGCGACCGGCAACGGCTCGAGCCAGATGAAATCGCTGGCCACGCTGACGCCCGAGATCGGCACGCCCGACGGCGGCTCGGTGCTGTGGGTGTTCGCGCTGCCGGACAGCAAGTGAGGCCTGGCCAGAAAATCCTCCCGGCTACGCGTGAGCGAGAGCCGGGATGAATGCTTCCAACGAGGTTGCGGCGGACCGAGCACTTGTCTCGGCGCGCGGGCGAAATGCCCGCGCGACCGCGGCCCTCCTGGCCGGGTTTATGCCGGTGCTGCTATCCGCGCCGGCATTCGCGCAGACCCCCTACGTGCAAGACGAATGGAAATACGGAAGGCGGCAGGACGGCGCGACGCTGCATTATTGCGTCGACGAGCGCGATCCGGACCTGCCGGTCGCCGCCAAGATCGGCGAGGCGATCGCGGGCGCCCTGTTGCTTGAGCCCAAGCAGCACAAGGTCGGCGAGGATTGGGCCGGCGAGGAGATCGATCAGGTCTATCAGGTGCTGCTCGAGACCTGCGATGTCTTCCTCGGCTTCAAGCTGATCGCGGATGCCTATCCGGACTGGCTGACCATCACGCGCGGCTACTACCGCGGCTCCTATGTGTTCGTGACCGC
>DASYFD010000144.1:0-28138 GCA_036498625.1 Xanthobacteraceae bacterium | reverse complement strand
ACGCGGTCCAAACGACGAGATGTAAGCCCAGCAGCCAGGCCCCCACGCGGCCCGGCTCGCGGCAGGCGAACGCGATCAGACGGTCGATTCCGCGCTGCTTGCGTTGGACAATTGCCTGCTCCATAAGGGTCGAGGCTACTCGGCAATGGTCGAGGATTCAATGTCTTCCAAGCTTCAGGAACAGAGGCGCGACTTCAGGGATGCCGCATAACTTCGATCTCGTTGCATTTCGTGCGACGCTGCTCTCGAGAGAACCGTTCGAGTATCTCGTCGTACCGGGATTCATCAAAGAGGACGCGTTGGCGCGGATTAATGCCGACTATCCGAAGATATCCGAGCGGGGCAGCTTTCCGGCCAGTCAAGTGGCTTTCGGGCCGGCCTTTCAGACTCTGCTCGATGACCTGGAAAGCGACGAGTTCCGCGAAGCGTTCGAGGAGAAGTTCGGCCTCGATCTTGCCGGTCGCCCTACCACGACGACGGTCCGCGGCCAATGCGGCGTCGGCGACGGAAAGATCCACACCGACTCGGTGAGCAAGATCATCACCGTCCTGATCTACATGAATTCAACCTGGGAAAAACCCGGGGGACGCCTGCGTCTGTTGCGATCAGGCAAGAGTCTCGACGACATCATCGTCGAGGTGCCGCCGGTCGATGGCACGCTGCTCGCATTCAAACGCGCTGACAATTCCTGGCACGGGCACGAGCCCTTCGTCGGTGAACGGCGGGTCATCCAGTTCAACTGGGTGTTTTCGGAGGGGAACCGGCAACTTGTGATGCTGCGCCATCATGCGTCGGCATGGCTAAAGCGGGCGCTCGCAACGCTGCGTGGCGGATCGAGGCATGCAGTCCGCCGCGAGCAGTGACGAGCTTCCGAGTTAGCGCGCTGGATTTAGAACCGCCTGGCAGGAGCCGATTTGCCCCTCGATCTTGCATCACTCCGGCAGCGGGATTTCCGCAGAATTCTGCTGATCAAGCTGTCAGCGGTAGGGGACGTCGTCCACACGATCCCGGTATTGCACAAGCTGCGGCGGCGTTACCCCTCGGCGCGCATCGATTGGCTGATCACTCCGGCGATCGCCGAGCTGCTCCGACATCATCCGGCGATCACGAATGTGGTCGAATTTGACCGCAACGAATGGTCGGCGCGGTGGCAGTGGTCGGCGTTTGCCAGCTCTGGGCGGCTCGCCGCCAGGCTCCGGGCGGTCGACTACGACCTGGTGGTCGACATGCACGGGCAGTTCCGCACCGCGGTGTTTACCCTTGCGACCGGCGCGCCGGTGCGAATCGGGTTCGATCGCCCGCGCCCTCAGGTGTGGGAGGCGTCGGGTCGCACCCTCCCGAAGGAAGCGCGGAAGCACGCCTGGAAGGGAGCCCGCGAGGCATCCTGGCTTGCCTATACGCACCACATCCGCGTGCCGACGCTCGACGTGCATGCCGTCGATCGCTACCTCAGCGTTGGCCCGATGCTCGGCCTGGACGAGGAGGCGCCCGATTTCTCGTTTCCGATCCCGGCCGCCGCGGCCGCGCGGATCGACCGCTTGCTGCAGGAGCACGGCTTCGGCGGCGCCGACCCGCGACCTCTGCTGACGATCGCACCCGGGACGATCTGGGAGACCAAGCATTGGCGGAGCGAAGGGTTTGCGGAAGTGTCGCGTCACTTCATGCGAAAGGGCTTTTCCGTCGTGCTGATCGGATCGGGGCGCGAACGCGGGGCGTGCGACGAGGTCGCCACCCTGGCGCCTGGTTCTATCAACATCGCGGGTGAAACGTCGCTTACCGAGCTTGCCGCGATCATCCGCCGCTCGACCATCTGCCTGACGAATGATTCCGGTCCCATGCATCTCGCTGTCGCGCTCGAGCGGCCCGTGGTGAGCATATTCGGCCCGACCGATTCGGTTTGGATCGGCCCCTATCGGCGCTCCGATGCCGTCGTGCAAGCGGGCTTGTCCTGCGCACCGTGCTATCTTCGCCGGCTGAGCCGTTGCCCGCACGATCATGCCTGCATGCGCGAAGTTTCGGCGCTTGCCGTGATCGAACGGATCGAGGGCACCCTGACGCACGGCGCGGCAGACTCGCAGTCGATCGAACGATTGCCTTAACAGGACCGGCCCTCTATTCCGGAACGCACGCTCAGCGCCGACAATCCGGCAGTCGCCTTGACGCGCTGGCCGCGGATGACCGCATCGAGCATGCGCTCGTTTTCGAGCAACCGCGAGCGATCACTCTCAGGGTGCCAGAGATGCAGCACCGCGGTCGCGAACCGGCCATCCTTGCGCCGTGTTCCGATGCGCATCAAGCGAATGATGATATCGGAATCTTCGCGGCCCCAGCCGCTGAACGTTGCATCGAAGCCGTCCACTTGATCGAGGTCGCTGCGACGGATCGCCAGATTGGTCCCGCGGGCGCTCCGCCAGGCGCTGCCGCCGATTCGGCGCAACGGCCCGAGCGGCAACGTCACGAGCGGCAACAGGCGATTGATGTCGCCATTCAGCCGCGCCGATAGCCACGACCGGAACGCCCAGCGCTCAGGCTCGATGTGATCCTGCAGGATCCGCGCGGTCATCGCGCCGGACAGCAGAACACGGTTGCCGGCGACAAACCACCCCGGTTCGGCCAGGCGCCGGTGCGCGGCGACAAAACCTGGGCGCGGAATGCAGTCGCCGTCGAGAAAGACGCAGACATCGCCAGAACTCGCAAGGATCGCGCGATTCCTGATCTCGGCGAGGCGAAAGCCGCGATCCTCGTGCCTGACATGGATGACGCGATGGCCAACGCGCGAAGCCCAGGCCCCGACCACCTGTGAGGTCGCAGGTCCAGAGCCGTCGTCGGCGACGATCGCCTCGAACCGCTGATCGGATTGCGCCGCGAGTCCACGCAGCACGGCATCGAGCGCATCTTCGCGATTGTACGTCGCGACGATGACGGAGATCAGCTCACTCACGGCGCTGCTTCGCCAGCCATACCTTCATGTACCGGTAGTAGCTGCCCTCGGCATTGGCGACTGCGAGCAGGAATCCTTCGGCCCCGTCGAGGAAGCCGGCGCGCAGCACGTAGGCCCGCAGAAAGGAGGCAAGCCCGTGGCCGATTCCGGTCATGAACGTGACCCGCCGGCCCGACGCCAGAATGGCTGTGGCGCTGGCGGTCGAATAGCGGTCGACACGCGACAACGCGTCCTCGAGCTTCAGCACCGGATGATGAATCAAGGGCGGGGACAGCCTCCCGACCATGCCGTCGCAGATCACGCGCTCGTGGACGATTACATCGGAAAACCGTGCCTTGCCGCGCCGGAACAACCGCAGCACATAGTCCGGATACCAGCCCGAATGTCGCATCGGCCGGCCGCAAAAGCTCGACAGTCTCGGAAACTCGTAGCCATCGACCGTCTCGTCTCGGAGCGCCGCCTCGATCGCCTCGGCAAGTTCCGGGCTCACCCGCTCGTCGGCATCGATCGACAGCACCCAGTCTTCCTTGGTCAAGGACAGGGCAAAATTCTTTTGCGGCCCGAAACCATGCCACTCGTGCAAGACGGTCTGCGCACCCTTGCTCTGCGCGATCGCTACGGTCTCGTCGCTGCTACCGCAGTCGACCACGATCCGTTCGTCGCAGAACGCCAAGGTGTCGAGGCAATCCCCGATATTCGCGGCCTCGTTCTTGGTGATCACAATGGCGCTCAGCCGTGGCACCGGAACCTCTTCAATTCAGGCGGATCCAACCGCTCTCGGCGGCGAGATCGTCTGCATATCAGGCAGAACCGGCGAGCTGTGCTTGCAGGTTCTTGGAGGGATGCGATGCACCCTATCTTAGGGACAATCCACGGCCGCGAGCAACTCATACCGTCGACCGGTGGAAATGACCAGCGTCGGCCGCATTTTGCCGGTTTCGCGTTCGACCTTCATGTGCCAGGATGCGATTTCCGTGCGCATCGAGGCAGGTCGATGGATGAGACACCGATCGTCGCCGAACAACGCAGCGGCTATCGGGTCATTACCCTCAACCGGCCGCAGCGTCTCAACGCCTGCAACGAGGCCATGCTTTGCGCGCTGCGCGACGCGCTCGCGGAGGCGGAAAACGACCCCGCCTGCCGTGCGCTCCTGCTTACCGGCGCCGGACGCGGCTTCTGTGCCGGCCAGGATCTCGGCGACCGGCTTTCAAAAGCCGGCGAGACTCCCGTGCTCGGCGGCGTGCTCGAGGCCTATTACAATCCGCTGGTCCGCAAGCTGCGGGCGCTGCCCTTTCCGGTGGTCGCCGCGGTCAACGGCGTCGCCGCCGGCGCCGGCGCCAATATCGCGCTCGCCTGCGACATCGTGCTGGCAGCGCGCTCGGCGAGCTTCGTGCAGGCCTTCGTTAAGGTCGGGCTGGTTCCGGATTCCGGCGGCACCTGGTTCCTGCCCCGGCTGGTGGGCCCGGCCCGCGCCCGTGGCCTCGCCCTCACCGCGCAGCCGCTGCCGGCCGAGACGGCGGAGGCCTGGGGCCTGATCTGGAAGGTCATCGATGACGGGGCCCTGATGGCGGAGGCGGAGAAGCTGTGCTCCGAATTCGCCGCCGCCGCGACCATCGGGCTCGCGCTCACCAAGCGCGCGCTCGATGAATCCTGGGGCAACGATCTCGAGACCCAGCTCGAGCTCGAACGCGAGCTGCAGCGCCAGGCGAGCCTCACGCCCGACTATGCCGAGGGCGTGCGCGCCTTCATGGAGAAGCGCAAGGCGGTCTTCAGCGGCCGCATCAACCGCGCGAAGCCCGCGCCTTAACGCCTTTGGTTCGACATCGCCTGGAGACCAGCCAGAGACTCGTTGGCACTGCGACGCTTCGCCCCGTTCCGGCCCCCGCGCTTGTGTTCCAGTATGGCCTGCGGGTTGCCACACAGCCCGCACCCCATGTTGCAAGCCCCGCCTTTGGGCCAACCTCGGGCGGGGCGCTTTCTTAAAGCGGGGGCGGCCGGATGACTGCTGACGAGCGGCGACTGCTGGAGTTGCTTGCGGCAGCTGAGGAGGGGTGCACCGATGCCCTTTTGCTGGCGCGGGGCTTCGCGCTTGCAGTCATCTTCAACGTGGTGAAGGCCGGTTTGGCGACCGCACAGGCGGAGCGCTTGCACGCGGCAAGCCCACCGGTCGAGATCGTCCGGATCACGGACGCGGGGCGGCGGGCGTTGGCGGAGCCGCCGCGTTAAAGGTGAAGCCGCGCCCCTCTAGCGCTGGCGCACCGGAACTACATTCGTTGCTTCTCGGTGTTTGCAAGCGCGGCTCGGCGGAGAAATTCGCTGGACGCTTCCTCCAAGGCGCGTTTGGTAGACGGGTCAGGTTCCTCGCGGGCTCTGAGGGCGTACTCTCCCGCTTTTTGCAGGTAGGTGTAGTATTCGGCGGACTGCATAAATCCAGTTCCCCGTGTTTATCGGCCATAAATTATGCATATACATCGATTCGTGCCCGGCGAAAACGAGGGCATGCAACCAAACCGCGATCGTCACCGCGGTAAATTCAAAAAATTAAATTGAATCAATAATTTGCAGTTAGTGTCGCAGGTGGGCATTCGCGCGAGGACAAGCACACGGCCCGCTTGTTGTCCTTGTAAAGTACAGGAAAAGAACAAGAGGCGGGGCTCACGCTGAGCAACCCCAGGACGCATCATCGGGTCTCTCGCGGTCCTCCGAGGATTCGCACGGGGAGCGCTCGACACCGACATAAAAAATCCCGGCGCGGTTTTCCGCCCGGGCACACCTCGTGAGTTTGAATTTCACGAATAGTTCGTTTCGGTGATTCGAGTCAACTGCCCGCCGAACCGAAAGGCGACATCCTTTGCGTGCCGCCGCAACGTTCATCGGCCGCGGAGCGCAAGGACAAGGTGTCGCGGCGTTGATCGCGGGTGTATCATGCCGCCATTCTCGCCGAGCCCAATGGAAATCCTGATCCGAGAATTTCTCTGAACGCAGTGGAGGATCGCATGCGAAATCGTCCGGCATCCGTCGCCGTGTGTGCCGGCCTGGTCGTGATTGGCCTGGTTGGCGGCATCGAGATGCGAGCGCAGGGCCAGGGCGCTCCGGCCGTGCAGGCGCCTGCACCCAGCGCACCGATGGATACGGCGGTGCTGCGCGCCCAGTACGAGCAGTGGCGGACACAGTTCAAGACGTGGGGCAGATGGGCCCCGATAGGTCAGGAGTCCAAGGGCACGACCAACCTCATCACGCCGGAAAAAGTCGCGAGCGCGATGCGGCTTGCGAAGGACGGGATCGTGGTGTCGCTCGCCCACGCCGAGCCGCAGACGGTCGCGGCCGACGTCGGCGCCCCCGGCATCTTCCACCGCGTCACCAACGCCATCACCGACGGCGGCACGACCGACAACTACCAGGTGAGCTACCACGGCCAGACGATCGCGCATATCGACACGTGGTGCCACTTCTTCGAGAACGGGATGATGTACAACGGCGTCCCGGTGAAGGACAACCTGACGAGCGAGAGCGGATGCATCAAGGGCAGCGTGATGAACTGGAAGGGCGGCGTCACCACGCGCGCCGTCATCTACGACATCCCGCAGCTCAAGGGCGTCGATGTGATCGACCCGAGCGTGCAGATCAGGCGCGCGGACCTCGAAGCCTGGGAGGTGCGATCCGGCGTGAAGATCGGCCCCGGCGACATCCCGCTCTTGTATACCGGCCGCTGGAAGCGACGCGCGGCGGTCGGTGCCTGGGCGACCCCGGTCGCCGGCTATTACCCCGACACGCTGCCGTGGATGCACGAGCGCCTGCCGGCCTTCATCGGTCACGACTTCAACATCGACTGGAATCCGCGGCCGGGCTGGGAAGGGATGCGCAATCCGATCCACGTGGCAGTGCTGAACTGGATGGGGATCAATATCGTGGAGTGCCTCGATCTCGAGGAGATGATCGCGACGGCACGGCGGTTGAACCGGTACGAGGCCGTGATCACGTTCGCGCCGCTGCCGGTGGAGGGCGGCACCGGATCGCCGGTCAATCCGCTGGTGACCTTCTGAACAGCGTCGCGCCCTGACGGCCGCAAGGCGCCACCTGCGCCGAGGACGGCCTCGAAGCCGGCGGCACCCTCGAAAACGCCCAGCTCATAGCGGCGCACGAAAGCCCGCGCACCACCAAGCTCTACGAGCGCACGGGCGACGAGATCACACTCGATGAGGTCGAGCGGATTGCAATCTGACGCTTGGCGCACCCACATTGGCAGATCAAGCCTCCGCCGCGGCGGCCCTGGGCGTCACTTTTGCGTGATAGAGTGTGGGCCCACATACAGCGCAGTCTAGAAGCGAGTACGACCCATGGCGATGAAGCCAAATATTGGAAAGTGCGTCCACTGTCTGAACGACCCCGTGGAGCTTACTTCAGACCACGTGTTTCCAAAGGCTTGGTATCCCAAAGCCACCCCCGAAAATTTGGAAAAGTGGAAGATACCAAGCTGCGTTGCGTGCAATAACCGCTACAGCAAGGTTGAAGGCGACTTGCTCAATCGGGTCGCGCTCGCGCTCGACACAAAGCACCCCGCGTCCGCCGGGCTAGTTGATGCCGCGTTGCGCGCCATTAATCCCGATGCTGGCCGCGATGAAAAGGACGTTGCGGCGCGCGCGGCTCAAGCCAAGAAAGTCCTGGGCGAGATGTTCAAAGGAGGACATATCCCAGACGACGCGATAATGCCCGGCCTGGGCGAGCGTTGGGGCCGGCCGAAGGCGGAGCAGATGGCCGTTCAAATACCCAAGGCCAGCTTCACGGACATGACTGAGAAGATCGTCCGTGGCCTCGTCTACCTCGAGGACGGCGCCTTCATCGAACCGCCTTACAAGATTGATACTTACATCGTAGACGACGAAGGCGCGAAGGTGTGCAAAGAGATGCTCGACAAGGCTGGAAAGGTGTCTAAGCGCGAGCCAGGACTTGAGATCCGCCGTGCTCCCGTGGACGGCGACGAACGCGCTGGCCTCTACGAGATCACCTTCTGGCAGCAGTTCAAAACGTACGCGACCGTCTCGAAGACGGACCTCGCAAAGCTCGTCGACGAGCTTTCGAGTCTTACGGTCATCGAGTCGGCCGACCTCGCAAAAATGTTGCAAGACAAATGGAGAATTTCTTGATCCGTTGCGGAGCGATCATCGTAAGCCCCCACACCACTCCCCTACCCCGGTGCCGGCAATTTTATGTATGGCAAAGGACGTTCTCACATGTTCATGGGCCGAGCCTGCAATCTTCCTGGTCGGTCACCTTGAGGGTAGATTGTCTTGTTCGATTCTATGCCTACGGCGCAGCGCCGCGGCCTCGTCAATGCGGCCGAGCACGGCGAGCGCTTCCGCGGTGCGGGCCGAGTCCGCGGTCCAGGGTGATGGGGGTCCGAGCACCGCCTGGCAATATACTGATCCGAATAGTTTGAGGCGCCACCCTCTCTCCGAATTCCGCGATCCGAGCACCATCATCCGGCGCGGCGCGTAGCGCGCCAACCTCACCCTTTCGAATCCAACGCTCGCTGGAAGACAGCCTCCTCAGGGTTACTCAACGCCGAGATGATGTTCTCCGCAACTTTGTCGATCAATTTTTGACCCCAAAAGGGGTCGGTCGTATCGTAGTAAATTACCCTGATATGTTTTAAATCGAAGGGCACGTCTCCCTCGTTGGAGGACACCAGAACGACCGGCTTTTCTTTGGCGTGGGCAAGACCGAGTTCGTAGAATACGTTCGGATTCCGCGTCGTGAGTTCGGCGACTAGTACTTTCGCTGCATTTATCCCGGCCCAGATTTGATCCATGATTTTTCCGGTACCAAAAATATCCGCGTCGGCTCTTACGGCCCTTAGTCCCGCCTTCTTGATCGCTGGCTCGTAGATCGTCTGAAAATAACCTCCGATAGGAGCCGCAAACGACATGACGACGAAACAACTGTCGTCCGCATTTACCTTCGCACCAACACTCAGCTTCTTGACGGGACCCGCTCCGTCATCGGCAGCCGGAGCGATGTTTACGTCCAGGATGCGGTACTTATCGTCCTTCTTTTCCACGAGCTTCGCGCTTTGCAGGGACGCGAGAAAGATTTCCGTGAATTCCCCTACCTTGTCCGAAGGAATTTTGAACTTGTCCACCAAGGCATGTTCGAAAAATGTCCCATCCGGCAAATACTCCCCGCGGTAGTGCGTGTACACTTCTGAAACTTCAGGCGCATCGAGGACCGCTTGTCGCAAGGCGTCAATTTCATCGCCCGGCTTTTGCGGTCGTATTGCCTGACGGGCACGGTCCGTAACCTCGAGATATCCAGTTTGAGGCCGCGACAAAAATCCATACTTGATTGATGAGCTAACCTCGACACGAAAGGGGCCATTGAATCCGACGCCGACGAACTTGGCGCTCTCCTTCTCCGTGCACGGCTTCCCTGCGTTCTGGTCAATTATCGCCCGCGGGATGCGAAGCGCTTTCTCGACTGAGTGCCGGGGGTACTTGGCGGTGCCACCAGAGCCAGCCTTGCCCTTGAGCTTCCTCTTTCCCTTCGCTGTCTTCTTTTTCTTCGCAGTTTTTCCGGACTTTGTGCTTTTCAGCACCTCCGGGTCAGATGGCGCATCTATCTTTTGGTCCATCGTATCCCCTCCGCATTTCGAGCGGGATATTGTTTCGAACCCAGGAAGCAAAGAACAATAACTTGTTTCCAGGATGAGGGTTTCAGAAAAGGAATGATAACCGGATAACGTCGGCGTGCAATCCATATCTCGACATGATAGGCAACGGATCTCCCCTCCAACCCACCTTACCGCGGCGGAATCTGCAGGAGCTCGGCCAGTTGCGCCTTGCCGAGCGGCTGATCGAGGAATTTCAGCTTCACGGCATCGCGCTGGATGCCGTCCATGTCCTTCATCTCGTCGGTCTGCAGCGACGCCTTCGGATAGATTTTCGGGATCGAGCGCCGCACGAATTCCTCCGGGCTCGACACCTTCTGGGCATAGCGCTTGATCGCATCGGGATCGGCATACATCCAGTCGACCGCGTCCCGATAGGCTTTCGCGAAACGCAGCACCGCGTCCTTGCGGGTCTTGAGCACGTCCGCGTTCACAATCACGACCCGCACGGTCTGCTTGTCCAGGGACGCGATATCGCTGCCGCGCGCGATGATGCGCACCTTGCCATCCTCGACCTCCTTCAGCCCCATGGGAAACGCGCCCCAGCCGATGTCGACCTGGCCGGACATGACCGCGGTCAGGGTCGCGGCCGGCGTGCCGGTCGCGACCGGCTTGGCCTTGACGCCGAGATTGTCCACGAACGCCACCACGATATTGTTGGAGCTCGAGCCGCTGGTCGAGTACGCGATGGTGTTCTTCTCGGTCGTGTCGGTCAGGGCCTTGAGCGGGGAATCGGCCTTGACGTACCAGTAGAGGTCGCCGGTGCCGGTAAACGCCGGCAGCAGGATGCGCACCGGCGCGCCCTTGGAGAACACCCGCATGACGCCGGCGACCCCGACCCCGATGCCGATATCGGCGCTGCCGGCGATGATCGGCTGCATGGTCTCGCCGGCGCCCGCGGTCCCGAAATTGTCGAGGGTCAATCCATATTTCTTGAAGATGCCGACGTCCTGGCCGAGCGTCGGCATCTGATTTTCCCAATTGTTGATCTGCCCGATCGCGACCTTGAGCTGGTCGTCGGCCCGGGCCGCCGATAGTGCGGGCAACAGCAACCCGACGAGCGCAAACGCGCCGGCTATCTTGCTCGCGCAAATTCGTTGCATGACTGTCCTCCCGGTGGGTCAGGCGTCATAGGATGGGTTGAGCGCTTGCGAAACCCATCAAAGATCGCCGAAACAGGATTCCGCGCCAGCCGAAATGCTGCATGTCGGGTTACGCGCGGATCAATCGCTCCGATCCTACTCGATCTGCAGGGGCCGCGCTAACCCAACCTACAGGCTACGACCGAGACCGCTTCCCTTTGCGCTTGGCCGGGCGCGGTTTGGCTTTGCGGGCGGCGGGGCGCGGCGGCAGCCGCCCGGCCTCACCGAGCCGGTGCGACCAGTATTCCCATGTCCGCCCGACCACGTTCGGCAGCGCGTTGAGGGAGCCCGCCAGCCTGGTCTCGCCCAGCGTCAGCGGCACGACCTTGCCCAGCAGATGCGCCTGCAGTTGGTAGACCGCGTTCTGGCACATGAAGATCGAGCGCGAAACCAGTTCAGGCAGATCGCCGCCTACCACGGTGGCACCGTGATGACGCATCAGCACCGCCGCGTGGGACCCGAGCGCACGGGCGAGCGAATGCCCCTCCTCCGGCTTCGCCACCAGAAGATTGGTGTCTCCGAACTCGTCCTGCTGGTCCCAGAACGGGATCGATGCGCCGGCGGCGGCTCCCAGATGAAAGACCGGAACGATCGGCACGCCGGCAATGCAGAAGGGCAGCACCGCGGCCGCATGATGATGGCACACCGCCATGACATCGGGGCGCGCCTGATAGATGCAGCCGTGGATGACGCGTTCCGCGAACAGCCGCTGCGTCGGTGCGCGCACCGGCTCGGCGTCGAGGGTATATTCGAGAATGTCGGCCGGCTCGACCAGTTGCGGTGAGCGCGAACGTGACAGCAGAAATTTTCCGGGATCGCCGGGGTGGCGCAAGCTGACGTGACCGAAGGCATCGAGCACGCCCTCGTTCGCCAGCATGCGGCTCGCCAGCGCAAGCTCATAGGGGGCATCTTCGCGTCGGTCGGGCATGAGGGCGTTTCCTGATCTTTTTTTCACATTGGCCGGATGCGTAATCGCAGCAAATATCAATCCCCTGCCCTTGCCAAGACAATCCCGCTGCCGGCGCCCGGAAAATACCAACGGGCCCAACTCCTTGAGGCTTTTCGCATCTACCCGAAATCCCGTGGAGCCGCCTTGCTTGCGGTAACGGATGTCGGCAAGTTTCGTTGCCGGGCCAATTCGAGAGCGAGGCCCAATCGGAGACCGGAGCAATGAATCCAGTGGTTGCCGTGATCGCCCCGGGCGCCATGGGGGCCCCGGTGGGCAAGCGTCTGGTCGAGCACGGCCTCAAGGTGCTGACCTCGCTTGACGGACGCAGCGCCGCAACCGTCGCGCGCGCCGGCGCAGCCGGGCTGACCGACGCGAGTGACGAGGAGATCGCCCGCGCTGATCTCATTCTGTCGATCCTGCCGCCAGGCGATGCGCTGTCGCTGGCGCAACGCTTTGCGCCGGCGCTCGCCGCCAGCAACAGCAAGCCGGCCTATGTGGACTGCAATGCCGTGAGCCCGCCGACGGTCGAGCGCATCGCCGCCGCGATCGCGCCGACCGGCTGCCCATTCGTGGATGCTGGCATCATCGGGGCGCCACCGCGGCCCGACTATGGGGGACCGACCTTCTATGCGTCCGGCCGCGAGGCGCAACGCTTTGCAGCGCTGGGCCAATTCGGCTTGGTGATACGCCTGCTCGATGGACCGCTGAGCGCTGCCTCGGCGCTGAAAATGTCCTATGGGGGCATCACCAAGGGCATCACCGCCGTCGCGGCCGCCATGTTCATCGCCGCCAAGCGCGGCGGATCGGCCGATGCGCTGTTCCTCGAGCTCAAGGAAAGCCAGCCCCAGCTCTTGGCCTGGTTCAGCCGCCAGATCACCTTCATGTATCCCAAGGCCTATCGTTGGGTGGCCGAGATGGAGGAAGTCTCGGACTTCGCCGGCGACAACGCGGCGGCAAAGGAAATGTATGCCGCGATCGCACAGTTCTACGAGCATCTGGCGCGGGACTTCGAGGCGGAGCAGAAGGACGTCTCGGCGCTCAAGGATTTCGTGGGCAAGAACGCGAAGCTGTAGGTGTCAGCGCCGGGCATAGCCCGCGAAGACGGGCGTAAACGCCCTTACGTCCCGGCGGTCTCGCTGAGGCGGGCACAGTGCGTCACTAATCGGGATGGCCCGGAACAAGCCCGGCCATGACACTGCAAATCCCGTCGTTCAATCAACTGCGCAAGCGTCATCGCTTGCGCAGGTCGCCCGCCCCCTCGCTTTAGGCCCCGAGCGCGCCGCGCACCCGCTCGGGGGCGAACGGCAATTCGTGCAGCCGCACGCCGGTCAGGGCCGCAATCGCGTTGCCGACCGCGCCGGCGAGCACCGGCAGCCCGTCCTCGCCGCCGCCGGTCGGCGGATTGTTGGTCGAGACCACCTTGACCTCGATATTGGGCACGTCCGACATGCGCGCCACCTCATAGTCGGTGTAGTTCGACTGCTTGACGCGCCCGTCCTTGATGACGATCTTCTCGCGCAGCACGTGGCCGAGGCCGTAGATGATGCTGCCTTCGGTCTGGGCCGCGAGATTGCGCGGCTGCACCGCGATGCCGGCGTCGATCGCGCACCAGACATTGTGCACCTTGAGCTTGCCGGTTGCGCGGTCGACCGCCACCTCGGCGACACCCACCGCCAGCGTGTCGTCCTTCACCATGGTGGCGACACCGAGCGCGGTGCCCTCGCGCTTGCGCTTCCAGTCCGACATTTCGGCGACCGTGCGCAGAAGCGTCTGCATGCGCGGTGCGCCCTCCGCCAATTCGAGCCGCAACGCGATCGGATCCTTGCCCTGATCCTTGGCGATCTCGTCGATGAAGCTCTCGGCCGCGAACGCATTGTGACCGTTGCCGACGCCGCGCCACGGCGACACGCGGGCGCCGCGGGCTTCGATCACGTGCTCGGCGAGCTTGTTGGCGATCGGATATTGCGGGATCGGCGAGCCCTTCATCACGATGCGGTCCTGCCGCGGGGTCGGATCGCCGGAGGTGTAGGCGACGACCGATTCGGCGACCACGCGGTGGTGCCAGGCGATCACCTTGCCGCTGGCATCGAGGCCGGCCTCGATATGGTGCGCCGTCATGGGGCGGAACTTGCCGAAAGTGATGTCGTCCTCGCGGCTCCAGATCAGCTTGACCGGCTTGCCGACCGCCTTGGCGAGGCGGACCGCGTCGAGCACGGTCTCGTGGTGCCCGCGGCGGCCGTAACCGCCGCCCATCACGTGCTGGTGCAGGGTGAGCTTCGAGCGGTCGGTCTGCAGCAGGCGGGCGACCTCGTTCAACAGGCCGCTCGCCGCCTGGGTACCGGTCCAGACTTCGGCCGATTTGCCGTCGGGACTGACCGAGGCGGTCGCATTCATCGGCTCCATCTGGGCGTGATAGACGTAACGCGTGCGATATTCGCCGCGATACACCTTGGCGGCGCCCGCCATGGCGGCCTTGGCATCGCCTTCCTTCGCATAGGCGATGCCGGCGCGGCTCTTGTCGCGCCCGATGGCCGCGAACTCCTCGAGCGCGCGCTCGCTGTCGAGGTGGGCGCCGGGCGCATCCGACCAGGTGACCTTGAGCAGGTTCTTGGCAGCCTGCGTCCCCTCGACCGTGTCGCCGATGACGCCGACGCCTTCCGGCAGGCGGACCACATCGGTGATGCCCGGCACTTTGCGGGCCGCGGCATCGTCCACCGCCTGCGGCGCGCCGCCCGGATAGGGCGATTGCAGCACCGCGGCATAGACCATGCCGGGCACCTGCACGTCCATTCCGTATATCGCCGCGCCCCTGACCTTGAGAGGCACCTCGACCCGCCCAACGTCCTTGCCGATCAGGCGGAAGCTCGCCGGATCCTTGAGGTCCTTGTCCTCGATCTTGGGCAGCTCGGCCGGGGCCTTGGCAAATGCCACGATCTCGCCGTAGGAGATGCGCCGCCCCGAAGCCTTGTGCACCACGATGCTGGGCTCGGTCGAAAGCTCAGTCACCGGTACGTTCCATTTTGCCGCCACGGCATCGAGCAGCACGCGCCGCGCCTGCGCGCCCGCAAGGCGCGCAGGCTTGAAGTAGCCGCGCACCGAGGCGCTCGCCGAGGTCTGGAAATTCATGCCGTATTCGGGATTGCCGTATTTCTTCTCGTCCCATGCGGGCGGCAGCACCGGCTTGACCTTCGACCAATCGGCATCGAGCTCATCGGCAATGATGACCGGAACGGTGGTGAAGGTGCCCTGCCCCATCTCGGCCACCGGCGACACGATGGTGATCATGCCGTCGGGCGCGATGGTGAGCCAGGCATTGGGCGACAGGGGCGCGTCGGCAGCGACCGCGTCCATTCCAGCGAACGGCTGAGGCAGGATGGTGAGCGCCAGGGTGAGGCCGGCCGCGGTTCCCAGGAATTCGCGCCGGTTCATGCTTGCGGGCTGGTTCATGATCAGCCCTCCCGTGCGGCGCGCTGGATGGCGCTGATGATCTTCAGATAGGTGCCGCAGCGGCAGATGTTGCCGTCCATGTGCGCCACGATCTCGGCGCGCGAGGGATTCTTGTTGTGAGTGAGCAGCTCGGCTGCCTGCATGATCTGCCCGGACTGGCAGTAGCCGCATTGCGGCACCTGCTCGGCGATCCAGGCCTTCTGCAGCGGATGGCTGCCGTCGGGCGAAAGCCCCTCGATGGTGGTGACCGATTTGCCCTCTACCAGCGAGACCGGCATCGCGCAGGAGCGCACCGCCTGCCCGTCGATGTGCACCGTGCAGGCCCCGCAGGCCGCGATCCCGCAGCCGAACTTGGTGCCTGTCATCTTGAGATGCTCGCGCAACACCCACAACAGCGGGGTATTGCCATCCAGATCCACTTGCTGGCGTTGGCCATTGACCGTGAATGCAATCACTTGGCGCCTCCCTGGCTTCGTGCTCACTCGTTGGGTGAAGAATACCGTAAAATCGAGAGTGCGTCCGGTAAAAATCCGGGGCTCGTAGGATGGGTTGAGCTCTTGCGAAACCCATCAACCGCCCACGATGGGTTTCGCATAGCCCGCGAAGACGGGCGTAAACGCCCTGATGCGCTCAACCCATCCTACGAAATCACAGCCGCTCGGCCAAAAATCGCAGCAGCCGCGGCGCCAGGAATCCGGTGTGGCTGCCGGGCTCCTCGATCGGATCGCTGAGCCAATAGTGCGGGGCGCCGTGCATCACGCAGGTGCGCGCGTTGAAGCCCGCCTGCTTGAGCGCGAGCAGGAATTCGAGCGACTGTGCCCGGTGGTCCACCACATCGTCTTCCGTGCCCCAGCTCAGAAAGACCGCGGTCTTGTTGTTGCCGATGACCGCATGGCTGATCGGCGAGGCATCGAAATAGCGGCGGCGATCCTGCATCGGTGAGCAGCCCAGATAGGACTCGACCAGGTTGTCGCCTGGGGTTCCGATCTGGGCCTGCCGCCACTGCGCCAGCAAATCATAGATGCCGTAGACCCCGATCAGCACCTTGACGCTGGTCGAGACTCCGGCATGCGGGTCCTGCCGGTAGCCGGCAGCGAACGGGCCGTCGCCCGCGAGCGCCACCAGGGCGGCGAGCTGCGCGCCCGCCGAATTGCCCCAGAGCGCAAAGCGTTCGGGATCGAGCCGCAATTCCTTGGCGCCCGCGCGCATGAACTGCACCGCGGCGCGCACGTCGTGCACGGCTTCCGGAAAGGTCTTTTGTCCCGGCTTGGTCAGCCGGTAGCTGATGGTGAAGCCCGCATAGCCGCGCTCGGCCAGATACGGTCCCCAATACTGGTAGGTCTCGCGCGCGCCGCGCCGCCAGTAGCCGCCATGCACATTGACGATGAGCGGGAACGGCCCGGCTCCCTCCGGCAGATACAGGTCGCCCTGAAGCTCGACGCCATCATGGGTGGCATAGACGATGTTCCGGCGGAATTCGGTCTTCGGCTTGGCGGTGTCGGACAAAGGCGCACCTCCGGCTTGGCTTGAATTTTCGTTCTATCCCGGCTTGCCCGAGCGTTCGGGAAAATTCCCGTGGCGCGGGAATTTCACATCATATACCAACAAGATACAAAGGAAGCCGTCCGGTAGGATTCAAGCAGAAATCAATGGCCGCAGACAACAACGGCGCCCCGCGGGCGAGCGCCCCACGGGAGACCGCCTCGCTGGCGAGCACCCCGCGGGTGATCAACGGCATTCGCATCGAGGTGATCGAGCGCGGCAGCGGCCGGCCGCTCCTGTTCCTGCACCCCGGCATCGGGATCAAGGCGAACGCGCCGGTGCTCGATCGCCTGGCCGAACGGACGCGGCTGATCGCCCCGAGCCATCCTGGCTTCGGTGGCTCCGAGCTGCCGCCTTCGTTCAACTCCGTCGACGATCTCGCCTATTTCTATCTCGACCTGCTCGATGAGCTTGATCTCGACCACGCCATCGTGGCGGGCGTCTCGCTCGGCGGCTGGATCGCGGCCGAGATGGCGGTGAAATCCTGTGCGCGCATCTCGCATCTGGTGCTCGCCAACCCGGTGGGCATCAAGGTGTCCGGTCGCGAGACCCGCGACATCGCCGACATCTTCGCGCTGACCGAGGAGCAGATCGCCGAACTGGCTTATTTCGATCCTGGTGCCGGCAAGCTCGACTACAAGGGGATGCCCGAAGCGCAGGTGCGCGAGGTGGCCCGCAACCGCGAAGCCACCGCCCGCTACGGCTGGTCGCCCTATATGCACGACCCCAAGCTCAGGCAGCGCCTGCACCGCATCCGGATTCCGACCTTGCTGTTGTGGGGCACGGCGGACCGCATTCTCTCGCTGCCCTATGGGCAGGCCTATTGCGCCGCCATCCCGGGCGCGCGCTTGCAGCCGATCGAGCGCGCCGGCCACTTTCCCCATCTCGAGCAGGCGGAGGAATTCGCCAGGCGCCTCTTCGCGTTCGTGGACGGAACAATGACCGGAACAGCATGATGCGCGTCTATCATTTCACCGAGCAGCCCTATCCGGGCGCCTGGAACGATCACGGCGGCTCATTGCGCGTCAATCTGCCGAACCGGAAATGCGACCCCGCTGTCGCGGCCGATCTCTATCACCGCTTCTACGACGAATGGCTGCTCGCCGACGAGCTTGGCTTCGACATCATGCTCAACGAGCATCATCAGACCGCGACCTGCATGTCCTCGACGGTGGTGGTCGGCCTCTCGGTTCTGGCGCGGGAGACCAAGCGCGCCCGTTTGCTGGTCCTCGGTTATCCGATCGGGCATCGGCCCGATCCGCTGCGGGTGGCCGAGGAGCTCGCCACCATCGACGTGATCTCGCGCGGCCGGCTCGAGATGGGATTCATCAAGGGCGTGCCCTACGAGTTCCCGTGCTCGAACCAGAACCCGGTCGGCGTGATGGACAAGTTCTGGGAGGCCCACGACTTCATCATCAAGGCGATGACCAGCCACGACGGGCCGTTCAATTGGGAAGGGCAGTTCTTCCACTATCGCAACGTGAACATCTGGCCGCGCCCGTGGCAACAGCCGCATCCGCCGATCTGGAGCGCGGCCGGCAGCCCTGGCAATGCCCGCATGCTGGGCGAGCGCGGCTACGTGATGGCGGTGCTCGGCTCGGGCTACAAGACGCGGCCGCTCTACGATGCCTATCGGGAGGGCTACATGTCGCAAGGCCGGCCGGCGCCGGCCCCCGATCGCTTCGCCTATCTGGGCCTGGTGGCGGTGGCGGCGGATGAGGCGGAGGCGCGGCGGCGCGGCGAGCTGGTGGCCGATTATTTGCGCACCGGCGGCATCGTCTGGCCGCCGTTCCGCAATCCGCCGGGCTATCTCTCGGTCGAGGAGAATGCCGGCATCCTGATGGGGCGCGCCCGCGAGCGCACCCTCACCCGGGATGGTCGCGTGGTCGACATGCGCACCGCCAGCATCCAGGACCTGATCGACGCCGCCATCATGTTCTGCGGCACGCCCGATCAGGTCCATGACCAGATCGCGCGGTTCGTCGACTATACGGGCGGGCTCGGCCATCTCTTGTCCATGGGACAGGCCGGCTTCCTGTCGCATCAGGACACGGTCGACAGCCTGACCCTGTTCGGCAAGGAAGTGCTGCCGCGGCTCAAAGCCCAAGCCGAGCCGGGCGTCACGCCCCGCCGGGCGTGACGTAGCAATAGATTTGGCCGCGGTCGCCGATGAAGATGATCCCGTGGCCGGTCGGGTTGCCGCGGTCAAATTTCATCTTGGTGTTGGGCACTGAAATTCGCGTGCCATTCTGGATCACGCCTTTGCCGTCGGTGATGATGGCCACGTAGTGGTCGCCTTCGATCTCGAACTGATCGGCCTCGAACGCGTCCGCCTCGCCGCAGCAGGAAATCCGCGGATGATCGGGCTGCCTGAGGCTCTGGAACCACTCACGGATGTTGGCAGGCGAATTGGCCCACTGGCCGTTGTCCCGGGCCACGGCGGGCGCGCCGAGCGCGAGCATGATAATCGCAATGCGCAACTTCATGGCGGCTCTCCGATGAGCGGGAAAGCGCTTTGCCGTATCGCCTACATGAACGGCTTCCAGTTTATTGTTTCTAAATTAGAAAGTGCAAACTGATTCGTCACTTACTTTTCTCGGACGAATCACCTTACGGTCATCGCCCGCGGCTTTCCGCCGCAATCATGGCGATCCGCGCCGGTGAAGCTCGCACTTGGCTCCTCGCCCTCGGGTCGGCCGACTGTGCGCTGCAATATCAGCATCAAATAGCTCTCGGCGCTTCAAACCAATATTGACCAACTTTCCTCATACGTACAAATAATCGCTCCTCATCCAGGATATCCCGTAGCATCGGATCGTCGTCGATGGTGAATCGCTCAAAGAAAAGCGTGCGCGGCTCCCCATCGGCGCATGCGCGACGGGGTGCAAGGCCAATACCGCGCGTGCCGGCCGTGTCCTCCGCTGGCCAATCGGACCCTTGCTGGATGAAGCGGCCACCGTTACGCTTACCCATCCAACCGGGTCGTGAGCGCGAAAATGATATCACGGCACAAATCAAAATCAGAGCAGCCGGTCTCGATGCGGCGAAGCTCAGGATGGCGCCGCGGTCTCGCCGTCATCGGATGCCTCGTCGCCAGCTGGGTGGGATCGGCGCACGCGGATTCGGTGTCGGATTTCTTCGGCGGCAAGACGCTGTCCCTGATCACCGGTTTTCCTCCGGGCGGAGGCTATGACAGCTATATCCGGGTCCTCGCCCGCCACTATGGCAGGTACATTCCCGGCCACCCGTCCATGATCCCATCGAACATGCCGGGCGCGGGCTCGTTGACCGCGGCGAACTACACCTACGTCAAGGCGATGAATGACGGAACGGTGCTCGCCATGTTCGCGTCGTCGGCGGTGATGGAGCCTATGCTGGGCAACAAGGCGGCTACGTTCGATGCCGCCAAGTTCTCCTGGATCGGAAGCATGTCCCAGCAGGTCACCTATTGCGGCGTATGGCAGTCGCCGATGGCCGCGAAATCATTCGACGAGATGATGACCAAGCGGACGATCTTCGGGGCCGGCGGGCCGGCCGCGATCACCTTTCAGCATCCGACCATTCTGAAGAACGTTCTGGGCGCCAACGTGCAGGTCATCCCCGGCTATCCGGGCTCCCGCGACCTCAATCTGGCAATGCATCGCGGCGAGGTGGACGGCGTCTGCGGCCTCGACGCCTCCTCGATCCGGTCGCAGTGGCCCGACGATGTGCGCAGCGGCCAGCTCAAGCTGGTGATCCAGATGGGCAACAAGAAGTCGGACGAGTTCGGCGATATCCCGAGCGTGTTCGATTTCGCCAAGACCGACGAGCAGCGGGCGGTGTTCGAGGTGCTGTTCAAGCAGCTGCTGCTCGGGCGTCCGCTCGCGGGGCCTCCGGGCATGCCCGCCGACCGCCTGCGCGCATTACGCGAGGCCTTGACGGCGACCATGAAGGACAGAGAGTTCCTGGCCGATGCCGAAAAGGTGGGTCTGGAGATCGATCCGGCGTCAGCGCAGGAGGTCGACGACCTGCTCAAGCGCTACGCCGCCTACCCGCCGGAGGTTTTCCGCAAGGCGCAGGAAGCGATCGGGCGCTGAGGGTCAGCGCGGCAGAGGTGGTGCGCGCCACCTGATCCCAAATGGCGCGCACGCCGAGGCTCGAGAGGCGTCGCTTACGGCACGAAGTCGCCGCGGCCGACATTCACCCGGTTGGTCTCGTACGTTCCATCCGGCTTCTTGGTCGCGGCCGCAATCGCGACGTTGGCGCCCGGCTTGAGCTCGCTCTTGTCGCCGACCACATTGTTGATGATCGCCGCATCAGGTCCGACGATGATCTTCTTCTCGCCGTCCTTGTACTTGAGCATCACGACCTGGCCATCGACGCTCGTGACCGTGGTGTCGACCGTCGCGTTGGTCATGGTGGTGTTGGGCCGGTCCCACGGCCGGAAGCCTTCGCCGACGCCGCGCTGCGGCTCGGCGAAAATGTTCACGCGGATCGCCTTCTGGCTGCCGTCGGCCTGCGGGGTCGCCCCGACCCCGATATAGCTGCCTTGCTTGATATCGGCGAGCGTCCCGTTGCTGCCCGCGATCACCATGACGTTGGCGGGCAAGGTCACCTTCGCCTCTTCCTGCGCGGTCTTGACCGTGATGGTCTGTCCGTCGACGGCCGTGATCTTGCCGGCCAGGCGGACGCCCTGGGGCTGCTGCGCCACGGCCGACGAGACCGAGAATGCGGCCACGAGCGCGAGGCCGGCCAGAGTTCCAATTCTGCTCATCTATTCCTCCAGTGTTATTATTTCTATCATAAGTCCGCCGTGATCGGCTTGCCCGGCTTGGCAGGAGATGTCCGCCAAAGCCTTGCACGCCTGCAGGATACAACGCTGCGCAGCACAAGCGAAGCCTCTCCCCGGCTTCTTTGGCACTCCCGGTCAAGGGCCGCTTGAAACCCACGGCCCGCTCCTGTCATATGCCCCGATCGAATGAACGGGGAGACGCATGGCGGACCAAGTGACCATTCCGGCGCTGCAGCAAATGAAGCGCGAAGGCAAAAAGAGCGTCGGCGTCGTCGCCTGGGACTACCAGATCGCGCGGATCGCGGACCGCGCCGGGGTCGACTTCGTCTCGGTCGGCGACTCGGTCGGGGTCAATCTGTGGGGCCATGCCAATCCGCTCGAGGTGACGCTCGAGGAGATGCTGGTGTGCTGCAAGGCGGTCCGCCGCGGCGTCACGCGCGCGCTGGTGAGCTGCGATGTGCCGTTCGGCCCGGTGCAGGAGGGTGTCGATGCCGCCTTGCGCGCCGCCATCCGGCTGGTCAAGGAAGGCGGCGCCGACATGCTCAAGCTCGACGGCGCGGCTGACTTCCCAGAAGCCGTGCGGGCGCTCACGCGCGCCGGCATCCCGGTGTTCGCGCAATTCGGCCTCACCCCGCAGACCGCCATGAAATACGGCATCCCCTACAGCGCCCAGGCGGGCGCTGGCGCGCAGGCGACCGCCGAGATGGCCGCCAAGCTGGTCGAGGAAGCCAAGATGCTGGAGGACGCCGGCGCCGCCTGCCTCGACTTCACCAATTCCGGGCCGGTGGCGGGCGCCGCCGTGGTCAAGGCGGTGACGATTCCCGTGATCGGCGGCTTCGGGGGCGGGCCCTGGCTCGACGGCCGGGTGCGCATGGCGCACACCGCCATCGGCTATGCGGAGAAATGGATCGACTCCAAGACCGACACCTACACCAACACCGCCAAGGCGGCGCTGGAAGCGTTCACGGCCCTGATCGGCGACGCCCGCGCCGGCCGCCAGATCAAGGGCTGAATTGTGACTCTGAAAGTACATTCGCGCGCGCCCGGACGCACGGCGGACCCCTTCTCCCCGCGCGCCATCAGGGCGTTTACGCCCGTCTGCGACGGGCTATGGAGAAGGTCGGGATGAGGGGGCGCTTCCGCGAGTCTGAGCCTGCCGAAACGCCCCCTCACCGGGCCGAATTCCGGTTTTCGTTCTTGCCGTGTGGCCCTCTCCCCGCACGCGGGGCGAGGGACGCCGCGCGCCGCGGCAGTCTCTAATAGCGAGCGACCCATGCCGCGCGTGAACATCGAGGGCATCATCACGCGCTACGAGGTCGCGGGCGCGGGGCCGCCGCTGTTGATGTACGCGCCGGCCGGCTTCGACGCCACCTTGGACAAGTGGGCGACCCAAGGCGTCTACGCCAAGACCAGGCTGATCGATCACTTGCGGACCAAATACACCTGCATCACCTTCGACCGGCGCGAATGCGGCCAGTCGGGCGGGCGGGTCGAGCGGCTCACCTGGGCGCATTACGTGGCGCAGGGCAAAGGTCTGCTCGATCATCTCGAGATCGAGCGCGCCCACATCATGGGCGGCTGCATGGGCTGCTGCCCGGTGGCGGCCTTCGGGGTGATGCATCCCGAGGCGACGCTGAGCATGATCCTGTTCTGGCCGGTGGGCGGCGCCAAATACCGCCTCAGCAGCCACCAGCGCTTTGCCGAGCATCTCGCCTTCGTGCATCAGAACGGGCTCGAGGCAGTAGTCGCGCTGGTCGCCCGGGACGGCAAGCCGTTCGGCACCGATCCGCGCGGCGGCCCCTGGGCCTCGGTGCTCAAGCACGACCGCGCGTCTGCTGAGACTTATACCAAGCAGAACGTGGACGCCTACAAGCTCATCGTGGCCGGCACGGCCCGCACCCTGTTCGACCGCGACACCGCCCCCGGCGCCGAGCCCGAGGATCTTATGCGCCTCGACATCCCGGCCCTGGTGGTGCCGGGGCGCGATGCCGCGCATGCAACGTCGGCGGCGCGGTATCTCGAAGAATGCTTGCCGCGCTCGGAATATTGGGACGTGCCTGTCGCGGGGCAGACCGAGGAAACGACGCCGGCACGGGTGCTGGAGTTCTTGGAGAAGGTCAGCCAGGCATAAAGGCTGTAGGATGGATTGAGCGTTTGCGAAACCTATCGACCGCCGCTGATGGGTTTCGCAAACGCTCAACCCATCCTACAAACCACAAATTATTTCTTGAACATCTCCAGCCGCAGCGGCAGCACGGCGCCGAACCAGGCGGCGTGGTCGGTGTGGTCGACGTAGTCGTCGCCAGTCTCCGGGTGCAGCAGGATGGTCAGGCCGTCGCGGTTGAGCATGAGCCAGGGCACGAACGCGGCCAGCATCTCGCGCGGAAAGGCGATCTGATACATGGAGATCGGATGCGGCCCGACCGGCGCGTCGTGCCAGCGCCCGAGCGTGGCGGCCGGAAACGCGGCGGCCACCCGTTCGCGCAGCAGCGCGGCGCGCTCGCGGGTCGCCTGCGGGTCGTAGTAGATGTGGGCGTGGTAGTGCGTGATGGTCGAGGGGTCGGCCGCAGGGTCGGTGGGCATCGGGAAATCCTGACTCCTTGAGGTCCGAGGCGCGGGCCTCTTTTCCCGGACGCGGTGCAGCACGAAACGAAGTGGAGTGATGCACCGCTGATCCGGGATCGTTCCAGATTCCGGCATTTGGAACGGTCCCGGTTCTGCAGCGCACCACAAGAGGTGCTGCGCTGCGCCCGGGACACGGCGCAGTGGCCTACCTACGCGGCGGCCTTCTTGCGGTTGGCGTCGAGGCGCGCATCCACCAGGGCGACCGTGGCGTCGATGACGGGATGGCTCAGTCCCTTCTGCTTGGCAATGAGCTGGACCAGCTTGTCGGCGCGCTCGATGTTGGGGGCGCCGTTCTGCAGCGCGCGCGCCGCGGAGGCCGGACGCACCAGGCTTTGCGCGGCGGCGGCGTATTTCTCGAACGGCACCAGATCGTCCGGCTTGGCGCCGAGCTTGATGCACAGGTCGACCACGAAATGGTAGACCGAACGCGAGGTCTCGATGTCGCTGTGCACCGCCTCCTGGGCGGTGCGCATGCCGTCCTTGGTGATGCAGCGATAGTTGCCGGCGAGCAGCATCGCCCATTTAGCGAGCGGCACGAAGATCGAGTCATAGACCTTGAGCTTCACCGGTAGCTCGATCTTGCCCTCCGGCGTGTCGTAGCGGATGGCCTCGATCTCATCCTGCAGCTGCCGCAGGATGGCGGTGGATTTCTCGTCGGCGAAGCGCGCCACCTTGAAGTTGGTCGGCAAGGTGACCAGCAGCACGTTGACCTTCTCGTCCGGCGGGCGGATCGCCTGCGGGTCCGGGCTGTTGAGCGTGATGGTGGCCGGATCGAAGGAATCCCACACGCTCGGATCCGTATAGGCCGGCTTGAGCGCTTCGTAATCGAGGCCGGGGATGCGCTTCACATAAGGCAGCGGCGGCATGTTCATGATCGACATGCACGGCACCCTCGACTTGGCGACGGCGTCGAGCAGCTCGCGCACGCCGGGCGAGCGGTATTGCGGCTCCTGCATGGCGAGCGCCACCAGATCGAAATCGGCCGGATTGACCGCGGTCGGGCCGACGGCGGAGAGCTTGCCGGGAAGCTTTTGCGAGTGGAGCTCGATCAGCTCCTTGCGGCCCCTGACCGGCAGCCGTACCCGGATGCCGTCCTGGTTGATCGCATCGGCCTCGGCGGGCAGGCATACGAGCTTGATGGTGTGGCCGCCGAACAAGAGCTTCGAGGCCAGCAGCGATCCGTAGGCGGCCCCCAAGAACAGGATATTGTAAGTGCCCGGCATGATGTCCTCCCGCTTGGTGATTTGGCAAAACGGCGGGGACCCGCCGCTCGCGATGTTTCTGGGCTGATGCTATTGGGGTCGCGGTCGTGTTGCAAACGTGAATACGGGCGCCATCAAGGTGCGCCTGGGAGCTCGAGGGAGGCGAGCGCGGCCTGCGCCACCATGACGTCCTGCTCGATCTTGGCGCCGCCGGCCGCCACCGCGCCGATGACCTCGCCGCCGACCGTGATCGGGAAACCGCCCGGCACATTGGTGAAATCGCCCATGCGCACCGCCATGCTGAGCGCATCCGCCTCCGGCGCATAGCCGGTCGGCTGGCGCTGCGAGGCCGCGGTGATGGCCTTGCGTTGCGTGGTGATGATCGAGAAGTGGCGCGCCCCGTCCATGGTCAGAAAGCCGATGAGCCGGCAGCTCTGATCGACCACCGCCAGGCTGACCTTGCAGCCGAGCGCTTCCGCCTTGGCGACGCCGGCCTGCAGCATCTTGAGGCTGGCCTGGTGGGTGAGCCGATGGGTGGGGACGAAATTTGCCATGACTTCAGACCCGTACGGATTTCTTTTGCTTGATCGCTGCGGTCTTGCCGGCCGACCTGACCATCAGAAACTTCCCGGAACCCCCGCGCGGGATGGTCCAGACACCCTCAATCTCGGTCCGGTCGCCGCTCAGAGCTCCCGCATATTCGACCGAACCGTAGAAGGGGCCGGCGTTCTGATAGGTCTTGGTGAAGGACACGGCGCTGCCGCTGCGGCTGCCGAGCAGCGTCGCGTAGAGCGTTTCGCCCACCGGGACACCGAAGTCCCGCGGCTCGTGGATCGAACCGCTGAGCACGCGCCCGGACTCGATGAGCGTCGCCACGAAGGATACCGACCTGCCGCGCGCCGAATAGGTATAGAGGCCCTGCCAAACACCCGTCAGATTCTCCGCACCGGTCTGCATACCGCACGATCGCCCAGGGAATTCCGCGTGCCACACTACCAAGGCCTGGGCCAAAAGTCAGGCGGAGAGCCCGCGCGTGCTCGGCACGAACAGCTCCTCGACCGTCACCGGCCTGGTGATGATGCCCTGCCGCAGGGCGTGACCGATCAGCTCCTCGATGACCTGCCGGTTGGGCGCGATGCCGTAGGGGAGCGGGTCGCCGGTGATTTGCATCACCCGCTTGTGCAGCGCGTCCATCTCGGTCGGCTTCTCGATCAGGTCGGCCTCGAGGCGGTCCAGATAGGCGCGCTTGGCGGCCGCGAAGGCGTCGAACACGTCGGCGGCAAGCTCCGGATGGGCGGCGATCAGCTCGTTCTTGATCACCACCGTATGATTGATCGGGTAGAGGCCGCGCCGGCGCAGCGCCGCGACGCCGACCTCGAACGCGTCGGGAATGAGCGGCCTCACATCAGGAGAATCGACCTCGACCCCGATGGCGGCGGCGAGCTCGCCCTCAGCCAGCATGTCCGCCATCTTCTTGCCGGGCTCGATCGGCACCACATTGGCGGGCGGGCGATATTCGGCCACGTGCTCGTCGCCGGAGAGCACCCAGGTGATCTTGTTCAGATCGACGCCGTATTCCTTCTCGAGAATGCCGCGCGCCCACACCCCGGTGGTGACCGTGTAGCCGCGGTTGACGCCGACCCGCTTGCCCTCGAGGTCCTTGGGGCTGCGGATGCCGGACCTGGTGTTGGCGAGAATTGCCCCATGGTGAAAAGCGCGCACCAGGAACACCGGCACCGCCGTCATGGGCTTGCCGAAGGCGCGCGCGCAAATGTACGTGGTCAAAGCCATCTCGCAGATGTCGAACTCGTTGCCCCGCACCATGCGGCGGAACGCGGCGATCAGCGGATCGACCTCGACGAAATCGAATTCGAAGCTGCGCGGCTTGACGCTGCCGTCCTTGAGGGCCTGGTTGTTGCCCTGCGTGCGGGTGACGGTCTTGAGCTTGGGTCCGGCCATGGGGCTCCATTGGGGCTCGCAGGTTGGGTCAGCGCAGCCGACGAATGTGTGATTTTGCCGTGCCGGCGCGCCGCGCGTAACCCAACATCTCGATTTCCGGGTGGTGGTTTGTTGGGTTACGCGCGGATCGACAGCGCCATGATATCGCGCTGCCGATGGCCGCGCTAACCCAACCTACGGGCCTTCTTCACACCGTCGTCTGGGCGACGCCGGGACGGGCCGTCAAGGCTTCCTTGGCGGCGTCCTTGAACGCCTGATCGGGCGGCAGCACCACCGAGGCGGAGCGCACCTTGTGGTGCTCGGGATCGACGCCGGGCGGAACCACGCCCTTCTCGACCAGCGCCTTGGCGGCGCGCAGCAGGCGGTGGCGCGCCATGATGATCCCGTTGTCGGTGGAGACGAGGTTCTCCTTGGTGCGGTCGCAGATCGGTCCCATGCTCTCCTGCAGCGAGGCGTCCTGGCTGGCGAAGCCCGCAACCCCGCTGAAGGTCTTGCCGGCCTTCTGGGCGGCGCGGTCCATCAGGTAGTCGTTGTCCTTGTTGGCGAGCGGCCGATAGGTCCCGGGCACGTATTTGCAGTGCACCCCGGCGCCGGCCTTCATGGCATCGACCTCGCGGGCGGAGAGCGCGCGCACCGGATGGAAGTCGTAGGTCCAGGCCCAGCAGCTCACGTCGTCGATGGGAATCCAGAAATGGCCGTGGATCGGATGGTCGGCCCGCGGCGGGATCATGGTGAAGGTCGGCATCACCCAGGGGGTGATGCGCCAGTAGTAGTTGCCGTTCTCGGCATTGCGGCGCGCCCCGATGAACAGCCCGCCCGGCTGCTCGACCACCTCGAAATGCGGCCGCGTGTCGCGCAGATTGTATTCGTTGCCCTTGGCGCCCTTGAACAGCGGG
>DASYFD010000143.1:0-15654 GCA_036498625.1 Xanthobacteraceae bacterium | reverse complement strand
GGCGCCCGCTGCCTGGGCCTTGGAGATCGTGAGCCCGTCCATCGCAAAGGACGCGACGATCGGTGCCACGAAGGCGGTGCCGGTGATGAGCCGGGTCAAGGTCTCGCGCTTGGCGCCGTCGACTCCGGCCAGGGCATCATCGATCTTGTTGCTGTCGGTCATTTTCCCCTCGCTGATCCCAAAAGGCAGATTCGTCGGCATCGCGGGCGCACCCGCGGGCAATCACGCCGCCGCGATTTGGGGGTTGCGCGCCTGCCAGGCCCGGTAGGTCAGCATCTCGAGGCCGAGCATTCGATAATCGACCCGCATGAAGCCGTCGGCCCCTTCGACGACGGCGGCCGGCACCAGGTCGCGCACTTCCTGCGCCATGACGCCGACATATTCCACAGCGCTCCAAAGGTATTTGAACCGGTAGAGTCCGAGCCCGGAAGCAAGCGTTGCGACCCGCGCGATGCCGGTCTTGAGCCGCCGGTCACTCAATACGCGAACGATGCCTGAGCCATTGGCGGTCTCCGCCTGGGCCTTGGAGATCGTGAGCCCGTCCATCGCAAACGACGCCACGATAGGCGCCACGAAGGCGGTGCCGGTGATCAGCCGGTTCAGGGTCTCGCGCTTGGCCGCATCGATCCCGGCCAGGGCATCATTCGTCCTCTCGTCTTTGCTCTCGCTCATCACGCAACCTCGCAGGTCTACCAGCGGTCGGATTCCCGGCATCGCGCCACGATCGGGCGC
This sequence comes from Xanthobacteraceae bacterium, assembly GCA_036498625.1. GTDB lineage: Bacteria > Pseudomonadota > Alphaproteobacteria > Rhizobiales > Xanthobacteraceae > VAZQ01. The sequence goes on along the minus strand of DASYFD010000143.1, from coordinate 14,922 downwards.
AAAGACGGAACGAGCCGTCACTCGGCGCGCATGATCCCGGTCGACGCCGCGCCCGGCATCGCCGTCGGGTGGATTGTCGGGAGTATCCCCCAAACAATTGCCCCCGCCTACAGTTTTGCCATTTTCCCAGCAAGGTCAAGGCCGCCGTGTGGCTGCTCCCCGTTTTTCGGCCCCATGTGCCTATTCGGCCTCACCGGAGAGCGGAAAACAGGCGATCGATCAGGTCGAGCGCCTGCGCCGAGTTCCCGAGCGACAGATCGAATGCCTGGGCCCGGGCCGTGAGGCCGGCCAGCGCCGCCACTGCCCCGCCCCGCCCGGTCGCCGGGAACCCGATCTCGGCCATCAGCTCGCGGCCGGCCGCCAGCGCCCCGAGCGGCCGCACCGATGAAGCGCCGCCGTGGTTCGCGCGTAGCAGCACCACCAGATCGACGGCTCCCTGCCGGATTTGCCACGGCGCCCCGATCATTCTGGGGTCGAGATTATAGATCTTGCGGCCGTACACGTCGGTCAGGAACGGCGCCGCCGCGATCCGGTCGGCGATCTCCGGCAGGCGCGCAAGCGCGCGTTCCTTTACCCGCAGGCCACGCGGGCGGGCGATCACGCCGCGGCCGTCGACGAAGACGTTCTCATCGCCCTCGATCTCATAGCCGCGCAGCACGAGGCTGAGCGTCAGCGTGGTCTTGCCGGCGCCTTCGGTGCCGACCAGGATGACGCGCCGCCCGGCATTGCGCAGGCAGGCCGCATGCAGCAGCAGCGCCTGCGGCCGGTCTTCGACCGACAGGATGAACGCGCGCCGATGCAGATAGTTCACCACGGCCGCGGGGGTGAGCTCCTCGCGCGGGGGGCCACCATCCTCGATGACGCGATAGCGGCCGGCATACGGCTCGATCCGGATCTCGAGATCGTGCGTCGAATAGCCCTCGATCTCGGGCTCGCATTCGAGGTACCGGAGCGCCTGATGGACGTCGCCGTCCGGCGTCCGCAGCACGATGCGACGCAAGAGCGTGCGGACGATCACTTCGAATGCGATTGGACCAGCCCCTCTTTGATCAGCGAGCCCAGGCACTCCATGATCTCGGCCTCTTCCGAGGATCCGTCGAGGTCGAACGCCTGCACCACGCGTCCCACGATGGCTTGAGCATCGAGCTTGCCGTTGCACAATTCGAAGACGACGGCGGCCGTCTTGTTGAGGTAATGCACGCGATCGCGCGCGCTCTGATAGATGATATACCCGTCCGGAACCTCGTTGATCTCGAGATTTTCCGCCTGTGAAATTACCTCGGTCATCACGCCTCCTGCCGACTACGCCGGGCTTCTAACAAATCTGCGCTATGTTGTCATCGACTGTCGGCCACAAACCAGGTCCATGAGCCGCGCCGCCCAGGTTTCGGCCCTATAATCGAGCCGAATTCGGTCGCGGGCGCGCGCCGCTATGGCTTGCCCCGCCCGCTCGTTGGTCAGTAGCGCCGCGCAGGCCCGCGCCAGGCCCGCCGCATCGTCGGCGACCAGCATGTCGCGGCCTGCCCGCAGGCTCGTCCCCATGGCGCCGAAGCGGGTCGACACGATGGGCACGCCGCGGGCCGCCGCTTCCAGGAGCTTGATGCGGGTGCCGCCGCCCGCCCGCAAGGGCACGATGGCGAGATCGGCGGCATCGTAGAACGGACCTACGTCGTCCACCCTGCCGGTCACCACCATGTCGCAGCGGCTATCGAGGCGGGCGAAAGTCGCCGGCGGATTCGCGCCCACGATGAGGAGGCGGATCGAAAACGGCAGGTGCCGGCACAGCCGTGGCCAGACCCGGGTCGCAAACCACCAGATTGCGTCCACGTTGGGCGCATACCCCAAGTTCCCGACGAACAGGATGGTGCGGGCGCGCCGGCGGGGCCGATTGGACCTGCGCGCCGGCGATGCCGCGATCGTATTGGGGATGGTGACGACCGGCCGGTTGGCGGCGCGCGCCGAGAGCGATTGCGCCTCGCCTGGTGCGGCCGCCAGCACCAGGTCGAATGGCCGCAGCGCTTTTGGCGCAAGGCGCTCGAATGCCGCTGCCTCAGCGCGTGCCCAGGCGGCCGCGTGGGCGTTGCCGCTTCGATCATGCATGCGGGCGATGCGCCGAAAAGCCGACACGTCGTCCTCGTCGCAATCGAGAATGAGGCGCTGGCCGCGGTCGCCTGACCCGGTCCAGTGGGTCGCGAGCGAGGCCAGATAAAGCCGCGACACGTGCACGACCCGGTAGCGCTCGGGTCCGCACCAGGACTCGATCGCGCCGCGAAGATCGTCGGTGAGGCTGCTGGTCAACGACGGCCGGCCGTAGCTTTCGAAGGCCTGGAGCCGCACCGCCGGGTCGGCCAACCGCGCGACCAGACCGAAGTGACTGTCCGGCCCCGGCAGCCGAAACACCTGCGCCCGCCGCACCCGCGCGCTGACGAAATCATTGAGATTATCCGAGGACGATGCGACCGGGATGAGCGCGAGATCGATCGCAAAGCGGCGCGCATAGGCGTCGAGCAGAAATCCGCATCGCATCGCCAGCCCATTGCCGTGATCGCTGGGCGCGATCGGCGCGATGAAAAGCAGGCGTTCTTTTCCGGCCGGTCTGCTCATGCCCGAGCGCGGATCTAGACCGCCCGCACGTAGAGGGCGGGATCGATGCCGGGCGGATGGATCGCCCGCTCGCCCGACAGCGCGATGCGGCGGTCGCGGGATTGCGCCAATGTGCGGGCGAGGCCGGCGAGGAACTCGCTCCATTTCGCATCGAGCGCGTGCGCGGCGAGGCGCCCGGTGATCTGCTCCGCAACGTCATCGAAAAGGCTGTTGAGGAGCGAAAGCGCCGCCGCAAGCTCGCGCGCCGTGTCCTCGTCATATCCGGCGCCCTGCAACGAGGGATCGAGCAGCGCCGCAACCGTGTCAGCGGCGGACCTGACGATACATTTGGCGCCATGATGCGGCCAGCTCGCGGCGGCGGCAACCGAGACCAGGCGCGCGTCGAAAGGCGGCGGGACCGCCGATCCGCCGCGCCAGCTGCCGTCGTCGAGGCGGGTGAGCTCGACCCGCAGCTGAACGTCGGAAAACAACTGCAGGATCAGGTTCCCGTCCCGCTCCGCGACCGCCCAGTGCTGCTCGCATTCGCCGCGCCCTTGCGCCACCCGATTGCCGGAAAGGAGCTCGAGCCTGCGTCCCGGGCCCCCTGAGGTCGTATATTCGAAAGTTCGCGTCGCGATCACGGCGGCCTCGGCGGCCCGGGCCGCGGGGCTCGCGGGTGGGGCATTGAACACGACACCGGTCCAGCGTCTGCGCAACTCGGCGAGCGCCTGCGCGCAGCCTTCATCGAGCGCCGCCACCGTAACCGGTCGGTTGCGGCCCGACAGATTCCATTTCGAGCACGTCCGATGATGCAGGAACGGCTCGCCCTGCGGGTCGCGCTGCACCAGATCGTCATCGAGATTGAACGGCCGGTGCGCGATCATGGCCTCCGGGTACGCCAGCAAACGGCAGGACAGCAGGAAGGAATCCTTGTCGCCATAGATGAGGCTGTACAGCTCTTCCCAATGCTCGTTCAAAAGCACCGCGATATCGAGGACGCTCCAGGCCCGCGCCTTGTCGACCGCGAGAACGCCGGATTCGACGCTGATGCAAGCGCGCGGCGCCAGGCCGACCTTCTCCCAGATCGGATTTTCAGCCTTGAGGTCGAGGACATCGGGCCAGAGCAGCAAGCCGGCCGCGCGGTAAATCTCCCAGCCGAAGACCGCTACCGGATCGGAAAACGGAATGGTGTCGGCATCGAGATAGAGCACCTCCTGGAAGCGGCTGTGCATGATCGCGTAGGGCTTGAGCGGCCAGCCGCCGCAGACGCGGGCCGGATGCCGGCCAATCACCGTCTCCGCGTTGATCACTTCCACGCCCTCCTCCTCCAGGAGGGCGCGCATGCCCGCGCTCATCTCGGCGACGCCCAGGTGCCATACTTGAATGGGAAGCGAGGTGCGGTGGACGTACCGCAAGACCCAGATCAGGACCCACACGCAGGTGAAGTAACGCGGGCCCCCCGCGCAGGTCACGATGCCGCGGCCGGAAAACCGGCCGTCCGGAAATGCCCGTGGCGACGCCAAGCGTTCATCGAGCCGATGGCGGAGGGCATCCTGCATCTGGCGGGGCCTCATGAGCTATGATGCCCAACCAAGGCAAGTTTTTCACCCCCGTCAAGCCGGAACCCTCGATGCCGCCAGATTCAGCAAAAGTGCTCATCCTCACGCCCATGAAGTCGGCCTCCCGGTATCTCGATCGTTATTTCGAGGGGCTCGAGCGGTTGAGCTATCCGGCTGCCGCGCTCTCCCTCGGCATTCTCGAGGGCGACAGCGAGGACGACACGTTTGCGCAAGTCGAGCAAAGGCTTGCAGGCGCCTGCCGCAACTTCGCCCGCAAGCGCCTGTTCAAGAGAGATTTTGGCCTGCATTTCCCGCCGGGCGTTCCGCGCTATACCGCGGTGTATCAAATCGCGCGGCGCGCGGTGCTGGCGCGCGCGCGCAATCATCTGCTGTTCAATGCCATGCGGAATGAAGACTGGGTGCTGTGGCTCGATGTCGACGTGGTGGAATACCCGGTCGACATCCTGCAGACGCTCATCGGGCTCGACCGCGACATCGTGCAGCCGCACTGCGTGACCGAATACGGCGGCAAGACCTTCGATCTCAATGCCTGGTGCGACGGCGGCCGCAAGCACATGGACGATCTGCGCGGCCAGGAGATGGTGCGGCTCGAGTCGGTCGGCGGCACCATGCTGCTGGTTCGCGCCGACCGGCATCGCGACGGCCTGGTGTTCCCGCCGTTCTTCTACGGCGCCCGCAGCCGATGGATTCGCGACCCGCACCCGCTGCGCGGCAGCGCGGCCGGCGAGATCGAGACCGAAGGTCTCGGCATCATGGCCAAGGATATGGGCATCGAGTGCTGGGGCCTCCCCGACCTCGAAATTCGCCACGCACCGGACTAGATTGGACGGCATGATGAGCAGCACGAATAATGAGCCCTGGCCCGCCCTGCCCTATGAGGCCTGGAAGGACACCTGCGCCACCCTGCATCTGTGGACCCAGATCGTGGGCAAGATCCGGCTCGGCCTTACGCCCTGGCTCAATCACTCCTGGCACGTGCCGTTCTATGTCACCGCTCGCGGCCTGACCACGTCGCCGATTCCCTCCCGGGACGGCGTGTTCGAGATGACGTTCGACTTCACACGGAACGTGCTGGACATCGCGGCAAGCGATGGTCGCCAGAAGCTGATCGCCCTCGAGCCCCGAACGGTCGCTGACTTCTACGCACTGGTGATCGCGGCGCTGGCGGAGCTCGGCATCGAGGCTCGGATCAGGGAATTGCCCAGCGAGATCGCCGGCGCCATGCCGTTCAGCCAGGACCGGCTGCACGGCGCCTATGACGCCGAATATGCGCGGCGTTTCTGGCGCGTGCTGCTCCAGGTCGATCGCGTATTGAAGCTGTTCCGCACCGGCTTCATCGGAAAGAGCAGCCCGGTGCATTTCTTTTGGGGCAGCTTCGACATGGCCGTCACGCGCTTTTCCGGGCGACGGGCTCCGCCGCATCCGGGCGGCGCTCCGGGGCTTTCCGACGCGGTGATGCGGGAAGCCTATTCCCATGAGGTCAGCAGCGCCGGCTTCTGGCCGGGCGGGGGCGGCATCGATCACGCCTCGTTCTATTCCTACGCCTATCCGGAGCCGGACGGCTTTCGGGCAGCCGCGGTGCGGCCCGAGCGCGCCTCTTTCAACAGCGCGATCGGCGAGTTTCTCCTGCCCTATGACGCGGTTCGAACGGCGAGCGATCCCGATGCGGCGCTGCTCGCCTTCCTGCAAAGCACTTATGAGGCGGCCGCGAATGCCGGCCAATGGGACCGCGCTGCGCTCGAATGCGAGCCGGGCCGTGCAGGCGTTCCGCGGCCGGTGTGAGCCGCGTTCAAAAACCTCGGCTGCGCTTTGGTCATCACTTTTGCGTCTGCTTGAAATATCTCGCGTCGGGAGCCGGTTGATCCTTGCGGGCCGGCATCAGGAAACCGTCGGCGCTCAGATAATAGCTCTCCTTGCCGACCCGGATATGAGCGTTGTTCTCGCCGCAGACATATTCCGGCCAGACCACCTGCGGCTCGGCATTGCGGCGGTACCGCTTGTCGACCGTCCAGGGACGCGTCAGGGCATGGTCGATCACCGTGATCTCGTCATGCAGGATGTTCGGATCGGCCTTGTCGAGGTGAATGCGCTCCTTGAAGATGGATTGATTGTCGTGGTGCAGCGGCAGGCCGGTGCCGTCATAGGCGCGCGGACCCTTGAAGGGGCCGCGGGTCTCGACCTCGAGCGTGTCGTAGCGGCCGTTGCCGCCTGTATCGATCCATTTGCCGATGGAGTAGCCCGCATAGGTGGCTTCCATCCCGTTGGGCCAATCGCGGCCGTCGGTGAAGATGCGGCGGCCGTGGTCCGCGTTGTTGATCAGGATATAGGTGGTCTCCGGCGTGATGATGTATACCTGCGGATAGAATGCGATCATCATGGTCGGCATGCCGAAGGCCAGGCACTCGGAACCGGTGAAATTGCCCTGCCCGCCGTTGGCCTGGTCGGCGATGCTCGCCTCCAGAACCGCCCTGTATTCCGGCGTGAGCGGCGCCTCCTGCCCGAATCCCCAGGGCTTGGTCTGGTCGAAGGACGGCATGCCGCCGAGGCCCGGGACCACGAACCTGGTCCATTGGCCCTTCAGGTTGGGATATTTCGCCTCGTCGAACGCCTGCGCGCCGCCGACCGCGAACGACAGGACGGCGAGCGCAGCGGCACCAATCGAAACCATGCGGCGCGGCATGCTGCCTCCCCTGCTTTGCGACGGCGGCGACCGATCGCCCGAGCCCGCGCGTAAGGCTGCCGGTTGCGGCAGCCTTGCGGGACGCGGAATCACTTAACGCCGAGCAACTCGACGTCGAACATCAGCGTGGCGTTGGGCGGAATGACGCCGCCGGCGCCGCGCGCCCCATAGCCGAGCGCGGGCGGGATGATGAGTGTGCGCTTGCCCCCGACCTTCATGGTGGCGACGCCCTCGTCCCAGCCGGCGATGACCTGTTGCCGGCCGAGCGGGAACTCGAACGGCTGGCCGCGGTCGACCGAGCTGTCGAATTTCTTGCCCTTGACGCCGTTCTCGTAGAGCCAGCCAGTATAATGCATGACGCAAATCTGGCCCGCCTTGGGGGTGGCGCCGGTGCCGACGGCGGTATCGGTGATCTGCAGGCCCGTTGATGTGGTCATGGTTTTCCCGGCGGCCTGGGCCGCTGCTGTGGTGGGGTTGAGGGTCGCGAAAGCAAAGGCGGTGACGAGAGCAAATGACGCCAGCAAGCTCACGCGTCGGGACACTCGCATACTTTTCCTCCATAGGCTGCCGAGTTTGCATCGCCGGGCTCGTCCCGGCGATCTCGATAAGCGAGGTACGGTGCCATCCTCAATCGAGATGGCCGGAACAAGTCCGGCCATGACACCTAGTGGACCGAACGCATCAAGACAAGCCACGCGGGCACGGCGCTTCATTCCCCGGAATGCGGCATGGGAACGGCATTTCACTCCCTCCACGGGTGAGAGGGAGGCGCCTCGCCAGCGGTGTAGTCGCCTTTCTACAACTCGCGCCCTTGGGTCACTTCTGCGTCTGCTTGAAGTATTTCAAATCGGGCGGGTTCTGGCCCTTGCGGGTGGGCATCAGGTAGCCGTCCGCGCTCAGCATGTAGCCCTGGTCGCCGATGTGGACGAGCTGCTGGCCCTCGGCGCAAATATATTCGACCCAGATCGGATGCGGATTGGTGTTGCGGCGGTAGCTCTTGAGCACCGTCCAGGGCCGCGTCAGGCCATGGTCGAACACCGTGATGTCGTCGTGCAGGAGATTCGGATTGGCCTTGTCGAGATAGAACCGCTCCTTGAAGACGGATTGGTTGTCCCGGTGCAGCGGCAACCCGCTGGCGTCGTAGGAACGCGGGCCCTTGAAGGCGCGGGTCTCGACCTCGAGCGTGTCGAAATGACCATCCCCTTTGGTGTCGAGCCAGTGGCCGATGGAATAGCCGTCGAAGCCGGGCTCGACATCCTGCGGCCAGTCGCGCCCGTCGGTGTAGATCCGCCGGTGAGTGTCGCGGATGTGATCCACCCGGATATAGGTGGTTTCCGGCAGCACGATGATCTCCATGGGAGAATGCGCATTCATCACCATCGGCATGCCGGGCGCGAGGCACGTGCTGGTCGCATTGGTGCCCTGCCCGCCCTCTTTCTGGTCGATCAGGTTGGCCTTGAACATGGCCTCGTATTCCGGGATCAGCGGCGCGTCCTGGGTGGTGCCCCAGCGCTTGATCGGATCGAACGAGGGCTGGCCGCCGCCCGCGCTGCCGCGCACCCCGATCCACTGGCCGTGCAGGTCGGGATACATCGCGTCGTCATATGCCCGCGCCCCGCCCGATGCCGCGCACAGCATCGCCGCGAGCTCCACACCCATCGCGCCTCGATAAAGCATCGCCGTTCTCCCGTTGTGATCCAGCATCGGTGCTATCGGTTTTCCGCGGCCGCCGGCTGCGCGAAGTTGCGCAGATCGGGCGGCCGCTGGTCCTTTCCCATGGGCATCAGATATCCGTCCTCGCGCACGAAATAGCTTTCGCCCCCCATGATGACGAGGTTGTTGTGCTCGTTGCACAGATATTCGGTCCAGACCGTCCTGGGGGCGCGGCGGAAGTCGCGGGTCACGCTCCAGGGCCGCGTCAGCGCATGGTCGATCAGCGTGATGTCGTCGTGCAGCAGGTTGGGGTCGACGGGATCGAGGCGGATGCGCTCCCTGATCACGGTCGCATTGTCGTGGTGCAGCGGAATGCCGGTGTTCTCCACCAATCGCGGGCCCTTGAAGCCGCGGGTCTCGATCTCGAGCGCATCGAAGCTCCCCCTCCCCTTGGTGTCGACCCAGCGTCCGATCGAGGTGCCGATGAAGGAGGGCTGCAGGGTCTGAGGCCAATCGCGCCCGTCGGTATGGATGCGGCGGACCTCACCCATGAACTGCAGCTGCACATAGGTGATGTCGGGCGTCACCAGGATCTCGATCGGCTCGTAGCCGATCATGGCGCGCGGCAAGCCGGGCGGCACGCAGCGCACCTGCGGATTGTAGCTCTGGCCGCCGCCGCCCGCCTGCTCGGCCAGCCCCGCTTCGTAGATCGCCTGGTATTCCGCCGTCAGCGGCGCCTGCTGGCCACGCCCCGGCGGCTTGCTGCCGTCCCATTGCACCCCGGTGCCGCGCAGCCACTGGCCGCGCAGGTCGGGATATTTCATGTCTTGCGACCGCGCCCCGATGGTCGTCGTCAGGAGCGCGGCCGTCAGCACGATCGCCCCGATCGAGCTTCGCTCGGGCATCAAGGCCTCCCGGGCCGGCGTTACTTGAAATACCTCAGGTCCGGCGGCTTTTGCCCCTTCTTGGCCGGCATCAGGCTGCCGTCGGCGCCCAGCATGTAGCTCTCGTTGCCGATCTTCACATGCGGGTTGCCCTCGGCGCAGCTGCTCTCGACCCAGATCGGGTTGCGCACCCGCACATAGCGCTTGTTCACCGTCCAGGGATGGGTGAGCGCATGATCGTAGGTGGTGATGTCGTCATGCATGAGGTCGGCATTGCCCTTGTCGAGATAGATGCGCTCCTTCACGACGCTCTCATTGTCGGGGTGGAGCGGCGCGCCGCTCGGGTCATAGGTGCGCGGCCCCTTGAGCAGGCGGGTCTCGACCTCGAGCGCCTGATAGCGCCCGCTCGCATCCGGCTCGACCCATTTGCCGATCGAGTAGCCGGTGAAGCTCGGCTCGAAATCCTTCGGCCAATCGCGCCCGTCGGTGTAGATCCGGCGCTGCTGGGTCAGGTACTCGATCAGCATGTAGGTGGTGTTGGGGGTGACGATGACCTCCATCGGGAAGATCACGTTCATCACTCGCGGCATGCCGTCCGGGATGCAGATATAGGTCGGGTCGTTGCCCTGGCCGCCGGCCTTCTGATCCTCCAGGCCGGCCTCGAACACCTTCTGGAATTCCGGCGTCAGCGGCACCTGCTGCGCGCGGCCCTGCGGCTTGCTGATGTCGAATTGATTGGCGATGCCCGGCGGCCGCCTCCACTGGCCGTTGAAATCGGGATATTTCGATTCGTCGAACGCACGGGCATCCGCGAACGGCACGCACAGCACCAGGGCCAAAGAAATCGTGCCGATCGCATTACGGTAGAGCATGTCGGTCCTCCAAGGTTTACGGCTTGTCGTTACGCAGAGGTCACGCCGGATGCCGCAGTTGCGCGGCATTCCGGGCAGCCTCACTTCTTCTTGAAATATTTCAGGTCCGGCGGCGCCTGATCCTTCTTGACCGGCATCAGGTAGCCGTCCTCGCTCACATAGTAGTTCTCCTTGCCGATGAGCACATGATGGTTGCCGTCGGCGCATTGCGCCTCGAGCCAGACCGGCTGCGGATCCGGGCTGCGGCTGTATTTCTTGTTGGCCGTGAAGGGACGCGTGAGCGCGTGGTCGGTCACCGTGATGTCGTCGCGCAGCATGTTGGGATCGGCCGGGTCGAGATAGATGCGCTCCTTGATGACCGTCGCGTTGTCCTGGTGGAACGGCAGCCCGGTGCTGTCATAGACGCGCGGGCCCTTGAGGTTGCGGGTCTCGACCTCGAGCAGGTCGTAGCGGCCGCTGCCTTTGCTGTCGATCCACTTGCCGATGGAATAGCCCGCAAAGGTCGGATCCTCGTTCTTGGGCCAGTCGCGCCCGTCGGTGAAGATCCGCCGCGTGTCGTGGATGTGCTGGATCAGGATGTGGGTGACATTGGGCGTGACCACGACCTCCATCGGATCATAGACGTTCATGATGCGCGGCATGCCGGGCGAAAGGCAGAGATAGGTCGGATCGATGCCCTGCCCGCCGGTCGCCATGTCCTTGAGGTTGGCCTGGTAGATCGCCTGATATTCAGCCGTCAGCGGCGCGTGGTCGTCGTCCCAGCGCGGCGAGCCGACCCGCACCCACTGGCCCTTGAGGTCGGGATATTTCGATTGATCGAAGGCATGCGCGCCATCCGGCACCAGGAACGGCGGCAACAGCAGCGCAGCCAGCAACGCGATGGCGCCGATCGAGCTTCGGTTGGTCATCATCTCATCCTCCAAGCCGCCGGATCACTTTTTGGTCTGGTGGAAGAATCTCAAATCCGGCGGCGGCTGATCCTTCTTGGCCGGCATCAGCGCGCCGTCGGCGCCCAGCATGTAGGCCTCCTTGCCGATCTGGACCCAGGGATTGCCCTCGGCGCAGACCTCCTCGACGTAGACCGGCCGCGGGTCGCGGCGGTAGTCCTTCATCACGGTCCAGGGCCGCGTCAACGCATGGTCGATGACGGTGATCTCATTGTGCATGATGTTCTTGTCGGCCTTGTCGAGATACATCCGCTCCTTGATGATGCTCTGCTCGTCGAAATGCAGCGGCAATCCGCTGGCGTCGTAGGTGCGGGGTCCGCGAAAGGCGCGGGTCTCGACCTCGAGCACGTTGTATTGGCCGCTGCCGGCTTCATCGATCCATTTGCCGATCGAGTAGCCCACATAGGCCGGATCGATCTCCTTGGGCCAATCGCGCCCGTCGGTGAAAATCCGCCGCTGGATGTTGCCGCGATCAATCAGGATGTAGGTGGTGTCGGGCAGCACGATGACCTCCATCGGCTGGAACAAGGTCATGATCAGCGGCATGCCGCCGGTGCGGCAGGTGTAGCCGCGCGTGGTGCCGGCGCCGCCGGTCGCCTGGTCGGCTTCATTGGCCTCGAAAATGGCGGTGTATTCCGGGGTGAGCGGCGCCTGCTGGGCCTTGCCCCAGCCCTTGGTCGGGTCATAGGTCGGCTGCGGCGTGCGCGGCGCGCCAGGGAACGGGGCCCGGTTCCATTTGCCGTTGAAATCGGGATATTGCGCGTCATCGAAGGCAAACGCGCCGGCGCCGGACAGGCACAGCGCCGCAACCAGCGCGATGGCGCCGATCAGGCCTCGTTCGAGCATGACGTCCTCCCTGACGTTCGGGCGCCCGGGTGCCACTGCTTGGCAGTTGTTCTCAACGACCCGGACGGGCGGGAATCTATCACAGGGCCGCCGCGCGCGCCACGGAGGGCGGATTGGCCCTCACCCGCCTGCAGGTTGCGTTGGTGCGGCCCAGCTTCGGGCGCCCCAAATGCAACGCGCCCCGTCGAGGCGGGGCGCGAAGCAGATCAGAAGAGCGGAGAAGCTCGCCGTCGAGGCTCAGAACTTGTAGCCGATGCCGACCAACCCGTTCATCAGAGTGTTCGAAAATTCGCCCCGGTAGTTCGAGGCAGGGCCGCATCGCCCGCCAAGGACTTGCTGGCACGCCAAAGTCGTGCGTCCAAGATCGACGTAGCGGAATTCGCCGCGCACCGTCCAATGCGAGCTGAACATGTGTTCGACGCCGGCCCCGGCGGTCCAGCCGAGTCTTGTCACATCTTCGCTGAAGCCGCCGAACAATCCACCGGCCGGCGCGCCAAGGCACGGACCGATACCGCAGAAGCCGTTGAAGCTGTCCTTGACCTGGCCAACCGCCAAGCCGCCGGTGAAATAGAACAACGTCGATTCGAAGTCGATGCCCATGCGCCCGCGAAATGTGGCCACCCAGGGAACATCCTGGGACTGTTGCGCGGTGCTGCTGCTTGGGACGCTGCCTCCCCAGCCCTCCGTCGCTTTGGCGCCGACCCAGTTGATGTCCGCTTCAAGGCCGTAGACAAAGCTTCGATCCTGCACATTGAAGCCGGCGTATCCCCCCAAGACCCCGCCGGTTGCGCTGGTCCTGTAGGTACCAGTGGACTGAAAGAAGCCGGCCAGATCGTTGAAGTCAGCGTCATGCCGCGCCACGCCGCCGTCCACTCCCAAATAGAAGCCGCTCCAGGTAACCGGGGGCGGAGGCGGGGCCTTGAACGCGGGCGCGGGCGTCATGTCGGCGCCGTAGGCCGCGCCCATCAAGGCAAATGACGAAACCGATGCCAAGAGCAACTTCTTCATGGTGTCCCCCCGATTATCCCAACCGTCGCTGCCAGAAATATACTACGGGCTGAGCTCGTGGCCGCATGCCAAAATCGCGCTGGCGGGGAATTTCGTTGCGAATTCAGCCGCCTGTTGCGATTCTGCCACAGACCTGCCGGCCCCGGACGCCATAATGGTAAATGGTATCTTGCGCGGCTGTTTCGCCGACGGACATTCGCGCACTGGGGTTCGCGTTTTAGCGGGTGATAAATGAACATTGTCGAGCCGATTCTCTTCCAGTGCAGGCAAAATCCGCCTGCCGCCGCGCTGTGTGCGCCAGGGTCGGCCCTCAATCTCATCAGCTATGCCCGCCTGGAGCGTTTCATCCACAATATCGGCCGGCGCGCGCTCGGCCTCGGCGTCCGCCCCGGACAAACCGTGGCCATCCAGATCAAAGATCACATCTTTCACGCCGCCATCGCGCTCGCCCTCGCCCGCATGGGCGTGGCCACCCTCTCGGTCACCGATCTCAACCTGCCCCCCGGCCTGCGGGTGGATTCCGTCATCACCGATGCGCCCGTATTCATCGGCAACGGGGCCAATCTTCCCATCATTCTGGCCGACCTCGGCTGGACCGAAGGCGACGGCAAGCCGATCGACGAGCGCTTCGTCACACCCGGCGGCGACACCATTGCGCGCATCGTGCTGACATCCGGCTCGACCGGGACTCCGAAGGCGATTGCCATCAGCCACGCGATGGAGATGAACAGATACGGACGCTATCTGTTTGCGTTCGGAGATCCCTTCGTCGCATGCTCGCGGTTTTTCTGCGACACCGGGCTCGGGCAAAGCACCTGCTTCCGTCTGATGATCTACATCCTCTCGCGTGGCGGCACGTTCTTCTTTCCGGGCGCCAGCCCGATGGACTCGCTGCAAACCTTCGCCCTCTACAAGGTGCAGGGCCTGTTCGCCTCCCCGGGCGGCCTGAGCGGCATCCTGAAGTTCTATGAGGAGAACACCGCGTTTCGCTGCGGGTTCGACGTCATCATCACGGCCGGCAGCTCACTGCATAAGTCCCTGTCCGAGCGCGTGCGGGCGCGGCTCGGCTCCAACCTCACATTCTTCTACGGAGCGTCCGAGACCGCGGCGATCGCGGCGGCTCCGGCACACGTGGTCGCCGACATACCGGGCGCCGTGGGACATGTGTTTCCCGGCGTCACGGTCGAGGTCGTCGATGGGTCGGGGCGGCTCCTGCCGCGCGGGCAGGAAGGCTCCCTGCGCATCCGCAGCCCCACCATGGTCGAGGGATACCACGGCGATCCGGAGCAAACGCAGGCCTCGTTCCGCGACGGCTTCTTCCATCCCGGTGATCTCGGCACGCTCAGCCCGAACGGCATGCTGGTCATCTCGGGACGCGAGAAAGAGGTGTTGAATCTCGGCGGCGCCAAGCTGCGGCCGCAGCTGGTCGAGGACGTTCTCGCCGCCTTCGCTGGCATCGAGCAGGCCGCGGTCATCGGCATGCCCAACAGTCTCGGGGTCGACGAGCTATGGGCCCTGATCGTGCCGCGCGCACCGCTGGACGAGGCAGCGCTTAGGGCGCACTGCCAGCAGAGGCTCGCCCCGATGTTCTGCCCGGTTCGCTACCTGTCGGTCGAACTGTTGCCGCGCAACGAGAACGGCAAGCTCGACCGGCTGCGCCTTGCGGCGCTGGCGCGCCCCTAACTGTTGTCATTGCCGGGCTTGTGCCGGATGGGCACGCGGTGCAGGTCGAGGCCTCGACACTTTTCCCGGACGCGGTGCAGCGCGCAGCTCTTGCGGAGCGCTGCTCCGCAGATCCGGGATCGTTCCAACCGCCGGAGTGTGGAACGATCCCGGGTCAGCAGCGCATCACCAAGAGGTGCTGCGCTG
>DASYFD010000142.1:0-8785 GCA_036498625.1 Xanthobacteraceae bacterium | reverse complement strand
CTGTGGACCCGGTTCGACGCTGCGCGCCGCGCCGCGCCGGGGGCTTCGACCGGCACCACGGTCGCGCGCTTGCTGCTCGATTTCGCGATCACCGGGCTGCCGTTCCTGCCGGTTCTGCCGCTGTTGATGATGAGCCCGACCTGGGGGTTGCGCCAAACCTACACCTGGGAGCTTCCCGGCAAGCTCGAAGGGCTCGTCTACATCATCGAGGTCTATTCCCACGGCGCCGCCTTCTTCTTCACCGCCGCCATCGCATTCGCGATCGGCTGGGCCACGCGCCACCGCGCATTCAGCCTTCACGCGGTCGGCGCGGGACTGATCGCGATCGGCGTCGCGGTCTACATGGCGTTGCCGCGGGTAGTGTTCGAAACCTACATGGCTGACCAGCGGCTGCCGATCTCGCTCGCCTTCATGCTGATCGCCTGCATCGACCTCGACATGCGCCACCGGATCGTGCGGCGGGGCTTCGCGGCGGTGCTGGTGGTGATGCTGGGCATCCGGGTGGCGGAAGTGGAGAACATGTGGGGCTCGCTGTCGGCGGGCACCGAGTCGTTCCACCAATCCGTGCAGCTGATCGACCGCGGCGCCAAGGTGCTGGTCGCCTATGCGGATCCGGACGGCGGCGACGACCTGCACGATCTCGGCCTGGTGCATGCCGCGTGTTTCGCCATCATCGAGCGCTCCGCATTGGTGACCACCGCATTCACCGTCGTCGGCAAGCAGATCATGCACGCGCGTCCGCAGTATCGCGCCCGTGTCGACACCGTGGACGGAACACCCCCGATGATCGACGAGCTGGTGCGCCTGGCGCGCAACGATGGCGCCCAGAGCGCAAATTATTGGCGACGCTGGACCACCGACTACGATTACCTCTACGTGCTGTTTGCCGAATCCAAGCATGAAAATCCCGACCCGGAGCACCTGACCACCCTGTTCACCGGCGACCGCTTCGTGCTCTATCGGATCGATCAATCGCAGATCGCCGCCGTCGGAAAGACCGTGAAGTAGAGCGCAAGCCGGCGCCCCTTGTCGCCCCGCTCCCGACTTCGTAAGTAGGGGGTCGGGGCCAAAGGCCGGTACCGGAGATCGCATGGCCGTCGTGCTCGACACCACCAACGTCACCAATGTCCGACCGGAGGCGCCGCGGCACCCGGAAAAGGCGCATCGCCCGGATTCGCCGGTCGGGCGAAAGCCCGACTGGATCCGCGTCAAGGCGCCGGTTTCCAAGGGCTATCTCGAGACCCGGGCGATCGTGCGCGCCCACGGCCTGCACACCGTTTGCGAGGAAGCGGGCTGCCCCAACATCGGCGAGTGCTGGGAGAAGAAGCACGCAACCTTCATGATCATGGGCGACACCTGCACCCGCGCCTGTGCCTTCTGCAACGTCAAGACCGGCCTGCCGGGACCGCTCGATGCGCGGGAGCCGGGACGGGTCGCCGCCGCGGTCGGCAAGCTCGGTCTCGCGCACGTGGTGATCACCTCGGTTGATCGCGACGATCTCGTGGACGGCGGGGCGGCGCATTTTGCCGCCGTCATCGCCGCCATCCGGGCGGCCTGCCCGACCACCACCATCGAGGTGCTGACGCCGGATTTCCTGCGCAAGGACGGCGCGGTCGAGACGGTGGTCGCGGCGCGGCCCGATGTCTTCAACCACAATCTCGAGACCGTACCGTCGAAATATCTCAGCGTGCGCCCGGGCGCCCGCTACTTCGCCTCGATCCGCCTGCTGCAGCGGGTGAAGGAGCTTGCTCCGGCCATGTTCACCAAGTCCGGGATGATGCTGGGCCTGGGCGAGGAGCGCCACGAGGTGCTGCAGGTCATGGACGACCTGCGCTCAGCCGATGTCGACTTTCTCACCATCGGGCAATATCTGCAGCCCTCGCGCAAGCATCACGAGGTGGTGCGCTTCGTGCCGCCCGACGAGTTCAAGGCCTACGAGACCATCGCCTTGGCCAAGGGATTTCTCATGGTCTCGGCGAGCCCGCTAACGCGCTCCTCGCACCATGCCGGCGAGGATTTCGCTCGGCTGCGGGCCGCCCGGGAGGCGAAGCTTGGTCGCATTTGACGACCGCACGCGCCGTGTGCCGGTCGTTGGCGGCACCGTCGAAGGCAGCGAACGGTTCGGCGGCCCTCTGCGCGTTAATCGCTGTGCCCGTGATCGCGAAGCGGCGGCTTTCCTGGCGACCGCGGGGCCTGCCTGATGCCGCAATATTCCAACAAGCGCCGGGTGCGGCACGCCGCCGGCGAGATGTTCGACCTGGTCGCGGACGTGGAGCGCTATCCGGAATTCGTGCCGCTCTGCCGCTCTCTCAAGGTGCGCCAGCGAAAACCCGCGGCTGACGGCGTCGAGGTCCTGGTGGCCGATATGACGGCCGCCTATAAGCTGATCAGCGAGAAATTCACCAGCCGTGTCACCCTCGACCGGCCCAATCTGCAGATCCTTGTCGAATACCTCGATGGCCCGTTCAGCCGTCTCGAGAACCGCTGGACCTTTCGGCCGGTCGGGGAGCATAGCTGCGACGTCGAGTTCTTCATCTCCTACGAATTCAAGAGCCGCATGCTGGCCCTACTCATGGGCTCCATGTTCGACCTCGCCTTTCGCCGCTTCGCGGCCGCCTTCGAGGAGCGGGCCGACCAGGTCTATTCCGGGTAAGCAGTGTTTAACGCCGGTCCCCTAGGATAGGACCTCGACCCGTCTCGCTCAGGGTCTGGTCCCGGCCCATGGCGGTCCCGCGATGACAGTGCTCCACCCGATCCGCGCGCCGTCGGTGCCCAATATGCTGCGGCTGGCACCGTCGCTCTATGGGGCGACGCTCTTTCTGTCGGCGCTCTTGCTGTTCGCGGTACAGCCGATGTTCACCAAGATGGTGTTGCCGCGGCTGGGCGGCGCCCCGACCGTGTGGTCGGTGGCCATGGTGTTCTTCCAGGCAGCGCTGCTCGGCGGCTATGCCTATGCCCATCTGCTGGTGCGCCGGATGCCGCCCGGGCTGGGCGCGCTGGTCCATCTCGGCGTCCTGGCGGCCGCCGCGGCGACGCTGCCGATCGCCATCGCGCAAGGCTTCGGCACGCCGCCCACCACCGTCATCGCGCCCTGGCTCATCGCCCTGTTCGCAGCTTCGATCGGGCTGCCGTTCGTTGCCCTCGCGGCAAGCGCGCCGCTGCTGCAGGGCTGGTTCGCCGCCAGCGGACACGCGCAGGCGCGCAACCCCTACGTTCTCTATGCGGCCTCCAATCTCGGCTCGTTCGCGGCCCTGATCGCCTATCCGTTCGCGATCGAGCCGTTCCTGACGCTGCGGGAACAAGCGGAGCTCTGGGCAGTGGGCTTCGCCGCGCTGGCGCTCCTGGTCGCCGCCGCCAGCTTGCTGGTGGCACGGCGGCTGCGCTTCGAAGCCCGCAATGCGAGCGCCGTGGCGGTGCCGGCAACCGATCGTCTGATCTGGGCGGCGCTCGCCGCGATTCCGGTCGGCCTCGTCATCGCAGTGACCTCCTACATCACGACCGACATCGCCTCGGCACCATTCCTGTGGGTGCTGCCGCTGGCGTTTTATCTCCTCACCTTCGTCGCCGTATTCCGCGATCCGCCCTGGCTGCGCCAGGAGACGATCGCCGGCCTGGTGCCGTTCCCGATCGCCATCCTGGCGATCAGCCTGCTCAGCGGCGAGCGGCAGTTCTGGCTGGTCGCGGTCGGGATCAATCTGGCGGCCTTCGTCCTGCTGGCGATGCTGTGCCACGGCGAGCTCTATCGGCGCCGGCCGGCGCCGGCCTTGCTCACCGAGTTCTATCTGTGGATGTCGCTCGGCGGCGTTGTCGGCGGCGTGTTCGCCGCGCTCGTCGCCCCGCAGATATTCACGCTGGTCTACGAGTACCCGATCCTGATCATCGCCGCGGTTCTGGTTCTGCCCGGGATGTTCGCAAGCGACCGCAAGCGCATCCTGACCGAGGCCGGCCCCGTACTGGGGTTCGCCATGCTCGCCGTCTTGGTGCGATCCCTGCTCGATATTCGCCTGCCAGGTTCGGCCGCATACGGGTTTCAGATCATGCTGGTCGGGCTTGCCGCCATCATGCTGCTGCAACGCCGGCGGCCGCAACGATTCCTGGCGCTGGTGGTGCTCGGCTTCGTGCTGACCGGGCTCTGGCAGCCCGGTTTCAATCGCATCGACGCGGTCCGCAGCTTCTTCGGCGTGCACCAGATCATCGAGACCGCCGACGGCCGTTTCCGGCTGCTCTATCACGGGACCACCGTGCATGGCGCGGAGCGCATCGCCGATACCGCTGTCGGCGTCGCGCCGGAGCCGCTCACCTATTACTATCGGGGCGGCCCGATCTCGGAGAGCATCGAGGCGATGCGGGCGGCGCGCGGAGCCTTGCCGCAGGTGGCGATCGTGGGGCTCGGGAGCGGCACCCTCAGCTGCTACCGACGCAGCGGCGAGCAATGGACCTTCTTCGAGATCGATCCGGCGGTCGCGCAGATCGCGCGTGATCCGCGTCTGTTCACCTATGTATCGGCCTGCGCCCCCGATCTTCCGGTGGTGCTTGGCGACGCGCGCCTCACGCTCGCCGCCTCCCGGCACCGCTATGACCTCATCATCCTCGATGCCTTCTCGTCGGACGTGGTGCCGGTGCATCTGCTGACGCGGGAGGCCATCGACGGCTATCTGGCGCGACTGGAGGACGGCGGCGCGGTGGTGCTGCACCTGTCCAACCGCTACATGGAGCTCGGCGGCGTGATCGCGGCGGTCGCGGCCGCGCAGGGCCTGGTCGCCGTCTTCAAGGATGACGATCGCCCCCTGACCGTGCCGCTGGACTACAAGGCGAACGCCTCGGTGGCGGTGCTGGCGCGCCGGCGTACCGATCTGGGGGAGCTACCGGATCGGCCCGGTTGGCACGAGGTCAAGCCGGTCCCGGATATACGGATCTGGACCGACGATTACTCGAACGTGCTTGGGGCGATCCTGCGCAAGCGGTTCGGGCCCTGACCGATCGGGCCGTGCGCCCGGCCGCAGTCAGGGCGGCGGCAACACCGCCTCCTGCTCGGCCAGCTCGCGCAACATGGCGAGCGCCTGGCGCACCGCCTCGTGCCGCACCGGCGCGCGCCCGATGTCGCCGAACTGCCGCGCCTGGTGGGCACGCGTGCCGCCGCGCGACGCAACGGCGAAATGCACAAGCCCGACCGGCTTGCCCGGTGTGGCACCGCCCGGTCCGGCAATCCCGGTGATCGCCACCGCAAGATCGACGTTAGCCTGCTCCAGCGCGCCGGCCGCCATGGCCTGTGCAGTCTCGCAGCTCACTGCCCCGAACGTCTCCAGCAGATCGACCGGCACGCCCAGCATGGCGATCTTGGCCTCATTGCTGTAGGTGACAAAGCCGCGATCGAACACGGCGGAGGAACCCGGGATCTCGGTCAGGGTCGCGGCCAGGAGGCCGCCGGTGCAGGATTCCGCGGCCGCGATGCTGAGCTTCTTGGCTCGGCACAGATCGAGCAGGATTCGCGCGGCCTCGATCAGCTCGGGCGCGGCCATTGCGTCACTCCGCTCATTCAATCTTTCCAGGGCAGCCGCACGGTCGCGGTCGCGAACGCCGCCATGCCTTCGCTGCGTCCGATGAATCCGAGCTTCTCGCTGGTGGTGGCCTTCACGGCCACGCGGCTGATGTCGACTCCGACGATCTCGGCGATGCGCATCCGCATGGCGTCGCGATGGGGGCCGATGCGGGGCGCTTCGCAGACCACATTGACGTCGAGATGGGCGATGCGGCCCTTGCGCGCGCGCAGGCGCTCGATCGCGAAGGCGAGGAAGCGGTCGGAGGAAGCGCCGCGCCATTGCGGATCGCTGGGCGGAAAGTGCACCCCGATGTCGCCGTCCGCGAGCGCGCCCAGGATGGCGTCGACCAGCGCATGCAGCACCACGTCGGCGTCGGAATGCCCCGACAGCCCCTGCACATGGGCGATGCGCACGCCGCCGAGCGTGACATGATCGCCGGCTCCGAAGGAATGCACGTCGTAGCCGAAGCCGGTACGCACATCGGCGAGGGCCGCAAGCTCGGCCGCCCCGGCACGCACGAAATCATCCGCCGTGGTCAGCTTCACATTTGTGGCTTCGCCCTCGAAGGTGCTGACCTTGATGCCGGCCCATTCGGCCAGCGCCGCGTCATCGGTAAAGTCCTCGCGCCCCGCGGCGCGCGCCCGCTGATGGGCTTCCAGCAGGCCCGCGAAGGCGAACGCCTGCGGCGTCTGCACCAGGCGAAGCGGCGCGCGCTCGATGGTTCCGGTCACGATGCCGGAGGGATCGACGGTCTTGACCGTATCGGCGACCGCAAGTGCCGGAATGGCAGCCCCGCAGCTGCGTGCGGCCGCGATACCGCGCGCGATCAGGGCCGCGGACGCAAACGGCCGCGCCGCATCGTGCACGAGAACGAGCGCCGGCCGGCTGGCGCTCAAGGCTTCAAGCCCGGCGCGCACCGATGCCTGCCGGGTGGCACCGCCGAAAACCGGATCGCGCACGCCAAGCCCCGCCGCCGCAGCGCGAAAGAGATCGGCATCGTCGGGGTGGATCACCGGCTGCACCATGCCGATGCCCGGATGGCCCGCCAGCCCCTTCAGGCTCGAACGGATGATGGGCTCGCCGCCGATTTCCCGATATTGCTTGGGTCCGGCGCCGCCGGCGCGGAAACCGCGCCCGGCCGCCACCACGACGGCTGCGACTAGCCCATTCATATTTCCCGACCCAAGAAGTAATTGCGTGCCAAGAGTTTGACATTCCAACAGGCGAAAGGTGCTCATGGAATTAGCCTCAAACCGCATCGGCGCAAGCCGGAATCCGCCCAACCTTCGGTGAATTCACTAATTCTGGGAATTATTGCACTGCAGCACTTGCGGAGCGAGGCAATTTGGCTAAACTCTATGCAAGTTCTGCAATCGCCTAATTCGTGTGCATAGCATATGACGCGTTCTTCATCGGCTTTTCTCAGTCCGCTGGCGGTCGGCAGCACTCTGCTGCCGAACCGGGCGGTGCTGGCGCCTATGACCGGCATCACCGACGCCCCGTTCCGTCGGGCGGCCGCCCGCCTGGGCACCGGACTGGTGGTTTCCGAGATGACCGCGAGCGAGGCGCTGGTGCGCGCCCGCCCGGATGCTTTGCTGCGCTCCGAGGGGCAGGGGGTTGGCATCCATGTGGTGCAGCTGGCCGGCTGCGAGGCGCGCTGGATGTCGGAGGCCGCCCGCATCGCGCAGGACTCGGGCGCCGCGATCATCGACATCAACATGGGCTGCCCGGCCCGCAACGTCACCGGCGGCCAATCCGGTTCCGCGCTGATGCGCGACCTCGATCATGCCCTGACCCTGATCGAGGCGACGGTCGGCGCAGTGTCGGTTCCGGTGACGCTCAAGATGCGGCTCGGCTGGGACGACCGCAGCATCAATGCGCCGGATCTGGCGCAACGCGCCGAGCGCGCCGGCATCAAGCTGGTGACGGTGCATGGGCGCACGCGCTGCCAGTTCTACAAAGGACGCGCCGACTGGGCGGCGGTGCGCGCCGTCAAGGCCATGGTCGCGATCCCGGTGGTGGTGAACGGCGACATCGCTTCATTCGACGACGCCGATGCGGCCCTGGCGGCCTCGGGCGCGGACGCGGTGATGATCGGGCGCGGTGCGCAAGGCCGGCCCTGGTTGCCGGGTCAGATCGCCCGCTACCTGGCCGGCGGACGGCGGGAGGCCGAGCCGCCGCTGGCAAGCCAGTTCGCGATCGTCGCGCAGCTTTACGATGAGACACTCAGCCATCATGGCATCGCCATCGGGGTGCGCTATGCGCGCAAGCACCTCGGCTGGGCGCTCGAAGCCGCGGCCGCAGCGGCCGGTACGCCGGAGCGCGAGCTCAAGCTGCGGCGCCACCGTGTGCTGACGCAGAACGACCCCGGCGCGGTGCACCGCCTGCTGGCCGACGCCTTCACGGCCTTCGCCGCCGGCGAGAGGAAGGCCGCATGAGCCGGGCGGAGTCCATCAACTCGTTTCCGAGCTTGGCGGACGCCGTCCTCGACGCCTTGCCGCATCCGGTCATCATGATTGCGCCCGATGGCAAGATCGCCAGCGCCAATGCGGCCGCGGAATCTTTCTTCGAGGTCTCCGTGGCACTGTTGCGGCGCTACGCGCTGCAGGACCTGGTGCCGTTCTGCAGCCCGCTCCTGGCCCTCATCGAGCAGGTGCGCGCGCGCGGCGCCGCCGTCAACGAATACAAGGTCGATCTCGGCACGCCGCGCAATCCGGGCGAGCGGCTGGTCGACCTCCATGTGGCGCCCGTGCAGGAGAGGCCCGGCCACGTCGTGGTCATGCTGCAGGAACGCACCATTGCCGACAAGATGGACCGGCAGCTGACCCATCGCAGTGCCGCGCGCTCGGTGATCGCGCTCGCCGCCATGCTGGCGCACGAGATCAAGAATCCGCTTTCCGGCATCCGCGGCGCCGCGCAGCTGCTCGAGCAATCGGTGGTCGACGACGACCGCAGCCTGACGCGCCTGATCTGCGACGAGGCCGACCGGATCGTCAAGCTAGTCGACCGCATGGAGGTGTTCAGCGACGAGCGGCCGGTCGAGCGCGAGCCGGTCAATATCCATGTCGTGCTCGAGCACGTGAAGCGGCTCGCCCATTCGGGCTTCGCCCGCCACGTCAAGTTCCTCGAGGAATACGACCCTTCGCTGCCGCCGGTATTCGCCAACCGCGATCAGCTCATCCAGGTGTTCCTCAACCTGGTCAAGAACGCCTCGGAATCGATCGGGGAGGGCTCGAGCGACGGCG
>DASYFD010000141.1:0-11244 GCA_036498625.1 Xanthobacteraceae bacterium | reverse complement strand
TACCAGACCCCGGAAATCTACAATTGCGTGGCCGACTTCGTCGGCGACAGCCTGCAGCTCGCCCGCGAGGCCAGCAAGGTCGACGCCGACATCATCGTGCAGTGCGGCGTGCACTTCATGGCCGAGACCTCCAAGATCCTCAATCCCGACAAGACCGTGCTGATCCCCGACAGCCGGGCCGGCTGCTCGCTGGCGGCTTCGATCACCGGGGCTGACGTGCGGCTGCTGCGCACGAAATTTCCCGGCGTTCCGGTGGTGGCCTATGTGAATACCTCGGCCGAGGTAAAGGCGGAGGTCGACATCTGCTGCACGTCATCGAATGCGCTCGAGGTGGTCGAGAGCCTGGGCAGCGACCGCGTGATCTTCCTGCCCGACCAGTATCTGGCCAATTATGTCGCCACCCAGACCAAGGTGAAGATCATCGCCTGGAAGGGCGCCTGCGAGGTGCATGAGCGCTTCACCGCCGAGGAGCTCCGCCGCTACCGCGACGGCGACCCGACGCTACAGATCATCGCACATCCGGAATGTCCGCCCGACGTGCTCGAGGAGGCGGATTACACCGGCTCGACCGCCGGCATGATCGACTGGGTGCGCAAGAATCGCCCCAGCCGCGTGATCATGGTCACGGAATGCTCGATGGCGGACAACGTGCAGGCCGAGCTGCCCGACATCGAGTTCGTGCGGCCGTGCAATCTCTGCCCGCACATGAAGCGGATCACGCTGCCTAAGATTCTCGACAGCCTCGTCTATCTCAAGGAGGAGGTGGTGATCGATCCGGCGATCGCCGAGCGGGCGCGGCGCGCGGTCGAGCGCATGGTGAACCTGAAAAGCTGATTCCGGCGCCGGCAGCATGCCTCCGGTGCCGCGCGCAAATCAACACTCCCGTGATGGCCAACACATCGCCGGCACGGCCTGCCAGCTACGCTCCCGAACATCGAAGGGCGATCCCCGCTCTTCGCTTTGAACAGGAGACTAGAATGACCACGACCCTGAAGACTCTGTCCGCCCTCGCGCTCGCGATGGCGGCGTTGAGCGGCACCACCCTTGTTGCCGCGAGCGTCACGCCGGCAAATGCCTCCCCGAAAATCACCTGGGGCGGAGAGCCGCCGCGCTACCACGACGGCGATCACGACTACGATCGCGATCACGATTACGGCCGCGATCGTTGGCACTTCCACGGGAGCTATTGGAACTGGCGGTTCCCGGTGGTCGCGCCGGTCTACGAAGCGCCCAGCTGCGTCTATGAGTACAAGTTCCGCACCATCTTCGTGCCGGGCTTCGGCCTCAAGCGCGAGTTCGTCAAGGTGTGCGGGGAGATCTGATGCGCCCCCACGCGAACGCGAACGACGAGAGAACCGAGGTCGCCCAGGCTGGGCGGCCTCGGCCCTTTCAACGCGTGGCGACGGTGCATGCGTTGTGGCTGCGCGAGATTGACACCGGGAGCTTGATCAGTTCGGATGCGAGCGGACTTCCAAGAAAGCTTTGCCCCGCAAGCTCTGTGACGAGACATGTCGCCCACTCTCATCTGCCCTGACGCTTTCCTGTCGCCGCTCGAGATCGACGCGACGGTCATGCGCGCGCTCGCCGAGGATCTGGGGCGCGCCGGCGACGTGACCTCGATCGCCACCATTCCGGAGGGAACGCAGGCGCGCGCCCTGGTGGTGGCGCGCGGACCGGGCGTCATCGCGGGCCTGCCGCTGGTGGCGGCGGCGTTCCGCAAGCTCGCTCCCGAGATCGAGATCAGCGCCGGCCTGCGCGACGGCGAAAGCGTCGCGGCCGGCACCACGCTGATGCGCCTCACTGGCCCCGCCCACGCCGTGCTGGCGGCCGAGCGCACGGCCCTCAACCTGCTCGGCCATCTGTCGGGCGTGGCGAGCGCGACCCATGAGTTCGTGCGCCGCGTCGCCGGAACCAAAATGCGCATCTGCTGCACCCGCAAGACCACGCCGGGGCTGCGGGCGCTGGTGAAATACGCGGTGCGCTGCGGCGGCGGCTTCAACCACCGCTTCGGCCTCGACGACGCCATGCTGATCAAGGACAACCACATCGCGGTCGCGGGCGGCATCCGCGCCGTGCTCGAGCGCGCACGCCGCGCCGCCGGCCACCTGGTCAAGATCGAGATCGAGGTTGACACCCTCGATCAGCTGCGCGAGGTGCTGGCGGTCGGGACCGCCGACGCGGTGCTGCTCGACAATATGGACACGGCCACGCTGCGCGCGGCGGTCGCGCTGGTGGCCGGCCGGCTGCCGCTCGAAGCCTCAGGCGGCATCACCCTCGACACCATCGCGGCGATCGCTGCGACCGGCGTCGACTATGCGTCATCGGGCTGGATCACCCATTCGGCGCCGAATTTGGACGTCGCGCTCGATATCGAGATGTGAGGCTGGCGCAGCCCGGATGAGGGCGATGGCAATCCGAGGCGCGCGCACAAACGTGACAGGCAGAAGAGCATCGGAGAATCAGTGATCATGGAGGTGCGCCGAGAAGGAACCGCTTCTGCCGTCTCAAGTCCGCTGCCGGTCGCGCCGTCGCCCTGGAGCCCGTTCCGCGAGACGACATTCGCCGTGCTTTGGACCGCAACCGTCGTCGCCAATATTGGCGGCTGGATGTACAACGCGGCGTCGGGCTGGCTGATGACGAGCCTCGCTGCCGATCCGTTGATGGTGTCGCTGGTTCAAGTGGCGACCAGCCTTCCGATGTTTCTATTCGCAGTGCCGGCCGGCGCGCTCGCGGACATCATCGACAGGCGCCGGTTTCTGATCGTCATCGAGATCGCGACCACGGTCATCTCTGCAGCGATCGCGACGCTCGTCTGGCTCGAGCTCGTCACCCCGGGCGCGTTGCTGCTGTTCACCTTCCTGCTCGGTGTGAGCGCCGCCGTGACCGCCCCGGCCTGGCAATCAATCGTGCCGCAGCTTGTTCCCAAGGCGATCTTGTCGCCCGCGATAGCGGCCAACAGCGTCGGGATCAATATCAGCCGCGCGCTGGGTCCGGCGCTCGGCGGCATGATCATTGCCGGAATCGGCATCGCGGCGCCGTTCTGGCTCAACGCTGTCAGCAATCTCGGAATCATAGGCGCTTTGCTGTGGTGGCGTTCGCCGCCGGTCGCGACCAACCGGCTCCCCTCGGAGCGATTGGTCGGCGCGATCGTCACGGGATTTCGCCATACCCGACACAATCGGCATTTGCGCGCGACATTGATTCGAGCCGTGGGGTTTTTTCTGTTTGCCAGCGCCTACTGGGCGTTGCTTCCGCTGGTGGCGCGCAGCCAGATCGCCGGCGGACCGGCGCTCTATGGCATTCTGCTGGGCGCGATCGGGGCCGGGGCGGTATGCGGCGCCTTTGCCCTGCCCTGGCTGAAGGCGAAGCTCGGACCTGATCGATTGGTCATGGCGGGCACCATCGGGACGTCAGCCACCCTGGTCCTGTTCGGCCTCGCGCGCGAGCCCGTGATCGCGCTGTCTGCAAGCCTCATCGCCGGCATTTCATGGATCGCGGTGCTCGCGAGCCTCAATGTCTCGGCTCAGGTCGCGTTGCCGGAATGGGTACGCGGGCGCGGGCTCGCCATGTTCGTCACCGTCTTTTTCGGAGCCATGACCGTCGGCAGTGCCGTTTGGGGACAGGCCGCCGGAATGATCGGGTTGCCCGAAACCCATTACATGGCCGCTGCCGGCGCGCTCATTGCCATACCCCTGACCTGGCGCTGGAAGCTGCAGACTGCCGCCGGAATCGACCTCACGCCGTCCGTGCACTGGCCGACGCCGGTCATCACCCACGAGGTCGAGCAGGATCAAGGACCGGTGCTGGTGACCGTCGAATACCGGATCGCGCCCGCGAACCGTGAAGCATTCCTGATCGCCATCGAGAGCCTGGCCGAGGAGCGACGCCGCGACGGCGCTTATGCATGGGGGGTCTACCTGGATGCCGCGCAAGAAGGGCGCTATCTGGAAACTTTTCTGCTTGAATCATGGCTCGAGCATCTGCGCCAGCACCAGCGTGTGACCAATGCCGACCGCCTCGTGCAAAACGCGGTGCATCAGTTCCACCAGGAGGGCGAGCCGAAGGTCACCCACTTCATGGCAGCGGAGCGAGGCAAACCGGGCGAGAAGCAGGAGAAAGGGGCGGCGCAGCCCGGATGAGGCGAGCGGGCCGGCATCACGCTCGACACCATCGCCGAACTTGGACTTCGCGCTCGATGTCGAGATGTGAGTGCGCGGTTTGCCGCCAGCTCTTCACTTCTTGGTTTGCTTGAAATACCGCAGATCGGGCGGCGCCTGATCCTTCTTGGCCGGCATCAGCAATCCTTCCGCGCTCAGGAAATAGTTCTCCGTGCCGATCACGATCTGCGCATTGGCTTCGGTGATGTAGTATTCGATCCAATTCGCCTGCAGATTCGGGTTGTGCACGTATTTCTTGTCGACCGTCCACGGACGCGTCAAGGCATGGTCGATAGTGGTCATCTCGTCGTGCAGGATGTTCGGATCGAGCTTGTCGCGGTAGATGCGTTCCTTGAAGATGGACTGGTTGTCGATGTGCAGCGGCAGGCCGGCCTCGTCGTAGGCGCGCGGCCCCTTGAAGCCGCGGGTCTCGACCTCCAGCACGTCGTAGCGCCCGTCGCCGTCCTGGTCGACCCATCGGCCGATCGAGTAGCCCGAGAAGGTCGGCTCGATGTCCTTGGGCCAGTCGCGCCCGTCGGTGAAGATGCGGCGGAAGTGGTCATACATGCCGACCAGGATATAGGTCGTATCCGGCGTGACCACGAATTCCATCGGAATGAATGCCATCATCATGTGCGGCATGCCGGACGCGCGACCCGAGGTGGTGGGAAAATTGCCGAGCCCGCCATTGGCCTGATCCGCGATGCTCGCCTCCAGGATCGCCTGATACTCCGGCGTCAGCGGCGCCTGCTGGCCCAAGCCCCACGACTTGGTCTGGTCATGCGAAGGTTGCCCCGGAAGCCCGCGGACGGCGAAGCGCCCCCACTGCCCCCTCCAGTCGGGGTACTTCGCCTCATCCGCAGCCTGCGCGCCGCCGATCGTCAGCGACGCCAATGCAACCGCGATTGCGGTGATCCAGATTCGCTCCGACATGATTACCTCCCCGGCATTGCGGCTCGCTTGATTGATCGCGATCGACGCCACAGGCCTGCAGCAATGAAGAAGGATACACCGCCCACACGCCACCGGAAAGGCGCCACGGCCTGCAGCCGGCAGATCAGCTCGAGAACTCCGCACTAGCGGGCATCGGCGGGCGCGAAGGTCATGCCGGCGCATTCGCGCTCGCAACGAGCAATGCTCGCCACCCTGCCCGGGCGATCCTACAAATTCTTCGAGGCCGCCGCGGTGGTGGCGGCGTCGCCCCATTCGGGGGCGGCGGCGCCGTCGCCCCATCGCTTGGGGCGGTAGAAGGTGTGGACGCCGAGCTTGTACATCCTGGTCATCTCATGCACCCAGCTCGGATGCACCCAGTAGGCATGGTAGTGCGTGGCCTTGCCGACTTCCGGCAGCCAGAGCTGGCCGTCGATCGTTTCGGCCGCGATCCGCTTGGCGCGCTCCCAGGCGTCGGGCTCGCGCACCACGTCGGGAATTCCGTCGCACGCAAAGGTGAATTGGCAGGCGAGATGGCGATTGGCGTTCTGGTAGACCACGCCGCAGACCGTGTTGGGATAGTAGCCGGAGAACACGCGGTTCATCACCACCTGGGCGACCGCGATCTGGCCGCGCACCGGCTCGCCGCGCGCTTCGAAATAGATCGCCTCGGTGAGGCATTTGACCGACTTGGCGCGACCCTTCTCGTCGAGGTGCAGCCGTTCGGCCGGACTCATCGGGTGCTGGCCCTCGCCGGTGACCTGGCCCTTGGGAGCGATGGTCTCGCCGCCGCTCGCGCCCGCATCCTTCGGCTCCGGCTCACGCTCCCAGCCGGGCGGCTCGCGCGTCAGCGCCGCGGTCTTGAAGTCGGGCTCGAGGGGGGCGCGCCGGTCGTCCAGCTGCGGCGCCTCGCCCGGCATCCAGGGCTGAATGACGCCCAGCGAGCCCACCGGGTCGATGCCGAAATAGAGCCGCGCCACCCGCACGCTGGCATCCATATCGTCCAGCACCACGACCTCGCCGGTGTCGGGATGAAGCTCCGCCTCCGCGGGTTCCGCCGGCGGCCGGATCGGCGCGCCACCGTCGCGCCGACGCCCGGGAATATCCGGCCAATAGCCGCTCGGATCCTCGTCCGGGCCGTAATCGAGGCTGGCGACCGAGAACGGCGGCGGCTTCTGGACTGCCGGCACTTCCGGCGTCTGCGAGGGCGGCGCGGGCTCGCCGCTCGCGACCGCATTCGCTGTCGGATGCGCCGGCGCTGGCGCGGGAGGTTCGGCGACCGGCTTGATTTCGGTTGGCTGCTCGATCTGCCGCGCCTCGGCCACCTCCCCGGATGACGGCTGCGGCTCCGGCTGAGGATCTTGGCTCGCAATCAGGCGATCGGCCTTCTTCACATGGTCGGGCACCTGCTCGGCAACCGGCGTCTCTTCCAGCGGCGGCGGCTGGACAGCGAGCCGATCGCCCTTCAGGCGACGGTTGACTTGCGGCAGGGCGGATTCACGAAAGTCATCGATCGCCACGTCGCCGAGCATGCGTTCGCGAATGGAGCCGGTGATGTCGGCGTTGCCGGGGTCGATGCCGGCCAAGGCGTAGCTGAGCGAGACCGGCATCGCCTCGCTCAACGGCAGCGGCATCGAGAAGGTCGCCGCCTCGATGGTGCCGAACGGCGAAGCGATGCTGTGGCTGTGCCAGTGCTGGATCGCGATCGGGCGCTGCGCGATGAGCGCGGCAAGGTCCTGATGGCCGATCATGGTCGGCATCAGGCCGGCTGCCAGGACGCAGAGGCCGAGGGGGAGCCTGAAGGCGCCCCTCGGCCCTTGACGCGACGCACTCATTTACGCACTCACGTACACACTCACGCAACAGATACACACGCGATAAAACTACGTACTCGATCAACGAGATGGTGCCGTTATGTTCCGATCGAGACGCGGCACCGTTGCGGCGCAAATGCGACAACTCCTCTCGCAAATGCGGCGCTTCTTCTAATGACCTGATTAACCTTGCTACCGCGTTAATTGCGCACGCACGGCTCGACTCTTGCGCAAGCAGCATGTCGGCAACGGGCGCCGCGTGGTCCGGCATGGTAAATGATCGATGAATGCGGGCGTGCTGCTTCGCCAGTACGGCCGGATGATGTTACCTGCGGAAAATACAGTTGTGCCGGAAGCACGCAGCCGGCTGAGCGCGCCAATAGCGAGCAAAGCTCAAGCCTGGTTCGCCGCTCCCTTGCCGAGCGCCGCCTGCGCGGCGGCGAGCCGGGCGATCGGCACCCGGAACGGCGAGCACGACACGTAGTCGAGCCCGATCTCGTGACAGAACGCGACCGAGCTCGGGTCGCCGCCATGCTCGCCGCAGATGCCGATCTTGAGCTGGCGACGGACCGCGCGCCCGCGCTCGACTCCCATGCGGATCAGCTCGCCGACACCGGCGCGGTCGATCGACACGAACGGATCGGCCGCCAGGATGCCGCGCGCCATGTATTCGCCGAGAAAGCTCGCCGCGTCGTCGCGGCTGATGCCGAACGTGGTCTGCGTCAGATCGTTGGTGCCGAAGGAGAAGAACTCCGCGCTCTGCGCGATCTCGGCGGCGAGCAGCACCGCGCGCGGCAGCTCGATCATGGTGCCGACCTGATAGCCGATCTTGGCGCCGGTCTCCTTGGCGACCGCCGCGGCGGTGGCATCGATGCGGCTCTTGACCAGGTCGAGCTCGGCCTTGCTGGCGATCAGCGGCACCATGATCTCCGGCGCCACCGGCTTGCCGGAGCGCTGCGCGGCCGCGACCGCCGCCTCGAAGATCGCGCGCGCCTGCATCTCGGCGATCTCCGGATAAACGATGGCGAGCCGGCAGCCGCGAAAGCCCAGCATCGGGTTGAACTCCGCAAGCGCGCGCACCCGGTCCGCCAGCTTGCGGGCGTCGACCCCCATGACGGCGGCGACCTCGGCGATCTCTTCCGCGCCGTGCGGCAGGAACTCGTGCAGCGGCGGATCGAGCAGGCGGATCGTCACCGGCAGGCCGGCCATGATCTCGAACAGCTCGGTGAAGTCGGCGCGCTGCATCGGCAGCAGCCGGGCAAGCGCGGCGCGGCGCGATTTCTCGTCGTCGGCGAGGATCATCTCGCGCACCGCGCGGATGCGGTCCTGATCGAAGAACATGTGCTCGGTGCGGCAGAGCCCGATGCCCTGCGCCCCGAACTTGAGCGCCACGCGGGCATCATTGGGCGTATCCGCATTGGCGCGCACGCCGAGGCGGCGCACCTGATCGGCCCAGCCCATGAGGGTCGCGAACTCGCCCGACATGGCGGGCTCGACCATCGGGACGCGGCCGAGCAGCACCTGGCCGGTCGAGCCGTCGATGGTGATCGTCTCGCCCTTCTTGAGCACATGCCCCGCGATGCTCATGGTGGCGGCCGCATAATCGATCCGCAGCGCGCCGGCGCCCGACACGCAAGGCTTGCCCATGCCGCGCGCCACCACCGCCGCATGGGAGGTCATGCCGCCGCGGGCGGTGAGGATCCCCTGCGCGGCGTGCATGCCGTGGATGTCCTCGGGCGAGGTCTCGATGCGCACCAGGATCACGTTGCGGCCCTGCGCCTTCAAGACTTCGGCATCGTCGGCGGAGAACACAATCTCGCCGGCCGCCGCCCCCGGCGAGGCCGGCAGCCCGGTCGCCACCACCTTGCGCTCGGCGGCGGGATCGATGGTCGGATGCAGCAGCTGGTCGAGCGCGCCGGGCTCGACCCGCGTCACCGCTTCCTTGCGGGTGATCACGCCTTCGTTGGCAAGCTCGACCGCGATCCGCAGCGCCGCCCGGGCGGTGCGCTTGCCGGAGCGCGTCTGCAGCATCCAGAGCTTGCCCTGCTCGACGGTGAACTCGAGATCCTGCATGTCGCGGTAGTGGCGCTCAAGCACGCCGTAGATGCGGGTCAATTCCTTGAAGGCGTCGGGCAGCAACTTTTCCATGGAAGGCTTGTCGGAGCCGGCGGCCTCCCGCGCGGCTTCCGAGATTTCCTGCGGGGTGCGGATGCCGGCGACCACGTCCTCGCCCTGGGCATTGAGCAGGAACTCGCCATAGAGGCGTTTCTCACCGGTCGAGGGATTGCGGGTGAAGGCGACCCCGGTGGCGGAACTCTCGCCCATGTTGCCGAACACCATGGCCTGCACGTTGACCGCAGTGCCCCAATGCTCCGGAATCGCATGCAGGCGGCGATACGTGATGGCGCGCTGGTTCATCCAGGAGCCGAACACCGCGCTGATGGCGCCCCACAACTGCGCATGCGGATCCTGCGGGAACGGCTCGCCGTGCTCCTCCTCGAGGCGCTCTTTGTAGCGCTCGACCAACGCCACCCAATCGTCGGCATCGAGCTCGGTATCGAGCGTGTAGCCGGAGCGGTCCTTGTGGTC
Source organism: Xanthobacteraceae bacterium (assembly GCA_036498625.1). Classification (GTDB taxonomy): domain Bacteria; phylum Pseudomonadota; class Alphaproteobacteria; order Rhizobiales; family Xanthobacteraceae; genus VAZQ01. The sequence continues at coordinate 1,754 of DASYFD010000141.1, read as the reverse complement.
GTCGAGGAGCTCCTCGAAATGATGGTGCTCGACCCCGAGCACCACGTCGGAATACATGGTGATAAAGCGCCGGTAGCTGTCATAGGCGAAGCGGCGGTCGCCGGATTGCTTGGCCAGCGCCTCCACGGTCGTATCGTTGAGGCCGAGATTGAGCACCGTGTCCATCATGCCGGGCATGGAGGCGCGCGCGCCGGAGCGCACCGACACCAGGAGCGGGTTGGCCTGGTCGCCAAAGGTGCGGCCGGTGATGCGGCCGACCTCGGCGAGCGCGGCATCGACCTGCTTGCTCAGCTCCTTCGGATAGGTCTTGGCGCCGGCATAATAGGCGGTGCACACCTCGGTGGTGATGGTGAAGCCGGGCGGCACCGGCAGCCCGAGATTGGCCATCTCGGCGAGCCCGGCGCCCTTGCCGCCGAGAAGATTGCGCATGTCGGCGCGCCCCGCCGCCTTTCCGCCCCCGAAGGCATAGACCCATTGGGCGCTTTTGCGCGGGCTTTTGGCCGCGCCCGACCGCGCTGGTTTGGGCGGCCCCGGCTTGCGGCCACGGGCCGGCTTGGCCGGTGGCTTCTTGGTCTTGCGCGCGGTCTTGCGATTGGTCTTGCGCGAGCTTGATTTGGCCATGAGATCACGAATGAGCTGCGCCGGCGCCCGACATTCGCCGCCTGTTGTCAAATTCCGGATCGCCGCATCAGTGGACGAAATGATGAATGGCGTTGAGACCCACCAGACCAACCACGATGAGATAGATGGCTACCACGAAATTCAAAATGCGCGGCGCGATGAGAATGAGGATTCCTGCGATCAGGGCGACGATCGGAGTAATGTGGGCGTCGGTGAGGAGGTGCATCAGTATCTCCTGGGCTGGGAACCACACATAACGGAGGAAGCCGGCAGCGGGTTCCCTTGGGCGGCGAGAAGCCCCGGCCTGCGATCTAGGATTTGCATTGGTATGCGGATAAAGTGCCCCTCGATGCAAGGGCATTGACACGCAAACGGTGCACAACGAGATGGCATCGCCGGGAGACAGCGCGATGGGCAATAAATCGGTCGGCTCGGCTGCGGTCGCGGTCACTTGGCCGACATGGCTCGCGGTCGCCGGCCTCGCGGTCATCGGACTCACTGCCGAGCCGGCATCGGCGCAGACCTATCCGGTCCGGCCGATCCGCATGGTGGTGGGATTCTCCCCGGGCGGCCCGGCCGACGTGATGGCGCGCCTGATCGGCCAGCGCATGGCCATATCGCTGGGGCAACCCATCGTGGTGGAGAACCGGGCGGGCGCCGGCGGCACCATCGCGGCGCGCTTTGTCGCCGAGTCGGAGCCCGACGGCTACACGCTGCTGCTGGGCAATACCAGCACGCTGGTCATCAGCCCGCTGATGTACAAAAACGTCGGCTATGATGCCCGCAAGGCCTTTGCCCCGGTTGCGCGCCTGGGCACCACCTCCGACATCCTGGTCACCAATCCGGGCTTTGCGGCCAAGACGCTCGGCGAGCTCATCGCCTATGCCAAGGCCAATCCCACCAAGCTCAACTATTCGACCCCGGGGATCGGGACGCCGCCGCATCTGATCGGCGAGATGCTCAAGCAGCGCGCCGGCGTCGACATCGTGCACGTTCCCTACAAGAGCGGCGGCCAGTCGATCCAGGCGGTGGTGGCCGGCGAGGTGCAGTTCACCTTCGAGAATCCCGCCGTCGCGCTGCCGCTGGTGCAGGCCGGCGTGGTGCGGGCGCTGGCGGTGACGAGCGAGGCGCGC
>DASYFD010000140.1:0-9989 GCA_036498625.1 Xanthobacteraceae bacterium | reverse complement strand
GGTGACCACCAGCGGGGTATCGCCGAACTCGTCGCGGCTGTCCCAGAACGGCACCTTGCCGCCGAGCGAAGCGCCCAGATGCATGACCGGCACCAGCTCGACCCCGGTGATGCAATAGGGCAGCACCGCAACCGCATGGTGGTGACAGACCGAATTGACGTCCGGGCGCGCCTGATAAATGGCGCCATGGATCACCAGCTCGCTGAACAGCCGCGCGCTGGTCGGCGTGACCGGCTTGGAATCGAGCGTCAGCTCGAGGATGTCGGCGGGCTGCATCAGCTCGGCCGCGCCGTAGCGCGAGATCAGATAACGGTCCGGATTGGTGGGATGGCGGAGGCTGATATGCCCGAACGCATCGAGCACGCCTTCATTGGCGAGGACGCGGTTGGCGATCGCCAATTCCTGGCGGGCTTCAGCAAGCGGATCGGGCATGGGCATTTCTCTCCTGGATCGGGATATTCTGCATTGGGATGTTCTCGGCCTCTCGCGTCCGCGCTCGCGGATAAGGCGGTGGAGAGTCGTCATTTGGTTCCTTAGGTGTAAGCTTCCCGACAATCAATAGTCACATGGGGGAGGGTTGCGATGCTCCGTACTTTCACGCGCCTTGCCATGGTGCTCGCGGGTGCGCTCGGGCTTGCCGCGGGCGCGCAGGCCGACGAGCCCTTCTACAAGGGCAAGCGGCTCACCCTCCTGATCAACTTCGCGGCCGGCGGACCGACCGATATCGAGGGCCGGTTGTTTGCCAAATATCTGGTCAAGCACATCGAGGGCCAGCCGGGCGTGATCGTGCAGAACATGGATGGCGCCGGCGGTCTGATCGGGGCGCAATATCTGGGCGAGGTAGCGCCCAGGGACGGAACCGTGGTGGGCTATCTCAGTGGCTCGGCCTGGCTCTATGTGAGCGATCCGGACCGCTGGCGGGTGGATTTCCGCAAGTATGAGTTCGTGGCCTACCAGCCCGGCACCACGGTGCATTTCATGCGCACCGACGTTAAGCCGGGTATGAAGGTCCCGGCCGACATCGCCAAGGCGCAAGGCCTGATCGCCGGCGGCCTGAGCGCCGACACCTCGAAGGACCTGCGCTTGCGGCTCGCGCTCGACATGCTGGGCGTGCCGTACCAATACGTCACCGGCTATCGCTCGAGCCCGCCGGCCCGGCTCGCGCTGCAGCGCGGGGAGATTTCCATGTTCTCGGAATCGCCGCCGAGCTACCGCTCGGTGGTCGAGCCTTCGCTGGTCAAGACCGGCCAGGTGATGCCGGTGTTCTACGACGAGGTCATCGATCCGCCGCCGCCGCAGAAGCAGCTCGAAGGCCTCTCGATCCCGAGCTTTCCCCAGCTGCACCGCGAGATCAAAGGCAGCCTGCCGTCCGGTCCGCTGTGGGAGGCCTACCGGGTGCTCAACGACATGAACTCCACCCTGCAGCGCATGATCGCGCTCGCGCCCGGCACCCCGCCGGTTGCGCTGGCGGCGTTGCGCGCCGGCATCGAGGGCCTCAACGCCGACAAGGAATTCGCCGCCGAGGCCACCAAGGTCATCGAGTTTGCGCCCGACTACCCGACCGCTCCCGACATGAGCCAGAGGGTCCGCGCCATGATGGTGGCCACGCCGCAAATGCGCGACTTCATCAACGACTACATGCGCAACCCGCCGAAGCGGTGAGGGAGGCGACGTCTGCGTGAACGGTGGCTCGTCCCGGCCATCCGCGCCTTGGCGGCGCGGTAAGTCCGTAGCCCGGATGGAGCGCAGCAATCCGGGATCGGCTGACCCGCATTGCGCTACGCTCCATGCGGGCTACGAGCCTCAAATCACTCCCGGCACCCAGCGCTTCACCCGCGCCCGATATGCCTCGTATTCCGCCCCGAATGTCGCCGCGAGCCGCGCCTCGTCGCCCAGTACCCGTTGCTGAAACCAGATCGCCCGCAGCCCGAACAGCAGCAGCGCGAACCACGACCAGAATGTCAGCGCGAGACCCAGCATGAAAATGAGATGCCCGAGATACATCGGGTTGCGGGTGTAGCGATAAGGCCCCTCATCCACGATCCGTTGCGGCAGCGTCGTCATTCCGGGCCCGCCGCCGCCCTCGCCTATCCGATAGCGTCCTACCAGCCGATATTGCAGGTAGCCCCAGGCGATAAACGGCAGCCCCCACGGCACGAAATTTATGCCGCCATGGTGGAGCGCCAACTCGAAACCGATCACCGCCAGCGGGCAGAGGATGAAGCTTTGCACCGGGGTGCGGCCGAGCCAGGACAGAAATCGATTGCCCAAGATTGGAATTCCACGATTCGACTTGCGACCTACCAATTGCTTGACGACGCCTACCTCCGCCCCTGAGTGATCACGTTGAGCATCGCGGGCGTGCCGCTGCGCAGCGCCGCGAAGCTGCGCTCCATGGCGGGCAGGAGATCGCCGGGCGCGTCCACGCGCTCGCCGCGGCCGCCGCAGGTGCCGATCACCTTCTCGAAATCGGGCGAGGGATTGAGCTGCGTGATCGGCATTATGTTGGCCTTGGCGGCCGCCCCTTCGGGAAACACGTCGAGGGTGGCGGAGCGCACCGCTCCCCACATGTGATTGTTGGCCACGATGGTGAGCGTCGGCAGGTTCTCGGCGCGGCCCACGAAGTGGTAGGGGATCGGGTTGCCGAACATGTAGGAGCCGTCGCCGACCGTGACGATCACCTCGCGCTCGGGCGCCGCCAGCTTGGCGCCGAGCGCCGCCCCCATCCCGAAGCCGAGGCCGCCGGACAACAGACTACCCATGAAGGAGCGCGGCTTGGTCAGGTTGAGCTGGGCGACCGGCACGCCGAGCTCGCTCACCACGATGGCGTTCTCGGACTTCACCTGGTTGAGGCAATGGGCGAGCCAGGCCGGATGCACCGGGGTCTGGTCCTTGACGGTCTCGATCAGCTTCTTGCGTCGCGCCGCGAGCTCCTCGCGGGCGGTGGCGATCGCCTTGCGGCGGCTGTCGGCGGAGCCGTTCTTGGCGGTCTTGAGGGCCGCGCCCAGGCACTCGCGCAGCATGGCGAGCGCGGCACGCGGCTCTCCGGCGACCAGGAGATCGGCCTCCATCTCCCGGAACGGAAACCGGCTCGCGAGCGGATCGCCCGCGATGTGGATGATCCTGGCATCGCGGCGCGGCCCGTGGGCGATTGGAATCCAGGGCACCGGGCTCTCGAGCACGATGATCACATCGGCCTTGGCCAGGAAGGTGGCCGGCTCGAACCCAACATGCATCGAATGATTGGTCGGAAGATTGAAGTCGCGCGCCTCGCTCTGCACCACCGGCAGCGCGAACTCTTCCGCCAGCGCCGCGAGCTCGTCGATGGCGGCCGGGTTGCGCCCAATGCTCGAGGTGATGATCAGCGGGAATTCGGCCTTGGCGATCAGGCTCGCGGCCTCCTCGATGGCGGCCCAGGCGGGCTCGGGAGCGAGCGAGCCGAGCGGGCGGACGGTGTCGCGCCGTGCCGCCACCGCCTTGTCGGTCAGCACCTCGCGCGGCAGCGTGAGATAGACCGGGCCGCGCGGCTCCGTCATGGCGATGTCCAGCGCACGGTCCACCACCGCATCGATCGGCTGGCCGCCGCGCAGCTCGTAATCCCACTTCACGTATTCGCGCACCATGCCGCCCTGGTCGAAGGATTCCTGGCCCCAGTGGATCGAGCGGTTGCGCGAGCTGATATGCCCGGTCTCGGTCAAGGGGGTGCGGCCGGCGGCCAGCAGCAGCGGTATGTTGTCACGTGCAGCATTGATCAGGCCGTTCATGGAATTGGCGGTTCCCACCGTCACATGCACCATGACGGCGGCGGGCTTCCCGCAGGTGCGGTAGTAGCCGTGCGCCATCGCCATGGCGACGTTCTCGTGCGGCACGGTGATGAAGCGCGGATATTTTTTGCCGCCCGCGGGCCGCGCCAAAGCCTCGACGATCGGGGCGAAATCGGTGCCCGCATTGGCGAAGACATATTCGATGCCGCGCTCGCCAAGCCGGCTGAGATAGGCCTCGGCCGACATCTCGGTGGAGGTGTCCTGGGCGCCCATGGTTTTATCGTTCACGTTGTCCATCCCGTTGCTGCAGCGGCGTGACCCTAGCGTTCATCGCCGGCCTGTCAATGAAGACGGCCCAGGAAGACGGCCCAGCCCGAGCTTGGCCGGCTTTGCGCTCGGTGTCGTCCCGGCCAGGGCCGCGAAGTGGAGCCGGGACCCATGCGCCGCAGCCGATCCGGCTTTCGCGAGGACGACCTGGGGACCCGCCTTGGGAACGAATTCCTCGCCGGGGCTTGCGTTTGGGCCGGCGAGCGGGCTACTTCGGTTACGCCCCTCCCGCCCGTTTCGCGCGTGGCCATTTCCCATGGCCGTTCGGCCTGCCGAAGGACGTTTCCCGGCTGGCGGCGGGGCCGACCGGGTGCGAGTTCGAGGAGAAGGCTTGATGGCGGACGCCAAAGACAACAACGACCAGCGCGCGGCCGACTTGAGCGGACACTCGCTTTCCGATCACACCTTGGGGACGGATTTCACCCACGAGCATGAGGGCGTCGCCGATCACGACCACGATCATTTCGAGTTCGACGACGATGGTCCGATCGAGCAGAACCCGATCTGGATGCAAGACCATGTGACGCTGGTGAGCGTCGGTATCGATATCGGCTCGTCCGGCACTCAGGTGATATTCTCCCGCATCAAGCTGCGCCGCTACGGCGAGGACCTCACCAGCCGCTACTACGTGGTCTCGCGCGAGACCCTCTATCAGTCGCCGGTGGCGCTCACGCCCTACCAGAGCGAGGAGCGCATCGACGACGCGGCGCTCGGCAAGATCATCGACGATGCCTATGCGGGCGCGGGCCTCCATCCCGACGACATCGACACCGGCGCTGTGATCCTTACCGGCGAGGCGTTGCGGCGCGAGAATGCCCAGGGCATCGCCCGCATCCTGTCCGAGCAGGGCGGCGAGTTCGTGTGCGCCACCGCCGGCCATCACATGGAATCGCTCCTGGCGGCGTTCGGCTCCGGTGCCTCGCGGGTGTCCCATGACGAGAACAAGCGCGTCCTCAATATCGATATCGGGGGCGGCACCACCAAGCTGGCGCTGGTCGAGAAGGGCCAGGTGACGGCGACGGCGGCGGTCCATATCGGAGGCCGGCTGCAGGTGGTCGACGAAGCCCGCAAGATCACCCGCCTCGATCCGGCCGGAAAATTTCATGCCCGCCAGGCCGGGTTTTCCTGGGCCAAGGGCGATACGGTCGGGCCCCACGATCTCGACAAGGTCGCAGCCGGCATGGCCGACACCCTGGTCAAGGCGCTTACCGAGCGGCCGATGTCGCACACGGTCGAGCATCTTTATCTCACCGACCCGATCCCGGATTTCGGCGCCCTCGACGGCATCATGTTTTCCGGCGGCGTCGGCGAATACGTCTATGGGCGCGAAACCCGCGACTTCGGCGACATGGGGCTGCGGCTCGGGACCGCGATCCGGGCGCGCGTGGAATCAGGTGCGCTGCCCTGGCCGCTGTTGCCGGCCGGCGAATGCATCCGCGCCACCGCGCTCGGCGCATCCGAATACTCGGTCCAGCTCAGCGGCAATACCAGCTACATCAGCAAGCCGGGCGAGCTGCTGCCGCGCCGCAATCTGCAGGTCCTGCAGCCGGCGTTCGAGTGCGAGGACGTCATCGACGCCGCCAAGCTCACCAAGGCCATCCAGGCGCATTTCACCGCCTTCGATCTGATCGAGGGCGAAGGCGAGGTGGCGCTGGCGCTGCGCTGGGTCGGGCTGCCGTCCTATGAGCGGATCGCGGCCTTCGCGGAAGGCATTCGCCACGGCCTCGCCAATACCATCGCGCGCAAGAAGCCGATCTACATCATGCTCGACGGCGATATCGCGCAGACGTTGGGCGCCATCCTGCGCGAGGAATTGCTGGTGGAGAGCGAGATCCTCGCCATCGACGGGGTGATGCTGCGGGATTTCGACTATATCGACCTCGGCCGCATCCGCATGCCGTCCTACACGGTGCCGGTGACCATCAAATCGCTGGTGTTCAGCGAAAACCCGACCGCCGCGCGGCCCCAGCGCATCCACCATCACGCCGAGGATCACGAGCACTCCCACGGCCACGAGCATGCGCACGGGCATGGCCATGATCATGGCCATGGACACGATCATCACCATCACGATCATGGCGCGCACGAGCACGCGACCGGCAAGAGCAAGTAGTCGGGACTGATCTGGAGGCGGGCCGCAGGGCGCTCCTCACTCCGCGCGGGGAGAGGGACACACGGCACGACGGATGACCTGAACTCGGCCCGTTGAGGGGGCGTTTCCACATGCTCAGACTCGCGGAAACGCCCCCTCATCGCTCCTTCTCCCCGCACACGGGGAGGAGGAGTGAAACGTTGTGCGCCTCTGACGCTGGCGCCGCCGGCCCCGAAACTGCGTGCCCGACATGACGGACACGGTCGGCCAATTCGCGCATCTGCCTTCCGGGACCGGCCTGCAGCCGTCCGGCCGGCAGCTGCCGGCCGAGTCCGCGTCCTGGCGGGGGCCGGAATCGAAATGGCTCCTGATCGGCGGCCCGGTGGCGCTGGTGGTCTGGTTGTCGCTGGTGCCGCTGGTGTTCCTGTTGTGGCAGAGCTTCCTCACCCCGCAGACCGCGACAGTGCCGGCGCGTTACACGCTCGACAATTTCCGCACCGCCTATTTCAGCGCCGAGACCGTCCGCTTGTTCCTGACCTCGGTCGAGTTCGCGATCGGGGCAGCCGCGCTCTCGCTGTGCCTGGGAACCGCGCTCGCCTGGATGAACGAGCGCACCAATACACCGTTCAAGAAGCTGTTCTTCGGCCTCTCCATCATCCCGCTGGTGATCCCGAGCATCCTGTTCGCGGTGTCGTGGATCATGCTGGCGAGCCCGAAGATCGGCATCATCAATGTGACATTGCAAGGCCTGTTCGGCACCGACGCCGTGTTCGTCGACATCTACACCATGACCGGCATGATCTGGGTGGATGGGCTGCACTACTCGCCGATGGCCTTCCTGCTGATGACGGCGGCCTTCCGCTCGATGGATCCGGCGCTCGAGGAATCCGCGTTGATGAGCGGGGCCTCGGTGCTGCAGGTGGCGCGCCGCATCACGCTGCGGCTGGCCTGGCCGGCGGCGGCCGGCTCGCTCCTGATCCTGCTGGTGCGCGCCGTGGAGTCGTTCGAGGTGCCGGCGTTGCTCGGCCTGCCGGTCGGCATCCAGGTCTATACGTCGTCGATCTATCAGGCGATCCATCAATATCCGAGCCAGGTCGGCCTCGCCTCCGCCTATGCGGTGACGCTCTTGCTGATGACCTCGGTCGGCATCTATCTGCAGTCGCGGCTGTCGCGCCAAGGTGCGCGCTTTGCGACCGTCACCGGCAAGGGCTTCCGTCCGCGCACCATCGACCTCGGCGGCTGGCGCTATGTGACGGCGGGGTTCTTCATCCTGTACTTCGTGGTGATCGTGCTGCTGCCGTTCCTGGTCCTGGTCTGGTCGTCGCTGCAGCGGTTCTACAGCGCGCCGTCCTGGGCGGCACTGCACCGCCTCACATTCGCGTCCTACCGGACCGTACTCGACTATCCGGGCTTTGCCGCCATCGTGGGCAACAGTCTGTTCTTGGCCTTGTCCACCGCCACCCTGATCATGCTGCTGACGGCGGTGATCTCCTGGATCGTGGTGCGCACCAGGCTGCCGGGGCGCTGGCTGCTTGACAATCTGGCCTCGCTGCCGCTGGTGTTCCCGGGCTTGGTGCTCGGCCTGTCGATCATGATCTGCTATCTCTACATCGACATCGGGGTCTATGGCACCATCTGGATCATGCTGATCGCCTATGTGACGCGCTTCATGCCGTACGGCATGCGCTACAACTCGACCTCGATGATGCAGATCCACAAGGAGCTGGAGGAGTCGGCGGCCATGAGCGGCGCCTCCTGGGGCATGACATTTCGCCGCGTCATCCTGCCGCTGCTCAAGCCGGGATTGCTCGCGGGCTGGATTTATGTGCTGATCGTGTCGATCCGCGAGCTGTCGAGCTCGATTCTGCTCTATAGCCCGGGCACCGAGGTGGTATCGGTCATGATCTGGGAGCTGTGGCAGAATGGCCAGTATGTCGAGCTGTCCGCGCTCGGCGTCATGCTGATCATCATGCTGTTCTGCCTGGTGATGCTGGCCCAGCTGGTAGGCAAGCGGTTTGGAATAGCGGAAGCATGAACGGATGCATTGAGCGGGCGACATAAAGCAGGCGACATCGAGCCAAGAAGCGCCACAAGGACGGGGACGAACGTGCTGAGTGTCAGATCGCTGTTTACCGAATATCCGGGCGAGCGCGGGACCGTGGTCAGGGCGGCCCAGGATGTGAGTTTCGAGGTGCCGGAGGGCAAGCTGTTCACGCTGCTGGGGCCGTCCGGCTGCGGCAAGACCACGACGCTACGCTCGATCGCCGGGCTGGAACGACCGACCTCGGGCGAGATCGAGGTCGCCGGCAAGGTCATGTATTCGTCGGCCAGCCGCGTCTTCGTGGCGCCGAACAAGCGCAATTTCGGCATGGTGTTCCAGTCCTACGCCATCTGGCCGCACATGAACGTGTTCCAGAACGCGGCGTTCCCGCTGCAGGTCCGCAAGCTGCGCAAGAAGGAGATCGAGGAGCGGGTGATGCGGGTGCTGCAGGCGGTCCAGCTCGACCATCTGGTGGACCGCGAGGCGACCAAGCTCTCCGGCGGTCAGCAGCAGCGCCTGGCGCTCGCCCGCGCCCTGGTGATGGAGCCGCAGCTCCTGCTGCTGGACGAGCCCCTGTCCAATCTCGACGCCAAGCTGCGCGATGCGATGCGCTCCGAGCTCAAGCGCCTGCAACGCGAGCTCGGCCTCACCACCGTCTACGTCACCCACGACCAGAGCGAGGCCTTGGCGCTTTCGCACGAGATCGCGGTGATGAACGACGGCCGCGTGGTGCAGGTCGGCACGCCTCGCCAGATCTACGAGCAGCCCTGCAACCAATTCGTGGCCGATTTCGTCGGCACCACCAATTTCATCGGCGGCACCGTCACCGCGCTCGACGACGGCAACGGCCGCTGCCTGGTCAGTTCGGCGATGGGTCCGCTGCGGGTGCAGGCGAGCCAGGGGGTCGCCAAGGACGGCTTGGTCACCATCTCGGTGCGGCCCGAGGACGTTGAGCTGTCCGAGCCGCCGCCGTCAGCCGCCGACGGCGACAATGTCTGCAAGGCCGTGGTCACCGCCAAGGACTTCCTGGGCGAGCACCTCGATTTCCAGGTCAAGGTGGGCGAGGTGGTGCTGATGGCGCGGGCGCATCCGTCGCTGCGCACCCCGGTCGGGGATGCGATCTATCTGCGCATGAAGGCGGAGAAATGCGTCGCCATCCCGACCCCGGGGGCGGCGGCTCCAGTGATTGCGACCTCCGGGGTCACGACCCCGGTGGTTCCGGCTCCGGCCCCCACCGCGACCCCTGCCGCGCCGGCGGGCGTCGGCACGCCGGGCTAGGCCATGTTCCGAAGGGGTGAATTCCGGTTTTCCGTCCCGAAAGGCCCCTATATAAGGAATTCATTCATAGAACAGCCGGTATCCGGTTTTGCATCCGGAAGCGCCGTCCGTTAAGCAAAGCCAACCGCCGCAAGACCGCAAGGAGAAAGTGCATGGTCAAGAACGCCCTCGTATCGGAAGACCTGGCAAAGAAATTCGCCACGGAGAAAGAGACGCCGTACACGCGCTGGATCAAGAACGAGGGGCTCGAGATCATTCCGGCTCTCTATGTGAAGAACCTGCGTACTGTCGAGCTCAAGCCCTGGGCCCGCCGCGGCGGCAACGCGGTGTTCGTCAATCACGATGCCTCGCGCATCTCCAACGACAGCTATGTCATGGAAATTCCGCCCGGCAAGAAGCTGGAGCCGCACCGGAGCTGTTCGAGGAGATGATCCTGGTGCTCGAGGGCCGCGGCTCGACCACGGTCTGGAACGGCGAGGGCAAGCGC
>DASYFD010000139.1:0-9289 GCA_036498625.1 Xanthobacteraceae bacterium | reverse complement strand
CTGGGTCTGCGACAACTACCTCATCGGCAGCAACGGTCCGGGCGAGCGTCTGCATCGCTTTCCGGAGACGATCGTGGAGGTGGGATGAGGGGAGGGAATATAGACCTATTGGGAATTTTGAAACCTCGGATCGGCTATGATACCTGATCCGCAGGCTTTCAAGCTAACGCCTTACCCCGGCTTCATATTTCAGACCAGAAAGGGAAGATGAGCACCCTCGCCATTGCTTCGCCGCCAAACGAGTCGCCGTCCAATGCCCTGCCGCCAAGCTCCAAACCCTCGCTGCGTGAGGTCTGGCTGGTCACCATCGGCCATTCGCTGACCCACTGGTACCCGGCGACGTTCTACCTGCTGCTGCCGCTGATCGGCAACGAGCTGGGGCTGAGCTTTGGCCAGATCGGCGCGATCCTGACCTGCCAGGCGACGGCGGGTGCGCTCTCCAATGTGCCGGGCGGCATGCTGGTGGATTCGGTCGACCGCAAGGGCCTGCTCATGGCGCTCTCCCTGTTCTGGGTCGGCGCCCCCTACCTGCTGATGGGGTTCAGCCATCAATATTGGATGCTGCTCTGTTGCGCCGCCCTGGTCGGCATGGGCAACAACCTCTGGCACCCGACCGCCATTCCGCTGCTGGCGCGGCGCTTTCCCGAGCGGCGCGGGCTGGTGGTATCGATCCACGGGATGGGCGGCAATGTCGGGGACGCGGTGGCGCCGCTGGTGGTCGGCGCCATGCTGTCGATCCTGAGCTGGCGCAGCGTGATGGTGCTCAACGTCATCCCGGGCGTGCTGATGTCGTGCGTCATCCTCTTGAGCCTCGGCCGCATGCAGTTTCACAGCCGGCCGGCGGGAGCTTCCGGCACTGGCGCCGTCGGGCAGCGGCTGCGCGATTTCCGCCAATTGCTCGGCAATCGCACCCTGCTGATGCTGTCGGCCGGCGGCGGCTTCCGGGCCATGACCCAGAGCACGCTGCTCACCTTTCTGCCGGTCTTCCTGGCGCGCGAGATGGGATTTTCGTCGATCCTCATCGGCGGTTGCATGTTCGGCATGCAGGTGGCCGGATTTACCGCGGCGCCGATCGCCGGGCATCTGTCCGACAAGATGGGCCGCCGCCGCATCATCATGAGCAGCATGGCGACCTCCGGTGTGATCCTGTTTTTCATGGCGTTCGCCGGCCACTCGCCCGCCTTCGTGTTCCTGGTCGCGTTCCTGGGCTTCTTCCTGTTCGCGATCCGCTCGGTCATGCAAGCTTGGCTGCTCGACTCGACGCCGCCCAGCATGGGTGGCACCAGCATCGGCATCATGTTCGGCACGCAAGCGGTCGGCGCCGCCATCGGGCCGATCACCGGCGGCATATTGGCCGACAATTTCGGATTGATCGCCACCTTCTACTTCCTGGCCTTCACCATCGTGGTTGCCAACATGTTCATCTTCTTCACGCCCGCGCCCAGCGAGCAGCCGCGGTGGGCGCCCTCGGCCGCGGAATGAGCCGCGGCGAATCGTCGGCGCGCCGGGGCTCACGAGCCGCCGCTGGCTGATCGCCGACGCCGGCCGCCGCGGGGAACTCTTGTCGGCGGCCTTCCCAAATCCCATATCTCCCGGGAGGCAGGCGGGCGCGTTTGGAGCTTAACCATGATCCTCGTGGAGCTGATGTTCGGTATCATCCTGGCAGCCGTCGTGCTGATCGCCGTCCCGCTGTTCCTGCTCATGGCGGGCGCCGCCAGCGTCGTCCTGTTGTGGATTTTCGCCCCCACCGCTTTGCTGGTCGGCTTGATTCTCTGGCTGGCGTTCCCGCACGCGGTGAGCATGGCAGTGCTGGTTTTCGTGCTGATGATGGGCTTCATGGTGTTCTCGCGGCGCCGGCAGCTGCCGATGAATCGCTGGCGCTGACGCCTTTTTGACATTCTCATGCAGGGACGCCGGCTTTCGTCCGAGGATTTTGGAGCATGGGCGTGCTGCTCATTTGCTGCCCCGTGACCGGCAGGGAGTTCTCGACCGGCATCCAGCTCGATGAGGTGACCTTCCGGATGCTGACCGGGACTCTGAGCACCGCCTATTGCCCGTATTGCCACGCCGAGCACCGATGGACCCCGCGCGAGGCGCGGTTGGCCGAGGCGATCCCACCCCAGCAATGGGTCGAGGCTTTTCATTCAGCCGACCCAGACCAGTCCGACAAGCCGTAGGTACCGTTGCGGCTGCCCGGATACCCCCCGGGCCTCAACGTCGGCGCATGCATGGAACGGAGATCGTCGCAAACCGTTGATGCGCGGGGCCGCGACCGCAAGAAATACCAAGCGGCGGCGCACAAAAAGGACTGGGTGGTCAAAAGTGAACAGACTCTTGTGGCCGGCAACAGCCAAAACATCATGATGGAAAATCCTTGGATTCGCATCGGCCTCGACACCTGGTTGCTCGGGGTCGAAGCCTCGTCGGTCATCGGTCTGCGCACATTGAAGATAGCCGCCGGCGGTGCGGCCGCCGTAACGGAATCCCGCCTGATGATCGATGAAAAAATCGATGCCGGCTGGGCGTTGCAAGCCAAGGCGCTGAGTGGCGCGCTCGGCTCGACACCCCTCGGGGCGACTGCCGGGACGCTGGCCCATTACCGCCGCAAGGTGCGCGCCAACCAAACCCGGCTCGCAAAATAGAGGGCGCGCGAGCCGTAGCCGGCCTGCATCGCCCAACAGTATTCCATTCCAGGATAACGACACCGAGCAAATCTGCTGCCGCGATCATGGCGCAGATGGGTGTTTATGCTTGGCCTGTTGCAGGGAAGATCGCCCTCGCGCGGCTTGATTGAGCCTGCAGCGTTGCGCCCCGCTGCCAGGGCCTTGCCGGGTGGAACGAAACGGCGACGAAGGCGTTGTATCGATCAGCAAGTCCCGTCCGCGGACAATGGCGCTCGGCGGAGAATTTCAGCAACGGAGTCGTTTCATGGAATTGGTTCTGATCATCCTCGTGCTCGTCCTGTTGTTCGGTGGTGGCGGATACTGGGGGCGTCGCCGGGGCCATTGGTAGAGTTGATCCTTGGCTCGAGGCGGCTGCGTTCGAGCCGTCGGCTTAGCGGGGCGGCTCATTGGGGCCGCCCTTTTGGCTGAAGCGCAGGCGCGGCAATTTTCATAAACGCCATCGCTTCCTTGTCGTGGAACTTTGCGGCTCGCCTGCCGTTGTCTGGACTGCGCGCCGAATAATGAAGGAGCACCTCATGTCCAAAGGATCAGAAAAGCCCAGCGGCAAGGTGGAGCATCCCGAGACGCACTATCGCAAGCCTGCCGATATCGCGGCCGACAAGAAGCTTTCTCCGGACGAGAAATCGAAGGCGCTGGACACCTGGGAGCAGGATGCGCGTCAGTTGCTGACCGCCAGCAATGAGGGCATGCCCGGGAGCGCAGAAGGTCTCGAGCCGCGCGACCATCATCGCCTGGGCGAGGTGGTCCGGGCCAAGGCCGAGATCGGCAAGAAACCGAAGCCGAAGCCTTCGCATTGAACAAGCCTTCGCGTCGGCCCGATCACCCTGGGCTCGCCGCGCCGGCTTTGGAGATGGATTTGACGAAAGTTATTCAATTGCCGGGCGTGGGCCGCTTGAATTTTTGATCCCGCTCATGTCGTATTGGCGAGTCGCGCCCAAAACAGGCGACCGCCCCATGAAGACCGTTCTGGTTCCCGTCGAGCCCCATGATTCGATCCAGTCCGTGCTGGAGACGGCGCTGCTGGTGGGATCCAAGTTCGATGCTCACATCGAGGGGTTCGCGTTGCGGCCGGCGATCGGCAACATGGTGACCATGGATCCGGTCAACAGCCTGACCGTGGTCAGCTTGCGGGAGAACGACCTCGAGATCGTCAAGGAAGCGCGCGGCATTTTCGAAGCTTTCATGCGGGACAAGGCCGTGGGCCCGGTCGGCGCCGGGGCTTCGGTTTCCCAGGCATGGTTCGATGGGGCCCCGGGCGGCGAGGATTTTGTCGGCAGCTATGGCCGCGTCTTCGATCTCATCATCGTGGGGCGGCCCGCAAAAGGCCGGCAAGGTCCCCGCATGACGACCATGGAATCCGCACTGTTCGACAGCGGCCGGCCGGTGCTGTTGGCGCCGCCGACGCCGCCGCGCAGCATCGGCGACAACATCCTGATTGCATGGAACTGCAGCACGGAGCAGGCCCGGGCCACGGCGTTCGCCATGCCGATATTGCGAAAAGCCGCACGCGTCACGATATGCACAGTTGAAGGCGCCACCGTGCCGGGGCCAACCGGCGCGCAGATGGCCCGCAATTTGGCGATGAACGGCGTGCGCGCCGAGTCCATGAGTATTGCCCCCGGGCAGCGCCGGCCCGGAGAGGTTCTGTTGGCGCAGGCGGAGGCACTCGGTTGCGATCTCGTCATCAAAGGCGCCTATACGCAGAGCCGGTTGCGCCAGATGATCTTCGGTGGGACCACGCAACACATTCTCACCCAGGCCACGGTGCCGGTATTGTTGGCCCATTGAGGGCAAAGCTCGCTCGCGCGGGTGGGTGAGTGAGGACATTTCAACGCCCGTGAGCGCTCCTGACCAGTTCTCCTTCCTGCGCGTTTTTCCTTCCATCATGCTGCCGATGTTTCTGGCAGCCGTCGACCAGACCATCGTGGCGACCGCGCTGCCGGCGATCGTGGCATCGACCGGCGAGGCCGAACGGGCATCTTGGATCGTGGTGTCCTACCTGATCGCCTCGACCGTAGCAGCCCCGATCTATGGCCGGCTGGGCGACCAATATGGCCGCCGCCGCCTGATGATGGTGGGGCTCGGCATCTTCATGGCGGCTTCGCTGCTGTGCGCGCTGTGCACCAGCATCGAGGCGCTCACCGCAGCCCGGGTGCTGCAGGGGCTCGGCGGCGGCGGCCTGATGACGTTGTCGCAAGCGCTGGTCGGAGAGGCAATTCCGCCGCGGGAACGGGCGCGTTACCAGGGCTATCTGGCCGGCGTCGGAATTTCCGCGAATGCCTTCGGCCCCGTGGTCGGCGGCTTCATGGCCCAGCATCTGGGCTGGCAGTCGATCTTCCTGATCAACCTGCCGCTCGGCCTGATCGCCGCGGTGCTGACGCTGCGGCTGCCGTCGCATCCGCATCCCACCGGGCGCTGGCAGATCGATATCTGGGGCATCCTGCTGTTTGCCGGGCTGGTCGCGCCGCTCATCCTGGCGCTCGAGCGGGCGCAGCATCTGGATCTCTCCGCGCTGCCGACGGTCCTCGGCCTGGTGGTGCTCGCCCTCCTGTCGCTGGGGCTGCTGATCCGCCGCGAGCTGCGAACCGAGTCCCCGCTGCTGCCGATCTTGTTGCTGCGGCAGGCGACGATCTGGCGCACCGATGCGCTGGCGGCGTGCCACGGCGCCGCGCTGGTCTCCCTGATCACCTTCCTGCCCATCTATCTGATCGTGGTGCGCGGGATTTCGCCGTCGCAAACCGGCCTGTTGTTGCTGCCGCTGATGATCGGGATCGGCATCGGCTCGATGGCGACCGGCCGCATGGTCACCCTGTCGGGGCGGACCGCGATCTTTCCGTCCTACGGATTGATCCTGGTCACCTTGAATCTGCTGTTGCTGGCGCTGGCGGCCCCGCATATCGGGACGGTGCAGCTGGCCGGGGTCTTTCTTTGGAACGGGCTCTGCATGGGGACCGTCATGGGGGTGGTTCAGGTGACGGTCCAGTCGGCCTCAGGGCCGCTGAGGCTGGGAGAAGCTGCCGCATCGGTCCAGTTCTCGCGGTCCATCGGGGCGGCTTTAGGCACCGCCACCGTGGCCTCCGTGCTGTTCGCGGTCCTGTCGGCGAAGAACAAGGAGAGCGCCGCTCTGTTCGCGGCGATGATGGAGCAGGGGGCAGGGGTGCTGTCGGCGCTTCCGGCTGCCCGGCAGGCGATCGTTCAAACCGAGATCGCGGAGGCGTTTCGGGCTGCCTTTCTGGTCATTGCGGCCTTTGCGGCCGCCGGGGCCGTGCTGGCGATGTCGATACCGCTGCGGCGGATTTGATCGGGCCAAACGTCGTCTTCGGTCGTGGACGGCACCGAGCCGCATCCCTATATGGGGGCCATGACCCCACTTTCCGTTCTGGACCTGTCGCCCATCCTGGAGGGAAGCGATGCGGCGCAGTCGCTTCGCAACACCCTCGATCTTGCCCGTCACGCCGAGCGCTGGGGCTATCATCGCTACTGGCTGGCCGAGCACCACAACAGTGCCGGCATCGCCAGTGCCGCGACCGCCGTGGTCATCGGTCATGTGGCGGGGGGAACCTCCACCATCCGGGTCGGCGCCGGCGGGATCATGCTGCCCAACCACGCGCCATTGGTGATAGCCGAGCAATTCGGCACGCTGGCGTCGCTGTTTCCGGGGCGCATCGACCTCGGCTTGGGCCGGGCCCCCGGTACCGATCAGCTCACCGCCCGCGCGCTGCGCCGCAACCTCGCGGCCGATGCGGCCGACACCTTCCCGCAGGACGTGATCGAGCTGATGAGCTACTTCCTGCCGGCGCAGCCCGACCAGCAGGTGCGCGCTATTCCGGGCGCCGGCCTGGACGTCCCGGTCTGGATCCTTGGCTCGAGCCTGTTCGGGGCGCAGCTCGCCGCCGCGCTTGGGCTCCCCTATGCCTTCGCTTCGCATTTCGCTCCCGCCGACATGGAGCAGGCCATCATGCTTTATCGCGCCCGCTTCCAGCCCTCGGACCGCCTGGCCGCTCCCCGTGTCATGCTGGGGCTCAACGTGTGCGCGGCCGATACCGACGAGGAGGCGCGGCGGCTGTTCAGCTCGCACCAGCAGGCGCTGATTGCCCGCCGCACCGGCCGCCGCGGCCCGCTGCCGCCCCCGGTCGACGACTTCGAGAGCCGGCTCGATCCGCGCGGACATGCGATCCTGCAACAGTCGTTGAGCTGCTCGGTCGTCGGCTCGCCGCAGACCGTGCGGCGCGGGCTCGCGGCCTTCATCGCGCACACCCGCACCGACGAGATCATGGTCACGGGCCACATCTTCGATCATGCGGCGCGCCTGCGCTCATTCGAGATCGCCGCGCAGGCGCATCAGGATCTCAGCAAGGCCGCGTAAGCAGCCGGTCAGCTCTGGGCGCGTTCCTTGTCCTTGGGCTGATCCTGGCCGCGTTGGTCGCGGCCGATCCCTTGATCGCCATCGCGCTCCACCTGCTTGCCGGATTGATTGACCTCGGGCCCGCTCCCGTCGCGTTCGCGCGCGGGTGGGTTTCGCTTGGGTCCTGGTTTTGTCATCTGCTTTCCTCCGCTCATCCGCCGTGCGGGCCGCGCAGCTTCCAGGTGTTGAGGACTTCCTCGGCTTCCTCGATCGTGAGGCCGTCTTGATGCAGCGGCCGTTCGACGTCGGCCGTCCGGGTGAGGCTGAAGCTGCCGCCCTCCTTCTTCACGTCGAACAAGAGAAGGCCGGCCAGATGAAACAAATGCCGTTCGCGCTGGGACAATTGCATGAGCTTTCCTACGCGGCCTTCCGGTTGCCCAAGGCAGGCGCCAGATGGCGCTCGAAGAACTCGATGAACGCTTCCTGCTCGGGTCCGACCTGGACCAGGATGATGTGGTCGAAGCCGGCTTGCACGTAGCGATCGATGGCCTGCAGATGCGCTTCCGGCGAGGGTCCGCAGCTCACCTGCTTGGCGACCGCCTCGGGCGAGACCGACTTGGACGCCGCCGCGAAACCCTCGGTGTCCGGCAGTTCCGCCATCACGGGCCAGCCCGTGACCGACCAGCGAAAATAGTGGTGCGCGGTCGCGCGCGCCGCTTCCTCCCGCTTGGCGTAGCACATCGCCACTTCGGCATAGCGCGGACCGGTGCCGCCGCCCTCTACGAATGCCTCGACCAGGTCGGCACGCGGCTCGGTCGCGATCAGGGCATCGCCGCTGCGGCCGGCGAGCCGCGCTGCTTCAAGGCCGCCGCCGCGATCGCCACCGGCGGCTTGCGATCGGGACGATCGAACAGACGGGCGTGATCGAGCCGGAAGTGGCTGCCCCGGTAGTTGCTCAGGGTGCCGGCCAAGAGGCCCTGGATGATGTCGATCGCCTCCGACAGGCGCTCGTGCCGCTCGGCCCGGCCGGGCCATCCGGCCCCGATGATGTGCTCGTTCAAGCGCTCGCCGGCGCCCAGCCCGAGGGTGAACCGGTTCTCGCTCAAGAGCCCCAAGGTGGCGGCGCCCTGGGCCACGATGGCGGGATGGTAGCGCATGGTCGGGCAGGTCACTGCCGTCATCAAGCCCAGCCGCCGTGTTGCGTTTGCCACGGCTCCGAGCACCGGCCAAGCCAGCGGGGCGTGCCCCTGCTCCTCGAGCCATGGCGAGAAGTGATCCGAGATGGCGGCGAAGGCGAACCCGGCCTCCTCGGCCCGCTTGGCATTGAGCACCAGGTCGGCCGGGCCATGCTCTTCGGACATGAGCTTGTAGCCGAGCTTGAGCATGGCGGGTTCCTCTCTCGATAAGCAGCGCGGCGGTGGGCGGTCGCGACGGCAGTTTGGCGGCCTCCCGGGCGCGGCTACCCGAAATGAAACGCCCTGAACGGTGCAAAGTTCGACCCGGCTTGCCTCTGGCGGAGGATTTTCAGGACCGCGGCTGGCGGCGCCACGGGCACGGCGTTGGAACCCTCGGCTCGCCAATCAATTGTCTGTGGATTGCCGTTCAACCCGAGGCGGGCCGATGATCAACGATCTCTGGTACAAGAATGGCGTCATCTATTGCCTCTCCGTGGCGAGCTATATGGACGCCGACGGGGACGGAGTAGGCGACTTCCAAGGTTTGATGCGCCGGCTCGATTACCTGCACGGTCTCGGGGTAACCGCGATCTGGCTGATGCCGTTCCAAACCTCGCCTTGTCGTGACGACGGCTACGACATCGCCGACTATTACAATGTGGATGCCCGTTACGGCACGCTCGGCGATTTTGTCGAATTCGCCCACGCCGCCAAGCAACGTGGAATTCGCGTCATCATCGACCTGGTGGTGAATCATACCTCCAACCAGCACCCTTGGTTCAAGCAGGCGCGCCAGGATTCCTCCTCCGGATATCGCGACTGGTACGTCTGGTCGAAGAAGAAGCCGCGCAATGCCGACAAGGGCATGGTGTTCCCGGGCGTGCAGAAGTCGACCTGGAGCCACGATCCGGTCGCACGCGCATGGTACTTTCATCGCTTTTATGATTTTCAGCCGGATCTCAATACGTCCAATCCGCACGTCCAGGCGGAAATTCTCAAGATCATGGGATTTTGGATTCAGCAGGGCGTTTCCGGCTTCCGCATGGACGCCGTGCCGTTCGTGATCGCCACCAAGGGGGCGCGGG
>DASYFD010000138.1:0-7003 GCA_036498625.1 Xanthobacteraceae bacterium | reverse complement strand
TCCGGGCGCCACGCGCCTAGAGCCCGCCCCGAACCGGAGACGCGAGAGTCAGGCCTCCTCGTCTCACTTTTGAAAATGGACGCGGCGTGCAGTCGGAGTGACAGCAATCGAACAATTCTCGGGACTTTCTTCGCGAACCATCCGTTTTGGTCCCGAAATCTCCCGTTCTGCTCCGTCTTTCGGTCGGCCAAGTGCTGGAGCGGGCGGCGGGAATCGAACCCGCGACATACAGCTTGGGAAGCTGTCGTTCTACCACTGAACTACGCCCGCAACTCCTTGCAAAGACTGGACTTTCCTGCTTGCGCCACCGGTCCTGACCCGGTTCCGGGCCCGGCCGCTCGGCGCCGGGGCGTCACCTTACATGCAGCAATGCCGAGATTCCAGACGCAGCCCGCTCGCGCCCGGAAAATCGGCCCACCCTCACGCCTTGCCGACAGCGGCCGCAGCCCGCTCCCCCGACCGGATGGCCCCGTCGATGAAGGAGGGCCACACCGTCGCGGTCTCGGAGCCGGCGAAGTGCAGCGGGCCGACCGGGTCGCGCACCGCCGAGCGGAACAGCACGGTCGCCCCCGGGGTGAGAAAGCCGGTGAAGCAGCCGCGGGTCCACTGCTCCTGCGACCAGTTCGCCTCGTAGTAGCCGATCGGGTCGAGCGCCGCGCGGCCGAAGCGTTTGGCCACCTCGGCGAGCAGCTGCTGCTTGCGGTCCTCGGCGGGGAGCGGCGCCAGCTTGCGGGCGTGGGCCGCGTAGACGAACCCGGTCAGGATTCCGGTTCCCGAATAGCGCTCGGGCACGCTGCTGTCGTCGGTCTCGCCCAGCACCGATTCATAGTCGAACGATTCGCCGCTCAGCCCGTCCCGGCGCCAGAACGGCTCGCGGTAGACTATCTGCACCTTTATCACCAGGCCCTGCGGCCAGCGCTGCGTCACCTGCACGCGATCGACCGGCAGCGCCGGCGCGTACTCGATGGCACCGGCAAAATGCGGCGGGACCGCCAGGATCACGTGGCGCGCCGCAACGCTCACCGTGTCGGCGTGAACCACCGCGCCGTTTGCGCTCCATTCGAGCCGGCGCACCGGCGCGCCGTGCCGGATGGCGCCGGCGAGCTTCTCGGCCAGGCGCTGCGCGACCAGCTGCGTGCCGCCAATCACGCAATCCTGCTGCGCGTCGCCATCGTAGCCGATCAGCTTCTCCACGCCGCCGCAGGCCTTGATCAGGAACAGCATGTGCAGGATCGACAATTCCTCGGGGCTGGCGCAGGCGATCGCGCACATCTCTTCGGTCACGAACCGGCGCGCATTGGCGTTGCGGATGTTTTGGCGCGCCCATTCCGAGAAAGTGGTCGCGTCGAGACGCTCGGCGTCCGGAAAGCTCCACGGCTTCTCCGGATCGAGCTTGGCGGCGAGCCGGTCGAGCCGGTCGAATTCCGCATTGGTAAGCCGCGCGCCGGGGTCGCGGTCCTGGTCGGCGGCCCCGATGCGCTGGTATTTGCTCTGGTCGAAGATGCCGAGTTGCAGCACCTTGCCGAGCCGCGGCGAGCGATAGGTCTCGCAGCCCATCTCCTTGATCATTGCCATAAAGCGGTCCTGGGTCGGCCCGACCCAGTGGGCCCCGAGGTCGATCCAGGCACCGTCCTCGGTCTTGATCGTGAGCGAGCGCCCGCCAACCCGGTTGCGCGCCTCGAGCACCACCACATCGGCACCCGCCTGCTTGAGCCGATAGGCGGCGGCAAGCCCGGCAAAGCCGGCACCGACCACGCATACTTCGGCCGTGATGGAGGCGGCCGCGGCATCCTGCGCCTGAGCGGCTCTGCCGAGCCCGCCGGCCGGGAGCAATCCGGCCGCCGCGCCGCCGATGACCTTCCGACGTGAAATCCCGGCCATGCGGCCTTCCTCCTGCTTGAGATCAGTGCCGCCGGCCCGGTGGGAGGCCGGATCGAGCGCTCCGCCATCCCGCGCATCATTACTGACCGGGCCGCGGCACCTGCCGGACGCTGCCGCCCAGCACACCGGCGATCACCTCGCCGGCGGCGCGACGGCCCGAGCTGATAGCGGCCTCGACCGAAGGCGATCCCTCGATATGCTGGCCGGCGAACGAGATGGGTCCGAGCGGGCTGCCGGCCACGCGCCGCGGCGCCTTGCTGCGGTCGAGCCGCCCGTCCGGGCCATGCACATTGCCGAACAGGGATTTCGTGGTGGGCAGAATCAAGCTGTGTCCCCACCGGTAGATGAAGATCGCGCTCACATCCCGGTCGAAGTCGAACGCGGTGCCGCGCAACAACCGGGACAGATCATCGCGCAGCGAGCTTTCATAATCGGCAAACGGCGTGTGCAGCAGCTTCATGCGCTCCGCGGCGAACTCCTCGGGCGGCGCTGCAACCCCGTTGTAGAACGTCAGCACCGAAGCGCGGTTCGCCTTGTGACGGTTCTCGGTCGTCCAATCCGCGATCTCGAAATTGGTCCAGTGGCGGCTGCCCCAGAAATGATTGGCATAGCCGAGGCCCAGCTCGACGAACGGCGCCATGTTCCGCACCGCCACATTGGCCACCACGGCCGGCACCGTATTGAAATCCTGCCAGGCCGCCCGTCGGTCGGCGTCGATGAGATGATCGACGAGATGCCGCCCGCTCGAGGACTGGGTCGCGACGATCAGGGCGCGGGCGGTCGCCCTATGGAATTTTCCGTCCTTGAAATAGGTGACGCTGGCGCCCGGCTTGCCGGAAGTGGTGTCGGCATCGACGCGCAGCGCCACCGCATTCAATCGGATCTCGGGCGCCGTGCCCTTGCCGGCTTTCGTCAGCCAGCGCACCAGCCGCGCCGCAATCTCCGATGTTCCGCCCGGATAGGCGAATCCCTCCTGCATATATTCCGAGCTGAAGAAACAGATGCCGCTGTGCGCGTTGACGCTGTGCGCCGTGCCGCCCATGCAGTCGGTGGTCAGGCTGGTATAGAAGTCGACAACGATCGGATCGCAATGAAGCACGTTGGTCAGATAGTCGGCGAGCGTCATCTGCGAGAGGTAGTCGAAGCGGGGACTGGAGATCTCGGGCGGATCGTTCGGCTTGCCGGGCTTGCGATACCAGTCCTCGAAGTCCCGCACGCATCTGGCGAGGTCATCCATTACCCGCTGGCCGTAGGGCGGGTTCTTGTTCTTGCCCGAAGGCCCCGGGAAATCGAGCTGCCAGCCGCGATAGCCCGGTTTCACGCCGGGGGTATTCTCATCGAAAAAATAGCAATCCGATGGAGACCTGATGATGTATTTCTGCCAGTCGATGCCGAGCTCCCGATAGATGTCGCGCAGGAACTCCGTGTAGGGAAACAGGCAATAGGCGCCGGCCGTCGAGGCTGCGACCGGCAACGGCACGGCCTCGTCGCGCGCCGCATTGCCGCCAGTGCTGCCGCCCGCCTCGATGAGCAGGATCCGGGTGCCGGGACGCTCGCGCAGCAGATAAAAGGCGCAGGACAGGCCGGCGATGCCCGCCCCCACGACGATGACGTCGAAATCCCCGCCGTCATCGGCGATCTCGAATTTGCCGGCGTGGGTGTCGCAGCCGGGCGCCAGGGTCACGGCCGCAGGCTCGAAGCTCAGTCGCCGGTCGCGCAGCCAGTGCGCAACGTTGAAGGTCGAAGGCAGATTGCCGCTCCGCAGGAAGCGCGCGTCGTTGCCGAGGAGGTCGTCGCAAGTGCCGGCGGCCGCTTCCGCCGCGAAGGCGCGTGGCGCAAATCGGCCGAGCGCCAGGGCGCCGGACGCAATCAGGCAGCCGTTGAGGAAGTCACGCCGCGAAATCTGCGCGGAGTCGAGACCATCCCGAGATCGCCGGTTCGAGCCAGCCATATGTTGCTCCCACCACCGCGGCCGCGGGCAATCCCGCGCAGGCTCCTTCGCACCCGCTGGCGCGCCAAGCCGAAGCCCGACGCGCGGCTTCGTTGCTGCCTGCGGATGAATTTTCTTATGGAATGATGGTCGGCACTCCGGACGGGAACAGCGACCTTCCCGACAGGATCAGCAGCTCGGAAAAATGCACCACGAAATCCGCCAGCAGGACGACCACGATCATGGCCTCGAGAATGAGGCCTTTGCGGGCCAGGCCGACCTCGGCCAATCGCGAGTTCGCCAATTCGTAATGATCGAGCGCGAACTGGATCGGATCCTCGATCATCTCCATACGGTCGTGCAAGGACGCGGCGTCGGCCAAGTCCGCATACATCCGCTTCGACGTGCTGGACAAGCTCTGGTCGAGCTGCTCGAGCGCGATCTGCAGCCGCAGATGCATGGTCTTCATCTCGGTGACGCGCTCGGTCAGCGCGTTCACCTGCCGTTGCTGCCCCAGGTCCTTGCTCTTCACGCCGTGAGTGAGCGGCGTATGGGCCTGGATGTCGCGCCAGGTAGCCGCGACTTGGGCTTCGAGATCGGCCGTCTGGCGCGCCGCCAGGGTGAAGCGGGCGACCGCATCCATCGCTTCCGACAGGTGCTCGGGAACCGCATAGATGATGGACCGCGTCTCGGTGCAGAGCACCCGCACCGTCTTGATGCTGGCCTGCACCGGAGCACGATTGGGCGCCAGATCGCGGCGAATCCAGGCCTGCAGCGAGCTGTCGAGATCGACCGGTACGCCGACGGCCGACGGCACCCAGACCACCAGCAGCGAATCCTCCCGCGGTCCGGCCGGGGCCGCCATCGCGTTGGCGAGCTCGATCGGGCTCGCGATCGCCACCACGGCGCGCGGCTCGCTGATGACCGCCAGCGGAGCTTGCCCGGCGGGCGCCGCCGCCAGGTAGGACATGCGCCATGCCTGGGCCTGCGCGGTCGCCTTGTCGGCTACGGGCGGAGTCTTCAGCTCTACCTGCATCATTGTGCCAGAGCAGCGTTCGAGGCGAAGATTTGCGCGCGATCCTCATTGAAGCTGCCGACGCCCACCCGCGGCCGCACCACGGCCGGCTCGCGCCGCTCCGCCGGCTCGCGCCGCTCTGCCGGCATGTCCGCGACCTGGTAGACGCAATAGAGCAAGGCGTGGGCATCCTCGTACCAGTGGCCGGCGCCGGCACCGGCCTCCTCGGCCCGCTTCCAGGCCCGCGCCAGCCGGGCCGGATCGTTCAAGCCGTGATCGAAGCCTTGCGCGAACATCAGGTCCGACCAGTCCCAGCGCGACGCCAGCGTGGCGACACCGGCGACCAGGTCGTAGCGCTCGAGCAGATCGATCGCCAGATCGGTGGTGACGGATCCGAGCACGACGCCACGCCGCACCACGCGGCGCAGCTCCGTGATGGCGGCAGGGCCGAGATTGCGCGGCAGGTAGCAGAGCCCGCGCTCGATCGCCACGTCGAAGTAGCCGTCGCGGAACGGGAGATCGGTCATGTCGCCGACCAGGCAATGCTCCTGCGAGCGCGGCGCATCCGTCTCGCAGACCTGCGGCGCCAGATCGACACCCCAGGCTTCGTAGCCGGAGGCGCGCAGCGCCGCCACCATCGCGGGGGCGCCCACGCCGACACAGAGAATCTTGGAGCCGCGCCGCGCCCCATAAGAGATCGAGAGCAGATCGGTGAGCAGCGAGCCCTCGAACACGCTGCGCGTCAATTCATTGTCGGCGACCCGGACGCCTGCTCCTGGCGCTGCGGAAAGCTCCCGGGTCAGAGCGCGCCGCCGGAAGATCACGTCCGCAAGGATCAGATCGGTCGCGGTGTCGGCGGAATCCAGCACGCCGTTGAGGGTCGCATCGAACATGTAGTCGCCGACCGTCAGGAGACCCGGCAGCTGGACCGGATCCGGCTGATGGTTGGCGACCCGGCTGCGCTGGGGAAGCCCGCCCGGCACGGCATTGACGGTGGCCATCCAGCGATGCACGCGGCGGTCGACCAGCAACGCACGACCGTACTGCATGGCGGGCGGCAGGGAATCGAGGCAAAGCTCCTCGATGCGGGCGTCCGACATGTTGGCAAGGCCCAACGCGGCATTGCCGGCGATCAGAAAGCTCAGCGCGCCGTTGGGACCGAGCTCCTGCCGGGAGCTCTCGTCATACACGCAGCAGCCGTCGAAACTGTCGACCATGAACCAATTGCCCGACACGTGCTCGCGCCAGAACGGCCGCTCGAACAGCAGCGTCACGCGCAGATAATGGCCGGGCCGATCGAAATAGCCGATGTGCTTGTTCATGGCGCGGCGCAGCGCCGCCGAGCGCCAGTCGATGATCGAGAGCGCGGTCAGCGGCAGGGCGAGCACGACGTAGTCCGCCACCACCGCCTCGGTGACGCCGGCCTTCATCACCTCCAGGCGATAAGTTCCGTCGCGCTGCGGCTCGACCGAACGCACGGTCGCATCGTACTCCACGTCGGCGTCGATCTCGTCCTGCAGGCGCTCGACGATCCGCTCATTGCCGCCGACGACCGAATAGATGTTGAGATATCCCTCGACGTCCATCAGCACGTTCTTGAGGAAGGTCAGGCCGTTGGTCAGGTGTGGCGGCACCGACACGTCGCTGTGCGCCATGACGCGGATATAGCGCCGCGCGGTCTCGTCCTTGATCTCGTTCGCGAGAATCTCATCGCCGGTCATATTGGCCCACGGGTGCCGATTGTCGACCGCGATATCCGAACGGTAGAACACGCTCTGGCTCAACAGCTGGGCGCAACGCTGGCGAAAGGCGTGCGCCACGTCGCGGGACTGCATTCCGAACTTGGCGCCGAGCGCATCGATGTCCGACAGGATATGGCCGTCGAGAACGCAGGCGCCGCCGCCGATGTGCTTGATCTTGAGCCCGAGCTCATTCTCGATCAGCTCGCGCAAAGGATCATATCCGAGCTCGGAATAGTCGTAGATTTCAGCCGCGCCGATCTCGTACGAACCGACGCCGGGGAATTTTCCGGTCAGGATCTTGCCGCCGAGACGATCGCTGGCTTCGTAGATGGTGACCTTGCAGGCGGCGCCGAGCCGGTCGGCGAGATGCCACGCGGTGAACAGTCCGCCCGGCCCGCCGCCGATGATGGCGACGCGAAATTCCGGCGCGCCGGA
>DASYFD010000137.1:0-13729 GCA_036498625.1 Xanthobacteraceae bacterium | reverse complement strand
CGCGCGCGCCGCTGATGCCGATGGCGCCGACGATCTCGTCGCCGGCCTTGATCAGCACGCCGCCCTGCGCGAGCAGGAGCCGCGGCAGCCGGACGATCGGGCCGGGCGGCGGCCGGGTCTTCGCGCGCTCCACCAGGTCGACGCCGTCCATGCGGAACGAGAGCGTCGTGTTGGCCTTGTAGTCGGCGGTCTCGACCGTGTGGATGCCGGCACCGTCGCCGCGCAGGAATGCCTGCTGCAGGCCCGCCGGATCGAGCACGACCCCGCTGACCTGCTGGCCCTGCTTGGCGCAGGTTTCGACCGCCGTAACCACCGCCTCATGGGCCAGCGCAGCCGACAGATAGCTCTTGTGGACGAGTCCCTGGGCGTTCGCGGGTCCCACGCACAGGACCATCGCCAGCGCGCCGGCGGCCCGGCCCCGCGAGGCTGGTTTCAGACGCATCGTGATTCTCCCTTTGCGGTGCACCGACCGGGCACCCCATGCGCACGATAGGCGAACCCGGGCGGCGGACAAGGGTCCGCGTCCGGCTTCCGTTTCGGCGAGGCCGCGCGTCAGTAGACCGCGGGGACGTACATTTCCTTCGGAATCGGGCCGCGGTGATATTCCGGGTTGTGGACCCGCGCCGGCAAGACGATCGGCTCGTGGCGGACTTCCTGGTAGGGAATTTGGCCGAGCAGGTGGGCGATGCAGTTGAGGCGGGCGCGTTTCTTCTCGACCGCCTCGACGATCCACCAGGGCGCCTCCGGGATGTGGGTCCTCGCCAGCATCGCCTCCTTGGCCTTGGTGTAGAGCTCCCAGCGGCTCCTGGACTCGACGTCCATCGGGCTGAGCTTCCATTGCTTGAGCGGATCGTGAATGCGCATCATGAAGCGGAACTGCTGCTCCTCGTCGGTGATGGAGAACCAGTACTTGATCAGGATGATTCCGGAGCGCACCAGCATGCGCTCGAATTCCGGCACCGAATGCAGGAATTCCTCGCACTGCTCCGGCGTGCAGAAGCCCATCACGCGCTCGACGCCGGCCCGGTTGTACCAGCTGCGGTCGAACAGCACGATCTCCCCGCCGGCCGGCAGGTGGGTGGCGTAGCGCTGGAAATACCATTGCGTACGCTCGCGCTCATTGGGGGCCGGCAGCGCCGCGACCCGGCAGATGCGCGGGTTGAGGCGTTGCGTGATCCGCTTGATGACGCCGCCCTTGCCGGCGGAATCGCGGCCCTCGAAGATGACCACGACCTTGAGCTTCTGCTGCAGCACCCAGTCCTGCAATTTGACCAGCTCGCCCTGCAGCCGGAACAGCTCCTTGAAATAAACCCGACGATCGATGGTGGCGCGTTCCGGATGCTCGGACATCTCGGCGAGCAGGCGCGCCAGGCGGTCGTCGTCGATCTCCAGCTCGAGCTCCTCGTCGAAACTGTCGAGCATCTCGTCGTGCATGCGGTCGTGGCGCGCTTTGGTGTCATCGGTCATGGCTGCACTCATGTTGGGTTGGCATTTCAACAACGATCATCGTCAATCGGCGACCATCGCAAATCCCGGGCGTCGAGTCAGAGCTTGAACGCACCGATCCGCCGCAAGAGCATATAGACCGCGAGCGCGGAGGCCGCCATGAGGGCGGCAGCCCAGAGAAAACCGTCCTCGGTTTCGGTGAACGGCAGGCCCTTGATGTTCATGCCGAACACCCCGGTGACCAGGGTCGGCGGCAGCACCAAAGTGGTGAGGACCGACAGCACATAGAGATGCCGGTTGGTCTCCTCGGCGGCCAGTGCGGTGATCTCCTCCTGCAGCAACCGGGCGCGGTCGCGCGTTTCCATGATCTCATGATCGAGCGCATCGAGACGCTGTGCCAGCCGGCCGGCCGCCACCCGCAGCTGCGGCTTCAGGTCCTCTATGCCCTGCCGCTCCAGCCGGTGGAAAAGAATGCGCAACCCCGACAGCTGGCGATGCAGCTTGACGGCGGTGCGCCGCACGCGCGAGAGCCGCGCCCGCTCCACACTGTGGGTGCGCAGCGCCAGGCTGTCCTCGATATGATCGAGCTCGCTCGCCAGCCCGTCGACCAGCCGATCCATGGCATCGCCCATGTGCTCGACGATCAGCTCCAGAAGGGCGGCCACGTGCGGCAAGCGGCGCCCACCGCGCTCGAGCGTGGTGCGCGCCGAGGCCACCGAGCTCAGCGCCTGGCGCCGGCCGCTGATCAACAGCCGCTCGGTCATCAGGAAGCGAAGATGGCCGATGTCCTCCCCGCAGCCTTCGATGCCTTGCACCAGATCGGCGAACAGGCCGTAGATGAAGCCGTCGGCCGCGTGCAGCTGCTGATGGGTGTCGCGCGACAGCAGCAATTCCGCCGCGGCGGCCGGGAGATCTGCCGCCCGCACCCAGGCAACCGCGCGCAGGTCGGCGAGATTGAGGTGCAGCCAGAGCCAGCCGTCATGGCGGCGGTCGATCCCATGGTCGAGCGGAAGCGGGTCGGCGCTGCCGTCCTCATGGATGCGAAATGCCCAGACCAGCCCCGGCACGACGCCGAAGCTCTCGTCGTCAACCCGGGAAGGCTCGACCTCGGCGGGGCGGCCCGACATGCGCTTTGCTCAATCCTCCTCGCGATGCACATCATGCACGAAAATGCCGGAGCCGGGCGGCGGCATGACCAGCCACTTCTTGTGCTTGAGGGTCCGCCTCGTATCCTCATAGCCGCTCTGCCAATGCTCGCGCATGGAGGTGCCGGAGAACTCGTAGTCCTTGGCGTGCCCCTCATAGGCCTTCTGCTGGTAGATGATGTGAAGGATGCTGATCTCGGGCAGGCTCGCCAGCTCTTCTTTCAGCCGGCGTTCGTCATCCGACAGCTGCTCCGGCGGAATCTTGGCCAAGGCCTGGTAAAGGCGCGTCTTCCAGACATGGATGCGGCGAAACACATCGGTATTATGGCGCGTACGCGAGGAATACACGATGTCCTTCTGGCGGGCGAGCACATCATGGATGTCGCGCGGCAAGACGCCGTGGGCGCTGAACAGATCGACCTGGAACACCAATGTATTGAGGCTGTCGTCCTGATCGAGCAGATGCTGCAGCGGGGTGTTCGATACGATGCCGCCGTCCCAATAATGATCGGTTCCGATCTTGATCATCGGCAGCGCCGGCGGCAGCGCGCCGCTGGCGATGACGTGCGCCGGCTCGATCTGCTCGTCCGCATTATCGAAATAGATGAAGTTGCCGGTGAGCACATTGACGGCGCCGACCGAGAAGCGGACCGTGCGATCGTTGAGCAAGGAGAAATCGACAAGCTCGGTGAGCGTTTCCTGCAAGGGCGCGCTGTCGTAGTAGCTGGTGGCGCTCTGGGCGCCGGTGAAGCTCAGCCACGGATTGGGGAAGCGCGGCGCGAAAAATCCGGGCTGCCCGTTCAACATGGTGAGCCAGCAGCTGGTGGCGTTGCGCGCCTTGCGAAAGACGTCGCCGTCGGGCGTGAACGGCCAGATCTTGCGGTCCGTGATCTGCTCCCAGAATGTCCGCAGCCGCGGCAGGCGGCGATTGGGCGGATTGCCGGCGATGATGGCCGCATTGATCGCACCGATCGATACGCCCGACACCCAATCGGGCTCCAATCCGGCTTCGTGCATGGCCTGATAGACGCCGGCCTGATAGGCGCCGAGCGCGCCACCGCCTTGCAGCACCAACGCCACGCGATCGCAGCGCTCGGGCCGCCAAGTCCCGTTCGACCGCTCAGCCGGCGCTCGTTCAATTCGGGAAGTCGACGAAACATCATCCATGGGTGGACCGCCACGCGACAGAGCGAGCAAGCAACAACTGTCGACAAACTACGTGACACAACAGTGACAGCGTAGAGCCCATCGTCTCGATCGGTGAGCAATCAAGAATTTTCCGCCGGCGTCACACAGCCGTCAGCGTTCTTCGTTCACATGCCGCCGGCGCGACATGATCGCGAGCAGACTGCCGCAACACCGGGCCCCTCATGCGCCAGGAAGACGTCCTCAAGCTGCCCTCGATGCCCGCCGCCGGTCCGAGCTATCCGGCGGGCCCGTATCGATTTGTCGACCGCGAATACATGGTCATCACCTACGAGACCGATCCCGAGATCATTCGCGCGCAGCTGCCGGAGCCGCTGGAGCCGATCGAGCAGCCGCTGATCCATTACGAGTGGATCAAGATGCCCGACAGCTCCGGCTTCGGCAGCTATACCGAGTCCGGCATGGTGATCCCGTGCCGCCTGGGCGGCCAGGAGCTCAATTTCGTCGCGCAGATGTATCTGGACGACGATCCGCCGATCGCGGCGGGGCGCGAGATTTGGGGGTTTCCCAAAAAATATGCCCACCCGAAACTGGAGATCGTCAAGGACACCCTGACCGGCACATTGGCGTACGGGGGTCAGCTCGTCGCCATGGGCACGATGGGCTACAAGCACGAGAGCATGGCCGGCAATGGCGAGCGCACCACGGCGACGCTTTCCAAGACACAGGTCAATCTCAAGCTCATCCCGGGTGTCGATGGGCATCTTGAAATCTGCCAGCTGGTCGCCTACAACCTGACGGATATAGCGGTGAAGGGCTCCTGGATTGGCCCCGGCCGCCTCCATCTGGTGCCGCACGTGAACGCTCCGGTGGCGGATTTTCCAGTCAGAAGAACCATCGCGGCGCACCATTTCGTCGCCGATCTGACGCTGCCGTATGGCCGCGTCCTCCACGACTACAACCGGCCGGGCTGAGGGGATCGGCACGACCGCCCATTCGCCGGCCGTGGCGATTTCACATAACTGTCACACAGATTGCGCAGATTTACCGACTTGGCTGAGGGGAGAACCATATGACCGACGTCGCATTGCCGGGCTTGATCGAGCCCGCAACCCGCAAGGGCCCTGATCTGGACCGCGGGCAACATCCGCTGACCGCCATCATCCTGATGGGAATCCTGGCCGCCGGGCTCTTGTTCGTGGCCTACAGCATTTACGTCGACCTCGATGCGACCGGCGCCAAGGTAACCAGCTACGCGCCCTTCATTCTGCTGTTCGTCGCTCTCCTGATCGCGCTCGGCTTCGAGTTCGTCAACGGCTTCCATGACACCGCCAACGCGGTCGCGACCGTGATCTATACCCGCTCGCTGCCCGCGCACATCGCGGTGGTGTGGTCGGGCGTCTTCAATCTGATCGGCGTGCTGCTCTCGTCGGGCGCGGTCGCATTCGGCATCGTATCGCTGTTGCCGGTCGAATTGATCCTGCAGGTCGGCAGCAGCGCCGGCTTCGCCATGGTGTTCGCCCTGTTGATCTCTGCGATCATGTGGAACGTCGGAACCTGGTATTTCGGCCTCCCCGCCTCGAGCTCGCACACCCTGATCGGCTCGATCATCGGGGTCGGCATCACCAATGCGCTGCTGCGCGGCCGCGACGGTACCTCGGGGGTGGATTGGTCGAAGGCGACCGAGATCGGCTATGCGCTGCTGCTATCTCCGCTGTTCGGGTTCGCGCTGGCCGCGATCCTGCTGCTGGCCCTGAAGGTGGTGGTGCGCAATCCCGCGCTTTATGCCGAGCCGAAGGGCGACCAGCCGCCGCCGTGGTGGATCCGCGGCATTCTCATCCTCACCTGCACGCTGGTGAGCTTTTTCCACGGCTCCAATGACGGCCAGAAGGGCATGGGCCTGATCATGCTGATCCTGATCGGCACCGTTCCGACCGCCTATGCGCTCAACCGCGCCATGCCGGCGAGCCAGATGGAGCAGTTCCAGGCGAACTCGCTGGCTGCCGGCGACGTCATCGCCGCCAAGGCCGCCGGCTACTCGGTATTGGGCAATCCGCGTCCGGCGGTGACCGGATATGTGTCGCAACACAAGATCAACGAGGGGACCTATCCGTCATTGGCGGTGCTGGTGAAGGACATCGCCAACCAGGTCAACCAATACGGCTCGATCGCCAAGATGCCGGCCGAGGTGGTCGGCAATACCCGCAACGACATGTATCTGGCGTCGGAAGCCATTCGCTTCCTGATGAAAGACAAGGAAAGCGATCTGAGCAAGGACGATGTCGCCAAGCTCAACGCCTACAAGGGCTCGCTCGACAACGCGACCCGCTTCATTCCCAGCTGGGTCAAGATCGCGGTCGCGATCGCGCTCGGGATGGGCACCATGGTGGGCTGGAAGCGCATCGTGGTCACGGTCGGCGAGAAGATCGGCAAAACCCACCTCACCTATGCGCAAGGCGCCTGCGCCGAGATCACCGCAGCCGCCACCATCGCGGCCGCCGACGGCTTCGGGCTGCCGGTGTCGACCACGCACGTGCTGTCGTCGGGCATCGCCGGCACCATGATGTCCAACGGATCGGGGCTGCAGCTGGCGACCGTCCGCAATATCGCCATGGCCTGGGTGCTGACATTGCCCGCCGCCATGGCGATCTCCGGGAGCTTGTATTGGATCTTCTCGCGGATGTTCTGAGCTCGAATCCCGGCGCGATCACCGGGCAGCGCCGGGAGTGGGCTCACGGGTGTCGATGATCGTGCAGAACGCGAAGGCGGGCGACGCCGCGTACGCCGTCACCAGGCCCCCGGTGTCCATGGCGCCTTCGGGACTGACGGCTTCGATCGAGGCGAGAACGCCATCGACCGCCGTGCCGGCCTGGCTCAACGGCAACAGCAATCGCTCGAAGTGAACGATGCGCCCGGCGCGATCGCGCAGGTCGGCGACCGTATAGACCGGCTCCTGCGCCGCCACCGCCTCGTGAAAGGTCGAAAGGGCGGTGTCACGATAGGCGGCCGGCAGGGCTTCGTCGAGAAAACGGCCCTGTCCCCCGAACGGGCAGCTCACGCCGAAATAGTCGACGATGCGCGCGCCGCCGAAGCGGATCATATAGCGCGCCTTGCCGGCACCCCTCACCACGTCGACGAGCAAAAGGTGGTCGGCGATGCCCACCAGTTGCTCGCCGAGGAAGTCGCCCAATGCGGGAAGCAGGCCCGGTCTCCGTAATTGCATCCAGATTTTCAGCAGCCAAAGCTGATGGCTCGACCGGACGATATCCGGCGGCGAAATCACGAACTCCACCAGCCCCACCCCTTATCCTCGCCGCAGCGCCGACCCCTTGGCCGAGCCGTCAGCCTATTTTCCGATCAGCTTGCGCAGCGCCTCGTTGATCCGGTCCTGCCAGCCCGGCCCGGCCTCCTGGAAATGATCCAGAATGTCCCGATCGATGCGCAAGGAGACGAGCTCCTTGGCGCCGGGCAGCGCCGGCTGCGACTTTGGCAGCGGCTCGACCGGCTTGGTGGTGGCCGCCTTGAACGCCGCCTCGGCGGCTTGCCGCGGGTCGTTGGTCCTGAACCGTCTATCGCCAGCCATCTGAACACCTGTTGATCGCGCCACCCGCGATGGCGCGTGATTGAATGTTGTTTGCAGCGCCGCCGGCCGTTGATCGATCGCCGTGCCGGCGTCGCAACCCCGACGCGATTGAGCTCGCTGACTGTCCGGACTGATTATCTTCGGCAGGCATTGTGGTGACGGCCCTGGTCGCGTGGACGCCAGGAACCGTCGCAATGGTACTTGAGCGCACGGGCTTGCGCCAGAGTGTTTTCGGACGCCGGTCGGAGCGGGAGGAGCCGGTCTGCCGGCGCCAACCCGGTATGAAAACAATGATCAAAATTTCGGCCGCGCGGGCAAGGCCCGATGTATAGTTGAGCGCAGCCCGGACGGCCAAAATGGAACGGGCGCTCAAGAGTCCTGTCGGGAGGAATACGCGATGCAAGGCACATGCGCGATGCGATCCAAGACGGCGTTGAAGACGGCGGCACTTGGACTGTTCGGAACCATGGCTCTGGCGAGCGCGCTTCATGCGCAAGGCGCGGGCGGGCCGGGCGTTCCCTGGCGGGGGGCGGGGCCGCAGCCCTGCTACGGAGCCGACGGCGGCGTCTTCCAATGCCCGTCGGCGCCGCAAGTGACCGCGGTGAAGGCGAGCCGGCTGCTCGACACCAAGACCGGCCAGATCGCGGTCCGGCAGGTCGTCCTCATCCAGGGCGAGCGCATCACCGAGGTCGGATCGGAGGCGCAGGTCAAGATTCCCGCCGGCGCGCAGGTGATCGATCTCGGGACCGCCACCGTGCTGCCCGGCCTGGTCGACGCCCATACCCATATGTTCAATCCGCCCAAGCCCGGGATGTCGCGGGAGACCTCGACCCTCATCGCCATTCACAACCTGCAGGCCGATCTGCGGGCCGGCTTCACCACCGCGCGCGACATGAGCTCGCACGGCAACGGCTACGGCGACGTCGATATCCGCAACGCCATCAACGAAGGTCGCATCGAAGGGCCGCGCTACCAGGTGTCGGGGCGCGGCATCGTCTGGGGCGGCATGACGCTCGCCTCGACCGCGGCCAATCCGCTGACCAGCTCGGTCGTGCATTCGGTCGAGGAAGGCCGCGAGGCGGTTCGCGAGCATCTCCAGCACGGCACCGACTGGATCAAGCTGTTTCCGGCCGGCGGCTACTCCTTCACCCCGACCGGCGAGGACCAGTACGAATTGACCTATCCGATGCCGGTGCTGCAGGCGATGATCGAGGAGACCCATCGGCTCGGCCACAAGGCCGGCTGCCACGTCTACGGCGGCGAAGGGCAGAAGAATTCCATCATCGCGGGCTGCGACACCATCGAGCATGGATTCGGCCTGGATCAGGCGCAGGTCAACATGATCGTGCAGAAGGGGCTCTACTACGATCCGACCGTCGTGCGCTACACCGAGCCGTATCTGGACGACAACGATGCCAAGAGCACCGGCGGCAAATACAAGATCAGCGCCGTGTTCACCAAGGCGGTCGCGATGGCGGCCGCCACGCCGGGGCTCAAGCTCATGGCCGGCAGCGGCGTCGACGGCGGCACCTTCCCGCATGGGACGCAAGGCTCCGAGTTCGAGGCCTTGGTCCGGCGCGGCGCCATCAGCCCGACGCGGGCGATCCAGTCCGGAACCATGGTCAACGCCGAGGCGCTGGGCTGGCAGGACCGGGTCGGATCGATCGAGAAAGGCAAGTTCGCGGATCTGATCGCGGTCTCGGGCGACCCGCTGGCGGATATCAGCGAGCTACAACGAGTCAAGTTCGTGATGAAGGGCGGCAAGGTCGTCCGCAACGATCTGGGCGCGGCTGCCGTATTGTCCCGGTAACGCGCAGCAAGCTTGAGGGCTCGACCAAGGCGCCACCCATGATCGGGTGGCGCCTTCTTCATCGGCGAACTCGCCAAAGCGACGCCACGGAGACCCGTCATGACCTTCGGATCGTTCGATTTCGCGCCGCTGCTGCGGCCCGGCTTGCCGCCGCCGGCGGCCAGATGGACCGGGCTTTCCAAGTACAGCTTCATCGGCGGCAACAATGACGCCGAGCAGTTGCCGGTCGAGGGCCTCATCGCGGCGGCGACGGCGGTGCTGCGGCGCGAAGGCACGACGCTCGCCACTTACGGCCTCGCGAGCGGACCGCTCGGATACCGGGCATTGCGCGAATTCCTGGTGGGAAAGCTCAAGCGTGATGCCGGCATCGCGTGCGGCGCCGACCAGATCCTGATCACCTCCGGCTCGCTGCAGGCGATCGACCTGATCAACGGCGTCCTGCTGGCGCCTGGCGACACCGTCCTGATCGAGCAGGAAACCTATCAGGGGGCGCTCACCCGGCTCTCCCGGCTGGGGGTGAAAGCGGTGGGCATACCGCTCGACCACGAGGGAATGCGCGTCGATGCCGTAGCGGCCGCGCTCGACGACCTCAAGGGCCGTAACATCCGGCCCAAATACATCTACACCATCCCGACCGTGCAGAATCCGACCGGCACCATCATGGGCGAGGGCCGCCGCCGCGAGCTGCTGCGGCTGGCGCAAGCCCACGGGGTGCCGATCTTCGAGGACGATTGCTACGCCGATCTGATCTGGGACGGCCGCCGTCCCCCTGCCCTCTACGCCATGAGCACCCATGGCGGCGTCATCCATATCGGCTCGTTCTCCAAATCGATCGCTCCGGCGCTGCGGGTCGGCTACATCGTGGCCAGCGAGGATATGATCGCGCGCATGCTCGCGCTCAAGACCGACGCCGGCTCAGGCGCGCTCGAGCAGATGGTGCTGGCGGAATATTGCGTGGCCCATTTCACCGCGCATGTGCCGCAGCTGCGGCGCGGACTGCGCGTCAAGCTCGAGACCCTGATGGAAGCGCTCGCCGAGCAATTCGGGACCGCGGCCGAGTTCGACGATCCCCCCGGCGGCATCTTCCTGTGGATCAAGCTGCCCGATGAGGTCGACACCCTCAAGCTCGCTGCGGCCGCGCTCGCGGCGGGTGTCGCCATCAATCCGGGACCCGAATGGTCGACCGACAAACCCTATGCCAGGAGCCGTATGCGCCTGTGCTTCGCCAGCCCGACCTTGGAAGAGATCCGCCAAGGGGTGGCTGTGCTCGCGGACGTGTGCCGGCGGGAGTTCGGGGTGCCGGCCCGCAGTGCGAACGTAGAGCAGACGCGGCCGGCGTGAAGACGGCCATAGCGCGCGACGGGCGCAAACGCGCCAACGGCGCCGGGACCCAGACGCCGCAGTCCATCGAGAGGGCACGGTGTATGGGCCCCTGCTCTCGCAGGGGCGACGTCACGGGAGGGCGCATGCCCTGCGCTTGCGCGAGGGCATGCGTATCGCAGGTCCTTACTGCGTGTTCGATCCTGCGCCCACATTGAACTCATTCTTGGCGATCAGCCCGCCCTTCATCACGAACTTGACCCGTTCCATCTCGCTCGGATCGACCATCGGGTTGCCGGACACCGCGATGACGTCGGCGAACTTGCCTTTCTCAAGGCTGCCGATCTCGTTTTCCCAACTGTAGTTGAGCATGCGGGCGGCCGGCAGATAAGCCATCTGCAGGGCCTGCGCCGGGCTCATGCCCCATTTCACGAAATAAGCGAACTGGTTGCCCTGCTTGCCGTGGGGGATCGACGCCGACGTCGAGCCGCTGCCGAACGCCATGGTGACGCCGGCCGCCAGCGCCCGCCGGAACGCCTGCTCCATGAGCTTGAGGCGCGAGTTCTTGCCGCCGGTTTCGGCGAGGTCGGGCTTCTCCAGCGCGATCAGATCGTCGATGGTCGGTACGAAGGTCTCCTTCTTGGCCAGGAGGATCTTGATGCCGGCCTCGTCGAGCTCGAGCAGATGGTTGGGCGCATCGACGCCGGCGTTGAGGCAGCTGAACATGCCCTCACCGCCGTAGGTGTGGCACGCCACCTTCAGGCCCAGGCGGTGCGCCTCGTCGGTGATCGCAGAAACCTCCTCGAAGGTGAGCGACGGGCTGTTGACCAGGGTGGCGTCCGGCTTCCACATATGCATCTGGCCGACGAAATCCTGGGTGGTGTAGATCTTGATGAAGTCGACGCCATGCAGCTTGGCTTCACGCACCGCGGCCCGCGCCAGCTGCGGGGAATTGACGTTCTTGTCCTCGGTAAATCCTTCCTGGAAACGTGCCTGCGTATCCGGATAATAGTTGGTGGCCCGCTGATTGAGCGATTGGCCGACCACCTGCATGCGTGGCCCCATCACGTAGCCGGACTTGATCGAGTCGCGCAGGTCGACGGTGTTGTAGCCGCCGCGCGAATCCATATCCATGACGGTGGTGAAGCCGGCATTGAGATCGGTTTGCGCGTTTGCGAGCGCAACCAGCGCACGTTGCGCCGCCGAGGTGCTCGAGGTGACGCCGGTATTCACGTGCACGTGGGTGTCGATCATGCCGGGCAGCACGGTCGCTCCGCTCAGGTCGATCACTTTCGCGCCGGCGGGAATCTGCACCGCCGCCCCGACATCGGTGACGCGATCGCCCTTGATCAGCACCACCTGGTTGGTCAGCATGGCGCCCGATTTGGAATCAAACAAACGCCCAGCCCGGATGGCGGTGACCTGGTCGGCCGGCGCAAAGACGTGGGGCGACTGTGACCACGCCGGTGTACTGGCCACGGTCGACATCAAGGCGAGCGACGCGAGAGCCAGCTTCTTGTGACTATGCATGTGGAATCCTCCCTTTGGTGAGCCCGCGCTTATTGCGCACTTGGCTGGAGTCTACACCAATACGGGCGGCTTGAAGAGGGCGTGTAGCGGGGTGGGCGGGAGCGCCGAAGTGCGCTTGTCGTCCCTGCGAAAGCAGGGACGACGCCGAAGCGCGGGATAGCCCAGCGCGATACCACTCGCCAAATGTCGCCCTACTTCGGCGGGCACGCCCCCGCATAGGGCGCCACCGCCGTGCTGGCACCGCCGGGGGCTGCCTTGCAGATCTGGACCTGCTCCTTGGCGACCTGCCGGGACAGCGTGTAGGAGCGCATGCTGTAGATTCCGATCTCATTGTAGTAATTGCAGAACGGCAGCAGCGTGGTGGTGCGATCGATGAACCAATCGCCGCCCGCCCCGGACTGGTAGGGGGTGCCGTCGGCCTTGCCGACCGTTTCGAGCGAGGGCACTACCGACCAGCCCGCGTCGGACACCGGATCGACCGGATCGCATTTGAAATTCGATTGGGCGACGGCCGGCCCCATCGCGATGCCGGCCGCGATGGCAAGGGCGACTGCAGAAATTGGCCGCGCGCGCATGGCATGCCTCGTGAGTTGGCGGTCGGCCGGACGGCGCGCCGCGGCGCAGGCCGGCGGCACCACGGGAGCATCGGCCGGCGCCCTCGAAGTGCGGGTGCTGTCTTGACCTCGCGGCCCGCAAAGTCAAGGATTGCCGCAACAGGCGTCACGCATACGGGAGGAGCAACAGATGGGCAAGAACACCGCCAGCAACGGTGCCCGCAAGGGTGCGCAATCGGTCAGCCGCCGCGCCTTCCTGTCGAAAGGCGCAGCCGGCGTCAGCGCCGCCGCGCTGGTCGGGGTCGGCGCCAAGGAGGCCGCGGCACAGGCCGTCAAATGGGACATGTCGGCCGACGTGGTCATCATCGGGGCCGGCGTCTCCGGCCTCGCCGCCGCCATCACGGCGCGCGACAGCGGCGCCTCCGTCATCAGCGTCGATGAGAATTTGGACATCGGCGGCCGCGGCATGCTGAGCGGCGGACGCGTCCATCTGGGCGGCGGCCACGCCTTGCAGCAGAAGGCCGGCATCAAGGATACGGCGGACCAGATTTTCAAGGATTGGATACGTCACGACGCCGCGGTCGCGCGCTACAGCGATCGCGACCTGGTGCGGGTGTTTGCCGACGAGAACCTGCCGACCTTCAACTTCCTGATCGAGAACGGCGTCGAGTTCATCGAGAAGCCGATCGGCCCGGAAGCTGCTTCGACGGTGCCGCGCACCTTCGTCACGGTCGAATGGCAGAAGCAGGACGAGATCTACGCGCCCGGCGGCGACCGCAACGGGTCCGGGCTGGTCCGTCGCCTCGAGCAGAGCGCGCGCAAGAAGGGCGTGCAGATCCTGCTGCGTCACGAGATGAAGAGCATCGTGCGCGAGCATGGCAATTCCGGAAAGGTGCTCGGCATCGCGGTCGCGCATCCGGGCGGTACGCTCAACATCGAAGCCCGCAAGGGCGTCATCATCGCGACCGGCGGCCACACCGGCAACGTCAACTTCCGCCGCACCTTCGACCCCCGCCTGACCGAGGAATATCAGCAGGCCTGCCTGCCCTATGTGTTTCAGGGCGCCAAGGGCGAGCTCGCCGCCATGGAGATCGGGGCATCGCTCTGGGCGACCGCCAACCAGACCAGCGAATCCGGCGCCGCCATCACCAAGACGCGGCACATCGGCTGCCGCTGGGGCTACAGCTCGCTGGTG
>DASYFD010000136.1:0-7642 GCA_036498625.1 Xanthobacteraceae bacterium | reverse complement strand
AGGCGAACCGGAGGCCAGGCCGGGCGAGCGATCCGGCGCTCGGACCGCCGGGCGGCCAACCGCCGGGCGGCCGCTTCCTCCCGCCACCCCCAAGCGCAAGCCCGGGAAAGACAAGAAGCGCCGCCGCGATGCCGAACGGTTCGGCGAGCCGGAGCTGGCGCGGCGCGACAAGCGGCGCGGCCACGGCCCGGCCGCCGGCAAGCGGCGCGCGCGCTGATGCGCATCGTCGGCGGACGCTTGCGCGGCCGCGCGCTGGCGGCGCCGAATTCGCCGGCGATCCGGCCGACCGCCGACCGGTTGCGCGAGGCTTTGTTCAACATCCTGGTGCACGCCTACGGTGATCCGGTCACCGACGCGCGCGTCCTCGACCTGTTCGCCGGCACCGGGGCACTCGGGCTCGAAGCGCTGTCGCGCGGCGCCGGCTTCGCGCTCCTGGTCGACGATGCGGCGGCCGCCCGGGCCCTGTTGCGCGACAACGTCACCGCGCTCGGCCTCGGCGGCACCGCGCGCATCTTCCGGCGGGACGCCACCGCGCTCGGCGCCGTCCATCCGCTCGAGCCGTTCTCCCTCGCGTTTCTCGATCCGCCTTATGGCAAGGGCCTGGCCGAGCGTGCGCTGGCGTCGGCGCAGGCCGGCCAGTGGCTCCTGCCCGACGCGCTGGTGGTGGTGGAGGAGGCCGCCGACGCCGGCTTCGCGCCGCCCTCAGGCTTCGAAGAGCTCGAGCGCCGGCGCTACGACGATACCGAGCTGATTTTTTTGCGGAGTTTGTAGGATGGGTTGAGCTCTTGCGAAACCCATCGTGGGCCGCTGATGGGTTTCGCAAGCGCTCAACCCATCCTACCAACCACGGTTCATTTCGCGGCCGGCAAATATTTCTCCGTGATCAGCGCGCTGATGTCGGGCTCGCTCGGCAGCATGCCCATCTCGACAAACGAGCGCGACACCACCTTGAGGGCTTCGGGATTGAAACGTCCGGTGCGGTTGAACATGCCGATCATGGCGTCGTAGTCGCGGGTGGCGATGAATGCCGACACGTCGGCGGTGCGCCGCATGATGTCGATGGTCTCGGGTCTGTGCTCGTTCATATAGGTGACGGTCTCGAACCAGGCGGCCAGGAACGCCCGCACCCCTTCCGGATTCTGCTCCGCAAAGGCGCGCCGGGCGTACAGCAGATAGACATGGAAGGTCTTCATCAGGTCGCCGAACTGGACCAGCACGCGGCCGGAGCCGTCCTCCTCCAGCCGGTAGCCGCCGTTGGCCTCCACGATCATGCCGTCGATCTGGCGGGTCTTCAGCGCCGCGGTCTGCGCCGCCGTGGTGCCGAGCGGAGCGAGCTTGATCCCGTCGATGCCCCAGCCCTGCTGGCGCGACAGATTCTGCCCGAGCCAGTCGGTCAGCGAGCCGGCGCTCGAGATGCTCACGGTCTTGCCCTTGAGCTCGCTCACGCTCTTGGGCCCGTCCTTGAGCACGGCGAGCACGATCGCATAGGGCGCATCCGCCATGGCGGCGATGGCGATCTCGGGCACGCCCTTGAGGGTGA
Organism: Xanthobacteraceae bacterium; assembly: GCA_036498625.1. Lineage (GTDB taxonomy): Bacteria > Pseudomonadota > Alphaproteobacteria > Rhizobiales > Xanthobacteraceae > VAZQ01. Next base: position 6,102 of record DASYFD010000136.1, on the reverse strand, counting down.
AGGCCATCTCGGGCCCCGAGCCGATCGCGATGTCGACCGCATTGGCGGTGATGGCCTGCTGCACCCGCGGGCCGCCGGCGAAATCGATCGATTCCACCTCGAGGCCGTGCTTCTTGAAGATGCCGGTCGCGATCCCGACCTCGACCGGCACAAACGGGAAGGTGGCGGCCTGCGGCTTGCCGATGCGCACCTTGGTCAAGGCCTGCGCCTGCGCGGGTTGGTGTGCAGCGGCGCCGAGCGCGAGTGTTGCGAGCAGGATCAAGCCAAAGCAAAACCGAAAATGTGACATGGCATCCTTCCCGCGGCCGGCCCCATCGATCGGCATATTAGAGCGATGTTTGGATGATTGCGCTAGGGGAGTCGGCCGCGCGTGAGCCGGCTCGCTGATGTTTCGAGCGGGTACGGCGCATGGGTTTTGCTTTCGAGCCTGTGAGGGAAACCGCTGGGGATGCGAGCTTCCCCGTCCGCTCGTCCCCGCGGAGGCGGGGACCCAGCCTTTGCGTATCGAAAGTCCGTGCAATTTGGCAAAGTCTGGATTCCCGCGTCCGCGGGAATGAGCGGATGGGGAGATTCCCCCACACGTTCGCAGCGCGACGCCTTGCGATGCCATAGAACAAGCTTGTCAATATCGACAATTTGGGTAGGTAGACCGAATGACCGCTTCGACATTACGCAAAACCGCATTCGTGACCGGGGCATCCTACGGGGTCGGGGCCGCGACGGCGCTCGCGCTCGCGCGCGAGGGCTTCGATATCGCGCTCTCGGCGACCCGCGCGGAGAATTTGGCAAGCGTACTAGGCGAGCTCGCGCGCCTTCGCGTGCGGACGCTGGCGTTGGCGCTCGACCTGCGCTCGGAACCGGGCATCGAGCAGGCGATGGCGCAGATCATCGAGACGTTCGGTGGCCTCGACCTGCTGGTCAACAATGCGGGCGCCAATCTGCGCAAGCTCGCGGTCGAGGTGACGGTTGAGGAATGGCGCGAGGTGATGGAGGTCAACGTCACTGGCACTTTCCTGCTGAGCCAGCAGTTCGGCCGCCATCTGATCGGGAGCGGCCGGGGCGGCGCGATCGTGAATATCGCCTCGACCCACGGTCTCATCGGGGCGCCCGAGCGATCGACTTATGGCATTTCCAAGGGTGCGATCATCCAGATGACCCGCATGCTGGCGATCGAATGGGCCCCGCACGGCATCCGGGTCAATGCCGTCGCGCCCGGACGGCTCGATACCGCCTCGCCGTCACGGGCCGGCGCCGATCCCAAATACCTGGCCGCCATGCTCGAGCGCATCCCGCTGCACCGGCTGGCGACCGCCGAGGAGGTTGCGGCCACGGTCGTGTATTTGGCCGGCCCGCAGGCGCAAGCGGTCACCGGGCAGGTTCTGGTGCTTGATGGGGGTCTGACGGCCGCGTGAAACCGGAGCACAACGCGTAGGGGCGCCCCATAGCCGGTCGAAGACGGGCGTAAACGCCCTGATGGTGGGCGCCCAGGGCGGCCACAAGTGGCCGCCGCTGCGGCGCTTGGCGCAACCGCTACCAGCCGCTCGGCTCGTCGCGCAGTGCGGCGATCGCGTCAATCTCGGGCATGAGCTCGGCGGCGGCGCTCTTGTCCAGGGCTTGCAGGGGCGGGCGCGGTGCGCCGCAGTCTCGCCCGCGCGCGGCGAGCGCCGCCTTGAGGCTGGCGACACCGCCCGCTTTGAGCGTTTGGCGCAGGCTCGCGACCTCTTCCTGGGCGGCGCGCGCCTCGAACAACTTGTCGTCCCGACAGAGCTCGAACAGCGCGCGCATGAGGTTCGGCGCAATGCCGGCGAGCGGAGCAAACATCGCGGTCGCCCCGATCGCGGCGCACGACACCATCAGCTCGGTACCCGAGATCAGCAGAAAGCCGGGGCGGGCATGGCGGGCTTCCATGATGAGATCGATCATGAATTGCCAGTCGAGGCTCGCATCCACCAGGCCGGCGAAGTTGTCGAGCCGTCCGATCAGCTTGAGCATCAGCTCGGCCGAGACTTTGCTGCCGCTCATGTCCTCGGGGGCGTTGAGGACCAGGAAGGGCAGGCGGACCGCGGCGCCGATCGCAACGAAGTGCTCGAGGATCATCTCCGGCGGCGGTGTCCAATAGTATGGGGTGGTGGCAAGGATCGCGGCGGCGCCAGCGGCTTGCGCATGGCTGGCGAGCCCGGCCGCGATGGCGGTGCCGGCATCGCTCACATGCGCGATCACGGGCTTGCGCCCGGCGACGTGCTTGACCGCGAACTCGATCAGGGCGCGCTTCTCGCCGTCGGTGAGGCTCACGGATTCGCCCGTATGGGTGGGCAGCGCCAGCGCGTCGGCGCCGTTGCGGATGTGGAAATCGAGCAATTTGCCGAAGCGATCGAAGTCGATGCGCCCCTCGGACGTGAACGGGGTCACCGGCGTATGCACAAGTCCGGGCTGAAAGGCGGGCATGAAAACGGTCTCGCGAAGATCTAAAGGGTCACCAGCCGTGCGGCTCGGTGTCGAGGATGCCGAGCTGCTCGAGCTCGGCTCGGATGTGGGCCTGTCGCTCGGCGCTGGCGGTCGGCAGCGGCGCCCGGGTGGGACCGACCGGGCGGCCCATGATCACCATGCCGCCCTTGAGCGAGGAGGGGTATTGATTGCGGAACAGCGCCCACAGCCGCGACACCTTGTATTGCAATTCGCGCGCGCGCGGCCACTCGCCGGCCATGCAGGCGTCGAACAGATCGCGGCACAGATTCGGACAGATGGAGCCGGCGGCCGAATAGGAGCCGACGCCGCCGAGCGGCACGGAGGGCAAAAGGAACTCGACGCCGGTCACCAGCGCGAAATCCGGCCGTAGCTTGAGGGCGGCGCGCGAAATCTCCAGGAACTTCTCGCTGTTGAAGCTCGCCTCTTTGACGCCGACGAAATTCGGCAGCCGCTCGATCAGGCGCGCCATCAATTCGCCGGTGATCTCCACGCCCGCCAGATAGCTCGGCGAGTTGTAGGACAGCACCGGCAGGTCGATGGAGCCGCACAGCCGCACGAAATAGTCGTGAATGGCTTCCCGGGTAGGGGTCCAGAAATACGGCGTGATCGCCAGGATGCCGTCGGCACCGATGTCCTGCGCGTGGCGGGCGAGCGCAAAGGTGTCCTCGACCGCGAGCGCGCTGACATGGACGGTCACCGGAATGCGCCCCGCCACGGTCTTGACGGCGGCTTCCGCGAACTTCTTGCGCTCCGCAATGGTGAGGTTGAGCGACTCGCCCTTGTGGTGCGGCCACGAAATGGCGGTCGCGCCGGTGCGGACATGGAAGTCGAGCACCTTCTCGAAGGTCGGCAGATCGAGGCTGAAATCGTCCTTGAGCGGCGTGACCGGGCTTTGCATCACGCCGCGGAATTTGTTGGTCATGAGGAGAGTCTGCTGATGTCGGTCCGAAGGGTGGATTCGGCGTGGTGCCGCGCCGGTTGCGACTGAGCACAATGCGGCGGCGAGCACAACTGCCCGCAGCATATCGGCCTGCAGCGTAGCTGCCAGCAGGCCGCACCCACCTCCCGGTCAGCAACTTGGCTCCCGGGCGGGCGGGACGGTTGCGGAGCGCGCCGAAACGGCGCACCCTGAGGCCTTCGAGCGACCCGCTACAAGGCGCTCCGAATGCCCGTTTTGCCCGTTGCGACCGCCGAGGGAGGATGTGACATGCGGTTTCCCCGTCGAACCGAATATCTGCTTGGGGTGGCCTTTTTGGCGCTGCTCGCGACCGCGGTTTTCCGGACCCAGGCGCAGCCCATCAACCCGGCCACCGCCCAGCCCACGGCCCCGGTCAACGCGGCGCCCAATCCGTACCGTTCGGTGGAGAATTGGGCACACATGCCGGAGGGGCGGACCTGGGGCGCGTCGGCGGGGGTCTATGTGGATCCGGCCGGCAATGGCGTCTGGGTGGCGGAGCGCTGCGGCGCCAATTCCTGCGTCGGCTCGGATCTGCCGCCGATCCTGCATTTCGACATGTCGGGGCGGCTGCTCAAGGCCTTCGGGGCCGGCATGTTCGTGTTCCCGCACGGCATCTTCGTGGATCAGGAGAGCAATGTCTGGGTCACCGACGGCCAGGGCAAGGACGGCAAGGGCCACCAGGTGTTCAAGTTCAGCCCGGAAGGCAAGGTGCTGCTCACCCTCGGCAAGGCGGGGGTGGCGGGCGACGGCCAGGACGAGTTCAACGCGCCCTCTGCGGTCCTGGTCGCCCCCAACGGCGATATTTTCGTCGGCGACGGGCACGGCGGCAACACCAACTCGCGCATCGTCAAGTTCACCAAGGATGGCAAGTTCATCAAGACCTGGGGCAAGAAGGGCGCGGCGCCGGGCGAGATCGATATTCCGCACACGCTCGCCATGGATTCCCGCGGCCGTCTCTTCCTCGGCGACCGGCAGAACAACCGCATCCAGATTTTCGACCAGAACGGGATGTTCCTCGATGCCTGGTCGCAGTTCAGCCGGCCGAGCGGCGTTTTCATTGACAAGAATGACATGATCTATGTGACGGATTCCGAATCGGAATCGGTGTCCAAGAACCACGACGGCTGGAAGCGCGGCATCCGGATCGGCAAGGTGGGCGACGGGGTCGTGACCGCGTTCATTCCGGATCCGGTCGACAAGGCAACCACCACCAGCGCGGCGGAAGGCGTGGCGGCGGATGCGGCCGGCAACATCTATGGCGCCGAGGTCGGGCCCAAGCGGCTGATGAAATACGTGAAGAACTAGCGGCGCCGTAGAGTCGTAGGATGGGTTGAGCGGAGCGATACCCATCATGGAGTCAATTAAAGGAAAGACCGACGATGGGTTTCGCAAGAGCTCAACCCATCCTGCAAATCGAGCTCAACAAGGGAGAAACGTCATGCGGCATGTAAAATGTTCAGGCGGCGTGCTGGCGGCCGCCGTTATCGCCACCATCGCGGCGTGGGCGACGCCGTCGTTTGCGCAGACCAATCCGGATCCGAACGCGGCGCCCAATCCGTACCGGCTGGACGAGGGCTGGGCGAAGCTGCCGGCGGGTCGCAACTGGGGCGCCACGTTCGGCATCTCGGTCGATCGCACCGACGGCAAGAGCATGTGGGCCTTCGATCGCTGCGAGAAGCAGACCTTGTGCGCGGACTCGCACCTAGCGCCGATCTTCCATTTCGATGCCAGCGGCAAGGTGATCGCCAATTTCGGCGCCGACATGTTCGCCGGGCCGCACGGCCTGTACGCCGACCGCGCCGGGAACGTCTGGGTCACCGATTTCCAGAACAAGAATGGCAAGGGCAATACGGTCAGGAAGTTCAGCCCGGACGGGAAGCTCCTGATGACCCTCGGCAAGGACGGCGTCGCCGGCGACAATGACAGCCAGGATCTGTTCAACGCGCCGTCCAATGTGGTGATCGCGCCCGACGACAGCATCTTCATCGGCGACGGCCACGGCATGATCGACGGCAAGCCCACCAATGCCCGCATCGTGCACCTCACCAAGGAGGGCAAGTTCATCAAGGCCTGGGGTCACCTTGGCACCGGCCCGGGCGAGTTCGAGACCCCGCACATGCTGTCGATGGACTCGATGGGCCGGCTGTTCGTGGCCGATCGCGGCAACGCCCGCATCCAGATCTTCGATCAGAATGGGCGCTACCTCACCGAATGGAAGCAGTTCGGCCGGCCGAGTGGCGTCTACATCAACAAGAACGACGACATCTATGTCTCCGACTCGACTTCGACCGAGAAGACCAACCCGGGCTTCATGCAGGGCATCCGGGTCGGCAGCCTCAAGGACGGCAAGGTCACGGCCTTCATTCCGGAGACCAAGGAGCTTGGCGCGGTCGAAGGCGTCGCTGCCGACGATGCCGGCAATATCTACGGCGGCTACACCAACACGGCCAACTTCACCAAAGGCGGCCCCCCGGAGGTCAACTTCCGCCGCTTCGTGAAGAAAGCCCCGGGCCTCTAAGGCCCAGGCCTGTAAAGGCCCAGGCCTGCAAGGACAGAGGCGGCGGCTTCGGTAAGCGCCGAGGCCGCCGGCTTCCTGCTCCAAGATCGACACGCGAAGAGATGGATGCTGACGATGTGGTTGCGATTTCTGCTGGCCGGCCTTTTCCTGCTTCCGCCAC
>DASYFD010000135.1:0-2980 GCA_036498625.1 Xanthobacteraceae bacterium | reverse complement strand
CTGCTTGGGCATGAACGACCACTTGAGGCCGGTCGCAAATCCGGCGCCCCCGCGGCCTCGCTGCCCCGAGGCCTTCACCTCGTTGACGATGCCGTCGCGGCCCTTCTCCAGGATCGCCTTGGTGCCGTCCCAGGCGCCGCGCGCGCGTGCACCCTTTAGGCCCCAGTCGCCCTGGCCGTAGAGGTTGCGGAAGATGCGATCCTTGTCGTCGAGCATTTGCTTGGTCAGCCCTTGGCGAGGGTTTTGAGCGTGGTCGGCCCGCCGACCGGCGCCGAAAGCTGGCGGTCGACCTGGGGACCGGGCTTGGGCGAGCGGCCGGCCGCGAGCTCGTCGAGCAGCTTTCCGAAGCTCGCCGGCGTCAGGTCCTCATAATAGTCGTAGTTGATCTGCGCCATCGGTGCATTCACGCAGGCGCCCAGGCACTCGACTTCGATCCAGGAGAACTTGCCGTCGGCGGTCACATGGAGCTGCTCGCCGATGCGGTCATGGCAGATTTTCTTGAGCGCGTCGGAGCCGCGCAGCATGCAGGGCGTGGTGCCGCAGAGCTGCACATGGAATTTGCCGACCGGCGCCAAGTTGAACATGGTGTAGAAGGTCGCGACCTCGAGCACGCGAATGCGCGCCATGCCGAGCAGCTCGGCCACGTGCTCGATCGCTTTTTGCGGCAGCCAGCCGTCCGCCTGCTCCTGGGCCCGCCACAACAGCGAAATCACCGCAGAGGCCTGGCGGCCTTCGGGATATTTCGCGATCCGGTCCTTGGCCCAAGCCAGATTCTCCGCCGTGAAGGCGAAGCTTTCGGGTTGATCCTCGGCGAGGCGACGGGGGGCCATGGCTCAAGCGCCTCCGCTCGGCCTGCCCGCCCACGGGCGGGCTGTCACCGTTCGATGTAGAGCCGTCTTCACCGGTCCACCTCCCCGAATACGATGTCGAGCGAGCCGAGCACCGCCGATATGTCGGCCAGCATGTGGCCGCGACAGATGAAATCCATGGCCTGCAGATGCGCGAAGCCGGGCGCGCGGATCTTGCATTTGTAGGGCTTGTTGGTGCCGTCGGCGACCAGATAGACGCCGAACTCGCCCTTCGGCGCCTCGACCGCGGCGTAGACCTCGCCGGCCGGCACGTGAAAGCCCTCGGTGTAGAGCTTGAAGTGATGGATGAGCGCTTCCATCGAGCGTTTCATCTCGCCGCGCCGGGGCGGCACGATCTTGTTGTCCAGGACCGTGACCGGACCCTGGCCTTCGGGTGCGTGCAGCCGCTCGATGCATTGGCGCATGATCCGGATCGACTGGCGCATCTCCTCCATGCGGATGCAGTAACGGTCGTAGCAATCGCCGTTCTTGCCGATCGGGATATCGAAATCGAGCTCGGCATAGCATTCGTAAGGTTGCGCCTTGCGGAGATCCCAGGCGGCGCCGGAGCCGCGCACCATCACGCCCGAGAATCCCCAGGCCCAGGCGTCGGCGAGGCTCACCACTCCGATATCGACGTTCCGCTGCTTGAAGATGCGGTTGTCGGTGAGCAGCTCCTCGAGGTCGTCGCAGACCTTGAGAAACGGATCGCAGAACGCGGCGATGTCGTCGATCAGCTTGCCGGGCAGATCCTGATGCACGCCGCCGACGCGAAAATAGGCGGCATGCATGCGGCTGCCGGAGGCGCGCTCATAGAATACCATCAGCTTTTCGCGCTCCTCGAAGCCCCAGAGCGGGGGCGTGAGCGCGCCCACGTCCATGGCCTGCGTGGTGACGTTGAGCAGATGGGAGAGCAGCCGGCCGATCTCGCAATAGAGCACCCGGATGAGCTGGGCGCGCCGGGGAACGGTGAGCCCGAGGAGCTTCTCCGCCGCCAGGCAGAAGGCGTGCTCCTGGTTCATCGGCGCCACGTAATCGAGCCGGTCGAAATACGGAATCGCCTGCAGATAGGTCTTCTGCTCGATCAGCTTCTCGGTGCCGCGGTGCAACAGCCCGATATGCGGGTCGACCCGCTCCACCACCTCGCCGTCGAGCTCGAGCACGAGCCGGAGCACCCCGTGCGCGGCGGGATGCTGCGGGCCGAAATTGATAGTGAACGTGCGCGGCGCGGCTTCGGCCATTTCCCTGGTCGCCATTTCCTATTCGCTATTCGCCCTGCTTCGCCTTCTCGTCGCCCGGCAACAGATAATCCGGCCCCTCCCAGGGCGACAGGAAGTCGAAGTTGCGGAACTCCTGCGCCAGCCGCACCGGGTCATAGACCACCCGCTTCTGCTCCTCGTCCCAGCGCACCTCGACGAAACCGGTGAGCGGGAAGTCCTTGCGCAGCGGATGGCCCTCGAAGCCGTAGTCGGTCAGCAGCCGGCGCATGTCGGGATGGCCGCTGAAGGGCACGCCGTAAAGGTCGTAGACCTCGCGCTCGAACCAGTCGGCGCCCGGAAAGACCGCGATGATCGAGGCGACCGCCGTGGCCTCACCGACCTCGATCTTCACCCGGATACGCCGATTGTGGCTGGGCGAGAGGAAATGATAGACGACGTCGAAGCGCCGCTCACGTCCGGGCCAATCGATCGCGGTCACGTCGATGATGCTGACATATCGGCAGCGCTCGTCGTCGCGCAGCGCCGTGACCGCCGCCACGATGTTGCCGGCCGGCACCGTGATGGTGAGCTCGCCATGCGCGATAGCGTGGGCCGTGATCACGCCCTTGAGCGCGTCCGCGATCGTCTCAGCGTGTTGATCGAGTGCTTCGTCCATGACCGGTGCGGCGTGCCTAGCGTTCGATCGTTCCGATGCGGCGAATCTTCTTCTGCAGCAGCAGCACGCCGTACAGCAACGCCTCTGCGGTGGGCGGACAGCCGGGTACGTAGATGTCCACCGGTACGATTCGGTCGCAGCCGCGCACGACCGAATAGGAATAATGGTAATAGCCGCCGCCATTGGCGCAGGAGCCCATGGAGATGACGTAGCGCGGCTCGGGCATCTGGTCGTAGACCTTGCGCAACGCCGGCGCC
>DASYFD010000134.1:0-3984 GCA_036498625.1 Xanthobacteraceae bacterium | reverse complement strand
CACTAACCTTCCCGGCTTCATGAAATCGACGGCGACGAGCGTCGTGATATCGGCAATGGAAAAACGGTCGCCGGCGACGAACTCACGCGCCGCCAGTTCCTTGTCAAGGAGTTCGAGAAACCAGAACACGCGCGGCCGGCTCGCCTCCGCATAGGCCGGCACCTGCGGCACCTCCAAGTCCTTCATCGCCGGGTGCAGGTGGCGGAAGACTGCGGCGACATTGGCGAAGAAATTGATCTCCGCGCGCCTGTTCCACATTTCGACCAGGGCGACCTCCGTCGGCCCGGTCCCGAACAAAGCCGGCTCCGGCCGCAGCGCCTCGAAATATCGGCAAATGGCGATCGACTCGGTGATCACCGTGCCGTCGTCCAGCACCAGGGCCGGCATCCGCTGGAAGGGATTGATGGCGGTGTATTCCGGCGTCTTGTGCTGCATGGCCGGGATATCGACCTGCTCGGTCGGCACCGAAATGCCCTTTTCCGCCAGAAAAATCCGCGTCCGGCGCGGATTTGGCGCCGTTTTGCTGTCGTAGAGCTTCATCCCCTCCCCCGGTCCCAATTAGCCCCGCACCAACCGACCATGCGGACACCCGCCCTGTCAAAGGGCAGCTAACAATCGCTAACCAGTGTTCTGGGCGAGCTCTTAGGTTTGGTCTTCAGGGCCACACGTCAATAGAAATCTCGATGCAAGTCGCAAGGCCCGTGGACGTACCGCTCACAATGGCGGGCAGCGCGGTTGAGATAGCGATTGCGAGGGCGCAAGGCGACGATTGGCGGTGACCGACGCCGAGTATGTTTCGGCATGCCGTCCACGCCGTTCACGGGAATCGTCTCAAAATTGCGCAACAGCCTCGCCATGGACGAGAAGCGGATGACCGCAACCGTTCACGACCATTGTGGAATTCCGCAAAGCGGAAATCACGACAACAAGATCAAGCAAGCGCGCGAGATCGCCAGTTGTAGTGTGCTGACTCAGAAGTCGATTGGCATGAGATCTTGAACACTTTTGGTCACCGAACTTTGTTCCAGTAATTGGCGTCAGGCGTCACCAACCCGCGGCCTCACGATACGTGGAACGCGCTTGTCAGTTCGAGCGTGCGAACGCTTTCGACTGGAACAACGATAGAGGCAGCGGAGCGCTAATGGCAAATCCGTCGCCTTCTTCGGTCATTGCCAGTCCACGGTTTCTTGCAATCTCATGTGCCGCCTTCGCGGTTGCGATCTTCACGCTTGACACACTTGCGCCGGTCGAAGTCACCGCCGGAGTGCTCTACATTATCGTAGTGCTGATGGCCGTTCGCTTTTGTCGGCCACGTGGTGTCGTGGCCATAGCCGTAGGATGCATCGCATTAATAGTGTGCAGCCAGTTCTTGTCACCTGGGGATCCCTGGACCACTACTGCTCTTATTAACAGTTCCATCGAAATCTGCGCGATCGGCATCGCGACTGTTGTCGCCTTGAAAAATCAATCGGCGGCAGCTGCACTCCAACGCGCGGAACTGGATCGTGTTACGCGCCTGATGACGTTGGGGGAGTTGAGCGCGTCGATTGCGCATGAAGTCAACCAGCCGCTTTCAGCGGTGGTGACCAATGGTGAGGTATGCCTGCGCTGGCTCGCCCATCAGCCGCCTGATCTGGAAAGAGCGAAGCAGTCCGTCGATCGGATCGTCAGGGACGGCAGTCGCGCCGGCGAAATTCTGCACCGGGTTCGCGCCATGGCAAAAGGCGCACCTGCACGCAAAGACTGGTTAGACATCAACGAAACGATCTCGCAGACCATTGCCTTGGCAGCCGGCGAAATTCAGCGGAACGAGATCTCACTGCGGGCCACGCTTGCGACCGACTTGTCGTCAGTTCCCGGGGATCGGATCCAATTGCAACAAGTACTCCTCAATCTGCTCTTCAACGCGATCGAGGCCATGAGTACGGTCGATAGGGGATCGCGGGAGTTACTGGTGCGCTCTCAGAAATATGGCCTGAACAGCGTGCTGATCGCCGTGCAAGATTCGGGCACGGGGATCGCCTCGGAGAGCCTCGACCGCGTATTCGACGCCTTCCACACGACCAAGCCGAACGGCATGGGCATGGGCCTGGCAATTTGCCGCTCGATCATCGATGCGCACGGCGGGAGGCTGTGGGTGACGAATAACGCTCTCCGGGGCGCTACTTTTCAATTCACGCTGCCGAGCGATGTTTCGATCGCCAGACGGACGGCTTAGGCCGCGGTCGCCGGCCGGGCCGGCCACTATCGCGGTCATTCAGAATATTAGCGCCAAGCCGTAAGGACTTCCGGTCGCGCCGCGACATGCCGGCATGTCCGCGCCAAGTCTGTTCTGCCCCCGGCTTCGACGCGAGGTCCGGTGCCAATTTGAAAGGTGGAGGCTGCCATAGAGCGCCAAGACAGCCCACGTGCGGCCAACATCACGTGGTCATTTCGGCTTGTTTTTCAATCACTTGGCCAAATAGTCCAAAACCCGACCAAAACCATTATTTAACCTTAAGGATTTTGCGCGAGGTTGCCGGTTGGTTCCTCGCGTACAAGCGCCCCCTTATGCCGATCCCTGGCGAACAGCCCGATCTCGCCGCGCTGCCACCGGAAAGCTCGCCGGTGAAGCGCCGGCTTGCCGCGCAATATGTGCGCGAGGCGCGCGACCGGCTCACCTCGTCCAGCGGCACCCGCCCGGCCTTCGATTACGAACTGCTGCGGCAATACGCCGAGAACCGGCAGTCGGCCTCGCTCGTGATCCTGCTGCTGGTGGCGACCATCGGCCTCCTGTCGAGCCTTTGGACCGGCGCCGTGACCGGCGGGCTGTGGACTGCCTCCGTGCTGGTCATCCATGCGGTGATGATCACCAAATGCCGGCAGTTCCTCGCGCTGCCGATGGCCGAGGTCGTGGCGCGCCAATGGCGGCTGCGCTTCATCATTCTCGACCTGTTCTACGGCCTCGCCTGGATGTTCATCCTCATCCACCCGGTCGGCGTGGACGAGAGCTCCGGCACCTTCATGCTCTTCGTCATGCTGCTGGTGGTGGCGGTTTCCAGCATGCTTGCCTCGAGCCTGCCGATCGCGGCCTTCGCGGCCACCTTCCCGGTGACCGCGGCAATCGCGCTCGATTTCGCGCTGCAAGGCAACCTGCGCAACTACATCCTCGCCGGCATGGCGGTCACCGCGCAGGGCTATTTCGCCGTGCTGGCCTATCGCCTTTATTCGACCACGCTCGCGACGCTGCATGCGCGCGCCGAGAAGGATGCGCTGATCGGCGAACTCGAACAGGCGAAGGCCATCTCCGATGAAGCGCGCCGCCGCGCGGAAGCCGCCAACATCGCCAAGTCGCGCTTCCTGGCACAGATGAGCCACGAACTGCGCACGCCGCTCAACGCGATCCTCGGCTTTTCCGAAGTGATGAAGACGGAAGTGTTCGGCGAGCACGCGGTGCCGGCTTACAAGGAATATTCCGCCGACATCCATAATTCCGGCGTGCATCTGCTCGGCCTGATCAACGAAATCCTCGACCTGTCGCGCATCGAGGCGGGGCGCTACGAGCTCAACGAGGAATCGATCTCGCTGGTGGGCGTGGTCGAGGACTGCCACCATCTCCTCAAGCTGCGTGCGACAAATCGCGGCATCACCATCCACGACGTGTTTGAAAACGACCTGCCGCGCCTCTGGGCCGACGAGCGCGCCGTGCGCCAGATCTGCCTCAACCTCCTGTCGAACGCGATCAAGTTCACGCCGCAGGCCGGCGAAATCTGGCTGAAAGTGGGCTGGACCGCCTCGGGCGGCCAGTACATGAGCGTAAAAGACACCGGCGCGGGCATTCCGGAGGAGGAAATCCCGGTGGTGCTCGCCTCCTTCGGCCAGGGCTCGAATTCGATCAAATCCGCCGAACAGGGCGCCGGCCTCGGCCTGCCGATCGCCAAGAGCCTTGTCGATCTGCACGGCGGCACTTTCGTGCTGAAGTCGAAGCTGCGCATCGGCACCGAG
>DASYFD010000133.1:0-24204 GCA_036498625.1 Xanthobacteraceae bacterium | reverse complement strand
CCCGAAAGGCGACATGACCACCGAAACCACGCAACCGATGACCCGCATCGTCAAGGCCGGCCCGGCGGCGGTCGAGGCAGCGGCGCGCTGCCTCGCGGCGGGCGGCCTCCTCGCCTTCCCGACCGAGACCGTCTATGGGCTGGGCGCCGATGCCCGCAATGGCGAGGCGGTGGCGCGGCTGTACGAGGCCAAGGGCCGGCCGGCGTTCAATCCGCTCATCTGCCATGTCGAGAACCTGGCCGCGGCGGCCCGGCTTGGGCGCTTCGATGCCAATGCGGCGCGGCTTGCGCACGCGCTCTGGCCGGGGCCGCTCACCCTGGTGGTCCCCAAGTTGCCCGATTGCGCCGTCGCCGAGCTCGCGACCGCCGGGCTGCCGACCATCGCGCTGCGGGTGCCCGATCACCCGGTCGCCCGCGCCATCCTGGCGGAATTCGGCCAGCCGATGGTGGCGCCGTCGGCCAACCGCTCCGGCCATGTCTCGCCCACCACCGCGGCACATGTGCTGGCCGACCTGCGCGGCCGCATCGACCTTATCGTCGACGGAGGCGCGACGCCGGTCGGGCTGGAATCAACCATCGTGGCCTGTCTCGAGCGGCCGGTCCTGCTGCGGCCGGGCGGCCTGCCGCGCGCCGAAATCGAGCGGGCGCTCGGGCACGCGCTCGCCGAGGCTGCGCCGGACGCCGCAGCGCTCGAGGACGGCGTCGCCCCGATGGCGCCGGGCCAGCTCGCCTCCCATTACGCGCCGCACGCAAGCCTGCGCCTCGACGCCGACCGCGTGCATGCCGGCGAGGCGCTGCTTGCCTTCGGCTCGGTGCTGCCGCCGGGCGCGAGCGCAGCCGCGCGGGTGCTCAACCTGTCCGCGCGCGGCGACCTGATCGAGGCGGCCGCCAATCTGTTCTCGCACCTGCGCGCGCTCGATGCGCCGGGCGTGAGCATGATCGCGGTGATGCCAGTGCCGCAGCAGGGCCTCGGCGAGGCCATCAATGACCGATTGCGGCGCGGCCAGGCGCCGCGCCCGTGAACGGCGGCCGCCGTCACTGCCCGGGCGTAGCGGCCTCGCTCAGCACGTCGGGCAGCAGCTGCTTCCACCACTTGGCCTCGCCCGATGTGCCGTGCCCGCGGGTCTCGGTCGACGCCGGGATCTCGTAGTAGCGGCCGTTCTTCACGCGCTTGATCTCGCGCTCCAGGATGCCGAGCTCGACCGGGTTGCGCTCGTCGTCGGCGGCGTTGATCGCCAGCACCCGCGCCTTGATCTTCTCCAGGCCGGGCGAGGGATCGTAATCGCGCGAAGCGTCATACGAGTAGATGTAATCGTTGGCATCGGCAGTGAAGCGTTCCGCCAGCCTCCCTTCGACGATCTTGTCGGCCTGCGCGCGCGTCGGGGCGGCGTGATAGAGCGCCCGGGTGCCGCCGCCGGTCGCCATGCTGAAGAAATTCGCGGCCAGCCGCAGGCTCGGCGGCTGCTCGGTGTAGTTGCCGTCGTGATACGCCGGATCGGAGCGGATGGTCTCGATCATCATGCGGCGGAGCATCCAGTTGCGTCCCGCCATCGCGGTCGGCTGCGAGCCGAGCGGCATCAGCACGCTCATGAAGTCGGGATACATCTCGCCCCAGATCCAGGCATGCATGCCGCCCATGGACTGGCCGATCACCAGCTTGAGATGGCGGATGCCCAGGTGCTCGGTGAGCAGGCGATACTGCGCCACCACCATGTCGTCGTAATTGTATTTGGGAAAGCGCGTGCGCAGCCCGTCCGACGGCCGCGACGACTTGCCGGAGCCGAGTGCATCCGGAACGATGATGTAATACCTGGCGGCATCGAGCGGCTGGCCGGGGCCGAACAATTCGCCTGCGAAGCCCTTGCCCATCATAGTCTCGCCCGAGCCGCTCGAGCCATGCAGCACCAGCACCGGCTCGCCCGTGGGCGCCCCCACTGTGCGGTAGTGCAGCCGCAGTTCGGGCAGCACCTCGCCGGTATGAAAGCGGAAGTCCTTCACCAGGAAGTCGCCCGGCACCGGCTGCGGCGGATCGGCCGCCTGCGCGCCTTGCGCGCCCAGCATGATGACGACGCCGAGCATGACACTGCAGACGATGTTGAGACGCATGGTTGCGATCCTGCCCAATGAAGCGCCGGGCCCCATGGCCCGGCCGGGATTCCGTGCACGACTGCAACGAATATTGTCACCTTTCCGGCCAGGCTGGAAGCCGGATGCGGCGCGGCCGGACCCTTCGGAAAACGCGGGCGGCGATCAGGCGCGCGCCGCGCCCGCGAGCCTGTCCTTCAGGCATTGCCGGTCGACCTTGCCGGCCGCGCTCAGCGGCAACGCGTCGAGGACAACGATATGCGCCGGCACGAACACTGTCGGCATGCTTGACCGGCAGCGCGCCCGCAGGCTCTCGGGGTCGATCTTCTCGCTGCAGACGATGGCGGCCCAGACCTCCTCGACCCCGAGCTTGCTGGTCGCCATGAAGACCGCGGCCTCGCTCACGCCCTTGCACGCGAGCAGCACGGCCTCGACCTTCTCCGCCGCGAGCTTGCCGCCGCCGGCGTTGAGCACGTCGTTCTGGCGCCCCGAGATGATCAGCAGGTTGTCGGGCGTCAGCGATCCGAGGTCGCCCGGATAGAACCATCCGTCGCGGAAGGCGTGCGCGGATTCGATCGGGTCGTCGATATAACGGTCGACGGCGAACTCGCTGGCGATGCGAACGATCCCCTCGGCGCCGGCCGGGAGCGCCCGGTCGGCCTCGTCGACGATCTCGATCCGCAGGCCCGGGGTCACATAGCCCGCCGCGCCCGCAATGTGCGCGATCCGCTCCGCCGGCGCGGTGGCACTTATGGCGGTCTCGGTCGAGCCGTAACCGGTAATGAGGTGCTGGCACAGGCGCGGCCGCACGCGCTCCACCAGCGACAGCGGCAGCAGGCTGCCGCCCGACAGAATCGTATCGACATGAATCTCGATCGCAGCCCGGTCGCAAACCGCGAGCAGCTGAGCGAGCGCCGTCGGGGTTGCCAGCATGGCCTCGATCCGAAAGATCTCGAACGCACGCAACGTATTCTCCATGCTCTCGCCATGGAAGAACAGCGCGCCGCCGCGCCCCAGCATATGGATCAGGAACTGATACCCGAGCGCCGCCGCAAGGCCCATGTTCACGAAGACGCGCGCGCAGGTGGTGAGCCGGCTGCCCGTCGCATAGTCAAATCGCGCATTTCTCGCCGTCACCATCTTGTGGGTCAGCGCCACCGCCTTCGGATCTCCGGTGGTTCCGGAGGTCAGCACGATCCGGCAAACCGCCTCGCTGGCGCGGCTCCCGGCCGGCGATACCGCGACCGCTGGCCCGCCGACCATCATCCAGCTATAGTCCAGGATCAGATGTCGTGCCTCGGGCGCGAACGGATAGGGCTTGCTGCTGATCACGGCATCGACCTTCAGCCCGGAAGGCGGCTTGTGGCCCGCGACCGAGACCGTGACGATCCCGGCCTGGGTGAGGCCGAGAATGACCGCCGCGTGCAGCAGCGGCTCCTCGATCGACAGCGCCACGATGCTTGCGGGCGCAAGTCCCAGCGCGATGGCGCGGCCCGCGATGGCGTTCATCTGGAGGACGAGCCGGGCGTAGCTGACCACGTCGTTGCCCTGCGCGCACAACGCGGGCGCTTCCGGCCGGTACCTCGCCTGGAACAGGATCGGCTCGACGATGTTCATGCCCGGAACCGGCGATCGGCACTCAATTCCGCGCGCCCGGCTCGTGTGCTCAAAAAGCGCCGGTGAATCGCACGAAGGGGCCGCCGAAGAAGCGGCTGATGTTCACCAGCCCGCCGGTATTGACGTCATAGGTCGTCAGGGCGAAGCCGTAGACATCGCCCCGCAAGCCGGCGCTCGCCTTGAAGTGCGGCGTGAACGCGTAGCTGATGGCGGCCCAGCCGTCCGCATTGAGCACGAGCGCGGTATTGCCGTAATTCGTCGCGAACCCGGGCCCGAGGCTGCTCCACATCGAGACATTGAACGTTCTGTCGCCGATCAGGGCGGCGATCCCGCCGCTGTAGTCGAACGACCAGGGGCCCGCGATCGGAATGCCGCCGGCGACCGCCAGGCGGGGACCAACGCCGAAGAAGCCGCTGCTCCAGCGCGCGGCAGCGGAACTGGCCGTGGATGTGGAGCTATGGGTCGACACAAAATGAAACAGGGAGGGAGCGTAGAAAGTCCTGTCTGTGGTTATGGTCGCCAGGCCGGATTCCTGCGCCTGCGCCACGGCATGCAGATCGGCGACGCGAAACCCGAACTGGAACTCGGGCCTGTTGGTACCGACACCGAAGTCCCGCCCGATCATGAAATCGGCGACCAGGTGACTTTCCCACTCGGTCGCGCGTGTGACGCCCGAATTGGCCGTCGTGACGGTCGTGGTATTCGTTACAGGAAAACCGATAACACTAATAAACGACTGGAAGGTGGTGGAGCTGGAGGACGAGGAAGCCCCATTGACGGAGGCGGTCTTGGTCCGGCCGTACCGGATATCGAAGACGAAGTGCCAAGGCTGGCTCGGCCACTGATAGTCGAACCCGACCGCGCCTTCCAATCCAAGCTTCGGATTGAAGGACGTGAAGGGCGCGCCCAGGCCGGGAATCGTTGGAACATTGAAGCTCGGCCCACCGGTCCAAAACAACGCACCTTCGCCCCAGACCGTCACCCTGGGAGGCGGACTCGGGGGCGCGGCCTGGCCGTGGGCGCCGGATGCCGACACCGAAAGCGCCAGCGCCGAGGCACCGGTCAGCAGCGAGCCGCGCAGGGAAGGTTGGACAGGTGGCATGCTGGCCTCTTATTACCTGGGTAAAGGTACCTGACAGGAGAGGCCGTGCAAAACGCGTTCGCACCCATTCCGCCGCCGCGGCCATCGAATTCCACGTTTGGCGTCCGTTTATTCCAGCGTGTTGCAAAAGCGCAACAAACTGAGGGTCTTAAGCTGCCGCATGGCGCAACCATCACGTGAAGCAATGCGTCAACAGCCATCGAGGCCGGCCGCCGCCATGTCGGAGAAATCAGGAATCGTCTGGATCGCGTCCTACCCGAAGTCCGGCAACACCTGGGCGCGCGCCTTCCTGCATAACCTGATCCGGCTGCGCAATGGCGAAGACGGCGAGCAGGACATCAACGAGATGGCGCGGTTCTCCACCTGGGACCTCGACAAGCGCCGCTACGCCGACTTCCTGGGCTTCGAGCCCGACAACGCCGCTCATCGCAACGAGATCGCCGCCACCCGCCATGACGTCCACCGGCAAATCGCCGATTCATTCCGGGGCCTCATCCTGATCAAGACGCACAACTGCCTGGTCATGGATCGCGGCCATTCCACCATCAATTTTGCGGTCACGGCCGGCGCCGTCAACGTCGTTCGCAATCCGCTCGATGTCGCGATCTCCTACGCTCATCATTCCGGCGCATCGATCGATGATGCGATCGAGCGGATGTCGATGACCGATCTGGAGACGAGCGGCAGCGATCGCGGCGTCTACGAGGTGCACGGCTCCTGGAGCCAGCACGTGTGGAGCTGGACCCGAAGCCAGCACCACGCCCTGCATGTGGTGCGCTATGAGGACATGCTCGCCGATCCGAAAAAGACGTTCGGCGCCATGGCGCGGCATCTCCTGTTCGATCCGACCCGCCGGGAGCTGGAGCAGGCGATCGAACGATCCTCATTTGCGCGTCTGCAGGCGCAGGAAAAACAGAAGGGCTTTCGCGAGCGGCCGACGACGGCGGCGCAGAATTTCTTTCGCGAAGGCCGCGCGGGCCAATGGAAGGACGTGCTGACGCCGGCCCAGATCGATCGCGTCGTGCGCGATCATGGCGAGCAGATGCGGCGCTTCAACTATCTGCCGCTCGATTGAATCCGATGGCGGTCCGGGAAATCAGCCGGCACGAGCGAGAGCGTGCGAAGACAGCTGGTGAGGACACCACCCGCTCGTCCCCGCGGACGCGGGGACCCAGCCTTTGCCCATTGAAAGTCCGAGTTATTTGGCAAAGTCTGGATTCCCGCGTCCGCGGGACTGAGCGGATCGGAGGAATGCCGTGAAGCTCCAGCGCCGGCGATTTCTGCATCTGGCGGCGGGCGCTGGCGCGCTCTCGGCGGTCTCGCGCATCGCCCGGGCGCAAGCCTATCCGTCCCGGCCGGTGCGCCTGATTGTCGGCTTCGCTGCTGGCGGCGCGCCCGACATCGTGGCGCGCCTCTTGGGGCAATGGCTGTCCGCGCGCCTCGGAGCGCCATTCATCATCGAGAACCGGTCCGGCGCCGGCGGCTCGGTCGCCACCGAGGCGGTCGCCCATGCGCCGCCGGACGGGCACGCGCTCCTTTTCGTCACCTCGGCCAACACCATCAACATGACGCTCGACGGCAGCCTCAATTTCATTCGCGACATCGTGCCGGTCGCGAGCATCAGCCGCGAGCCCATCGTGATGGCGGTAAATCCGTCGTTTCCGGCAACGACGGTTCCCGAATTCATCAGCCATGCCAAGTCCAATCCGGGCCGGCTCAGCATGGGCTCGCCCGGCACCGGGACCTCGCCTCACATGGCCGGCGAGCTGTTCAAGTTCATGACCGGAATCGACCTGGTGCACGTGCCCTATCGGGGCTCGCCGCCTGCCCTGATCGATCTCATCGGCGGGCGGCTGCAGGTGATGTTCAGCCCGCTGCCTCCGTCGATCGAGTACATCAGAACCGGAAAGCTGCGCGCGCTGGCGGTGACCACGGCGGCGCGCTCCGGCGCACTGCCGGATATCCCGACCGTGGGCGATTTCGTGCCCGGCTACGAGGCCAGCGCTTTCTACGGCATCGGCGCGCCAGCGGGCACGTCGGCCGACATCATCGACCGGCTCAACCAGGAGATCAATGCGGCCCTCGCCGATCGCGAGCTGCGGGCGCAGCTTGTCGACCTCGGCTCCGCGGTCTTGGTGGGCTCGCCTGCGGACTTCAGCAAGCTCGTTGTCGAGGAAACCGAGAAGTGGGCCAAGGTCGTGAAGCTTTCCGGAGCCAAGCCCGACTGATCGAGCGGACGGCGCACATTTCATCCGCCGACAGGCATCACCGTGCCGCCGGTGCGGCTCGGAGAACGCAGCGCCCAAGAATTTCGAAGCATGCATTACCAATATTGATGATCGCCTGAGCAGGACTTTGCAGTCGCAGCGCTCATCGATCGCGATTCACAAAACTGAGTTCTCCCCGACATCAGCATGAAATCATGCGTGCCGATGCTCGCGCGCGCCGCAGCCCGAACCGCTCCGGATCGGGTCGACGCGCCGCGGCCGGGCGCAACGACCTCACAAATCCTTGCAAGAGAAATCTTCATGATGCGGGTTTCGCTTTTCAAATCGCTATGCCTCGCGGCCAGCGCGGTCCGGCCATCGGCGATCTCATGAACCTGTTCGACTTCCCCATGACAAGGATCACGACCGCCACCATGACGGCGACCAGGATTAGCCTTCTGCCGTTTCTTCCGCGGCCGGTTGCCCGGTAACCGCCGGCATCGTTGCAGGGCTGCGCTCACCCGGGCGCAGCCCTTCTGCGTGCGCCTCTCGGAAAATGCCGTGCCGATGCGGCTGCGAAATGATAGGAGTGCGGCCCAACGATCATGGAAGCCCGCGTGACCGAACTCCCCTCCGCCGCCGTGCCCCGGCAGATGCCGCCGCTCGATCCCGACCTGCTCGCCCGCTTTGCCGCGATCGTCGGGACGCGCCACGCGATCACGCAGGCGGCCGAGATCGCGCCTTACGTTTCCGAGGAGCGCGAGCTTTATCACGGATGCTCGCCGCTGGTGCTGCGTCCGGGCTCGGTCGAGGAGGTCGCGGCCATCGTCCGGCTGGCGAACGATACCAGGACCCCGCTGGTGCCGCAGGGCGGCAATACCGGCCTGGTCGGCGGCCAGACGCCGCTGCACGGCGAGATCGTGCTGTCGCTCAAGCGGCTCGACCGCATCCGCGAGGTCGATCCCACCTCCAACACCATGACCTGCGAGGCCGGCGTCATCCTGGCGCGGGCGCAGGAGGCGGCCGCGCAGGCCGGCCGCCTGTTTCCGCTGTCGCTCGGCGCCGAAGGCAGCTGCACCATCGGGGGCAATCTATCCACCAATGCGGGCGGCACCGGTGCGCTCGCCTACGGGGTGGCGCGCGAGCTCGTGCTCGGGCTCGAGGTGGTGCTGGCGGACGGGCGCGTCATGCGCAATCTGCGCAAGCTCAAGAAGGACAATACCGGCTACGACCTGAGGCACATCTTCATCGGTGCCGAAGGCACGCTCGGCATCATCACGGCGGCGGTGCTCAAGCTGTTCCCGCGCCCGCGCTCGGTCGAGACCGCCTTCATCGGCATGCCGTCGCCGCACGCGGCGCTCGCTCTGCTCAATCTCGCCGATGAGCGGGCCGGCGGCGCCGTCACCGGCTTCGAGCTCATTCCGCGCATCGCGCTCGAGTTCGCGGTGCGCCATGCGCCCGCCTGCCGCGATCCGCTGGGCGCGCCGCATCCCTGGTATGTGCTGATCGAGCTGTCGTCGCAGGCGCGCGAAGGCTTGCGCGCCACCATCGAGGAAATCCTCGCCGCCGGCGCCGAGCACGGCCTCATCGCCGATGCCACGATTGCAGCGAGCCTCGAGCAGGCCAAGGCCTTCTGGCTGCTGCGTCACCATATCGCGGACACCCAGAAATACGAGGGCGGCTCGATCAAGCACGACGTCTCGGTGCCGGTGACGGCGGTGCCGGACTTCATCGTCGAGGCGAGCGCCGCGGTCGCAGCCATGATCCCGGGCGCCCGCCCCTGTCCGTTCGGTCATCTGGGCGACGGCAACATCCACTTCAACATCAGCCAGCCGGTCGGCGCCGACCGGGCGGCATTCCTGGCCCATTGGGACGCGGTCAATGCGGCGGTGTTCGCGATCGTGGCGAGGCATGGCGGCTCGATCTCGGCCGAGCACGGCATCGGGGTCATGAAGCGCGACCTGCTGCCGGGCGTGAAGGATCCGGTAGCGCTCAGCTTGATGCGCGACTTCAAGCGCACGCTCGATCCGAACCGCATCCTCAATCCGGGGAAGGTGCTGTAGGGTGGGTTGAGCTCTTACGAAACCCACCGTCTGCGTTTGTTTGATCGGCCGATGGTGGTTACGGCGCAAGGGCGCCTAACCCACCCTACGAATCCTGAAACAACGAAGGCTGCCGGTCGTCGGTTTTGGGCTTGCGGGCGCGCTTGGCCGCAGCCGCTGGCGCCGCCACCGGCGCCACCACTTCTTCCGCGGATACCGGCTCGATCAGCTCGGGCCCATCATTTGCGGTGCGATTGACCGCGGTGGATACCGGATAGGCCTCGAGCAACGCCTCGGGCGCCGGCACGATGAATGCAGCCGCGGTCGTCGCATCGACCGATGCGCAGTCGAGCCACGGATCGAATGCGCCCGGCGGCAGGATCGCCGGCATGCGCTCGGCGATCACGCCCAGCAGCCGGTTCGCCGGCGTGGTGATGATGGCGACGGTCTCCACCTCCTCGCCGTTGGGTCCTTCCCAAGTCTCCCACAGGCCCGCAAAGGCCATCGGCTCGCGGCTCTTCTGGCGGATGAAGAACGGCCGCTTGCGCTCGCCATGCTCGGTCCATTCGTAGAAGCCATCGGCCGGCACCAGGCAGCGGCGCCGCTTCATGGCGTTGCGAAAGGCCGGCTTCTCGTTCACGGATTCGCCGCGCGCCACATGCAGCAGCGCGAACTTCTTGGGATCCTTCACCCAGGCCGGAATGAGGCCCCAGCGCACCAAGGCGAATCGCCGCCTGCCCTGCTCGAGCCGCACGATCGGCACCGGCTGGGTCGGGGCGATGTTGTAGCGCGGCGGAAAGTTCGGCTGCTCGAGATAGCGGAACAATTGCCGCATGGCTTCCGGCGCGGTGGTGATGGAATAGCGTCCGCACATGAGTTCCTCCGGCAAGCCTCCGGGCTCTCCGCCGAATTAAGGTTGCATTAACCATACCGCACAAAACTGGCTTGGTCCGGATACTGCCAGGATCAATACGGTCCGAGCGCTCAGCCGCCCGCATCCAAGCCGGCCTTTGGAGCCTAGATAATCGTGACGGATGCAAGATCCTATCCCGAGCGGCCGTTTCTCGCGGTGAGTGCCGCGATCGTGCGGGCCGGGCAGGTTCTGGTGGTGCGGCGGGCGCGGGCGCCGGCAAACGGCTTATTCAGCCTGCCGGGGGGCGTGGTGGAGATCGGCGAGACGCTGGTCGAGGCGCTCATTCGCGAGGTGCGCGAGGAAACCAGCATGGCGATCGAGCCGGTCGGGCTCGCGGGTTACCGGGAGGCGATCAACCGCGACCGCGACGGCCGGATCGAGCGCCACTTCGTCATCCTGCCGTTTGCGGCGCGCTGGCTCGCCGGCGAGCCGGTCCTGAACGAGGAGCTTTCGCAGGCGCGCTGGCTGCGCCCGGCCGAGCTCGCCGGCCTGCCGACGACGCCGGGTCTCGCCGAGATCGTGGCGAGCGCGTTCGGGCTCCTGCGGGCGGCCGACTGAGCAGCCCCCGCGCGCACGGGATCGCCATTTTTCGGGCGGTTTGATCATCACAATCCCGGCGGCTGCGGTGCCGGCTTGTCAGGCGCCGTGCCCGGGCCTATCTCGAGCCCGTCCACCGGCATTGCATCTGATCCACCATGGCGCGACGCATTCTGATCCTGGCTCTGCTCGGCCTCCTGACAGCGAGCGCACCCGTGCGCGCACAGGAGCAGGCCGCGCCCTATGATGCCACGATGCAGCGGCTCGCCGAGATTTTGGGCGCGCTGCATTACCTGCGCGGCATCTGCGGCGCCAATGAAGGGCAGAAGTGGCGCAACCAGATGCAGGCCCTGGTCGACGCCGAGACCCCCAATGGCGATCGTCGCACCCGCATGGTGGCGAGCTTCAACCGCGGGTTCCGCATCTTCCAGCAAAGCTACCGGACCTGCACGCCGGCGGCCGATCTGGTGATCCGCCGGTACCTCGATGAGGGCTCCAAGATCGCCCGCGAGGTGACCGCCCGGTACGCCAACTAACCGGCGTTAACCTTTCCTAAAGTTGTGGCTAGGCAGGCGTCACTCGCATGATAATTTGCCGCATCGACTTCAGGGGCGGACTCGCCGGCAACTCTCATCATATCGAAAATTTTGCATGACCACGCAGGCGATCCATTCTCCGGCCTATGTCCCGGAGCACGAGCAGAAGCGCGTAGCCCTCGGCTATTTGCACGAGGCCTGGGCAGAGGCGCGCATCGACGGCGTCGACGGCGACTGCCTGGCGCAGGCTTGCCTGTTCGCCGCCTTTGCCGAGTTCGTGGCGACCTACGGCGAGGACGCGGCCGCGCAATTTGCCGAGGGCCTGGCGTTGCGCATCCGCAACGGCGAGTTCTCGCTCCCGATGGCGCGGCAATAGACGCTCATTCCAAGCTTGCTCCTGCCCGATCTTGACCCTGCAATGACCGCTTGACGGCCTTCGCCCGGCATGACGGATCGGGGATCCCAGCGCCTGTGATACGCTGCGATTTTGCTGATTCGCTCAGCTGAGCCCGAAAGCCATGCCGCTGCGCGCTTGCACCGCTCCGTCCATAAAAATGCGTGCTGGGACGCGTGGCGCCGCGCTTGTCGCGCGCTCGCTCGTGATGCTGCCCGCAATCGCGCTGCTCGCGCTGCCGGGCAGCAGCAGCGCCCAGGCGCAGCAAAAGGTTCGCACCGAGACCATCAGGCCCGGCGCCCCCACCACCACCCCGCCGTCGGCCAACCAGTTCCTTCAGCCCGCTCCGGATGCCGGCCCCGTCGCCCGCTCACCCGCCCGGCCGGCACCGGCTAGCGAGGTTCCGCCGCACGGCGCGGCCAGCCAACAAAGCGCCGCCGATCTTGGCCCGCTGCCGCCAGCGGTGCAGCACACGCGCGATCGCATCCTGGCAGCGGCCCATACCGGCGACTTGCAGACCCTGCTCGCCCAGATGCGGGCGGGCAGCAGCCTGCCGGTCTTCTCCCACACCCAGAAACAGGATCCCGCCGCCTACTGGAAAGAGACCTATCCGGATTCCGAAGGTGTCGAAATCCTGTCGATCCTGATCTCGATTCTCGAAACCCCGCCGGTGCGCATCGAAGCTGGTACGCCGCAGGAAACCTTTGTGTGGCCCTATTTCGCCCGGCTGCCCGTCAAGTCGCTGACGCCGGCCCAGAAGGTCGACCTGTTCCGGGTGGTCACCGGCTCCGACTACAAGGAGATGCTGGAACGCGGCCGCTACGTCTTCTACCAGGTCGGCATCAGCCCCGACGGCACCTGGCGCTACTTCCTCGCCAGCGAATAAGGCCGCGCCCTGTGGCATCAGGCGGGCGGGCGCAGGCCGTGCAGGGCATACAAAATCGCATCGATATCCGAAGGATAGAACGGTTTCTTGAGGAACCCGACCGCTCCGGCCGCACGCGCCCGCATGGCGAGCGCTTCATCGTCCGCCGCGGTCATCATCACGACCTCCATGCGCGGATGTTGCCGCCGGAACTGCGACAGCATCTCGATGCCGTTCAGTCCCGGCATGTCGTAGTCCAGAAAGACGAGATCGAACTTGCCGGCACCAATCTGCTTGAGCGCATCGATGCCCTCGGGGGCTTCGGAGACGGCGAGCGGGAAGCGGCAATTGTTGAGAATCTTGCGCACGATGCTGCGCGTGGTGGAGGAATCGTCGACCACAAGGGCGCGGCTCGGCACCTTGAGCCGCATGCAGCTTTCGATCAGCGCCTTGGCGTCCGCAATCTTGCTGGGCTTGACCGCGATGGCATCGGCCGCGCCGCCCGCGGCAGGATCGGCCGCCGCCTGGCTCGAGGGCGCCAGCAGAACGACGACCGGCGAATTTGCGGCCGAACGGACGGCCTTATAGACCTCCTGCAGGTCCCGGTCCGCCATTGCGGAATCGAGAAGAGCGATATCGACCTTGCCTTCGGCGAGCGCGGTGCGCGCCGCCGCCGCGGTGGCTGCATGGGTGAAATAGGCCGGAATGACCGCGAGTGCGGCGCCCTGGCGCAACAGCTCTGCGTCCTGCTGTGAGGCGCACGCCGCAAGCACCCGCACCGAAAGGAAATCATCACTCATGCAAGCTGCCACAATGCCCCAAAACCAACCCCCACCCCACTGCCGGTCGTGCCCCACGGGCCGGCATGGAGCCGCAATCGTGCAGGTCGGGTACTCCCACGGCCGAAAACCATCGGCAGGGCTACATTAGCACGATCAGGCGCTCGCGATGGCCGATACTCCACCTTTGAGTGTACCCCTCGGATGGCAACTCTGGATCAACTCACCCCAGATAGGCTTCGGAACGCCTTACGTTTTCCGACAACATCTGGCAGATACCGGACATGAAGGCAGCGCTTCTCCCCGATCGCGGCGTGGTCAAGGTCGCCGGCAGCGATGCCCGCAAGTTCCTGAACGGGCTCCTGACCGCCGACATGGGCAGCGTGACCACCGCAAGCCCCCGCTTCGCCGCGCTTCTTACGCCGCAAGGCAAGATCATCGTCGATTTCATCGTGGTCGAGGCCCCCGACGGCGGCTTTTTGCTCGATTGCCCACTGGTGCTGGCGCCGGCGCTGGCCGAGCGTCTCGGCTTCTACCGGCTGCGCGCCAAGGTCACGATCGACAATCAGTCGGAAATCCTCGGCGTGACGGCAATCTGGAACGGCACTCCCCCTCCTGCGGCTCCTTCCGGTGCCGCCCCGTCCGGCTTGTGCTACCCGGACCCGCGCCTGCCGGAATTGGGCTTGCGCTGCATCGCTCTGGCCGATGGTGCGGCCCCCGTTGCCGAGCCGGCGGGCGCCGCCGCCTACGAGGCGCACCGGATCGGACTCGGGGTGCCGTCCGGCGGCCTCGATTTCGCCTACGGGGATGCCTTTCCGCACGAGGCCGACCTCGACCAGCTGCATGGGGTCGATTTCCAGAAAGGCTGCTACGTCGGCCAGGAGGTCGTCTCGCGCATGGAGCACCGCGGCTCCGCCCGGAACCGGGTGGTTCCGGTCTCGTTGGGCGGCACCGCGCCCGCAACCGGCAGCGCGGTGACGGCGGCGGGAAGATCGGTCGGGGTGATGGGTTCGGTATCAGCCGGCCGCGCCCTCGCGATGCTGCGCCTGGACCGCGTCGATGAAGCGCTGGCGGGCGGCGCCCCGCTGATGGCGGGCGAGGTGGAGCTGCGACTTGTCAAGCCGGCCTGGGCGCGCTTTGCGTTCCCGGGCGAACCAAAGGCTGCCCTATGAGCGCGCCCCTGCTTCACTCCGACGGGCTGCGCCGTTGCCCCTGGGCCGGGCAGGACCCGCTCTATGTCGCCTATCACGACACCGAATGGGGCGTGCCGGAATTCGACGACCGCGCCCTCTACGAAAAGCTCATGCTCGACGGCTTCCAGGCCGGCCTCTCCTGGATCACGATCCTGCGCAAGCGCGACAATTTCCGCCGCGCCTTCGATGGCTTCGCGCCCGAGAAGATCGTTCGCTATACGCCTGCCAAGATCGAGCGGCTGATGCAGGATGCCGGCATCGTTCGCAACCGCATGAAGATCGAAGGTGCCGTGCTTTCCGCCCGCGCCTATCTGGACGTGATGGACAAGGAGCAGGGCTTCGCGCGGCTGTTGTGGGACTTCCTCGACGGACGGCCGAAGGTGAACGCGTTTCGCAACACCAAGCAGATCCCGGCCGAGACCCCGCTGTCGCAGCAGATTTCCAAGGAGCTCAAGCGCCGGGGCTTCAAGTTCTGCGGACCCACCATCGTGTATGCCTTCATGCAGGCGGTCGGCATGGTCAACGATCATCTGGTGAGCTGTCACCGGCACGCAGCCCTGCAGATGGCCGGCAAGAAGCTTGGCGCCAAGCCATGAGCGCCCGGCGCGCCGCGAGCGCTCGGCGCTCCATGACGGCGGCGCCGCGCGCATGGCAGCGCATGCTGTCGGGACGCCGGCTCGACCTCCTCGACCCCTCCCCGCTCGACATCGAGGTGGCGGATATCGCCCATGGGCTGGCACGCGTGGCGCGCTGGAACGGCCAGACCGAGGGCACCAACATCTATTCGGTCGCCCAGCATTCGCTCCTGGTCGAGACCATCGCCCGGCAGCGCGTGCGCCTGAGCCGGCCGCATCGGCTGGCCGCGCTGCTGCACGATGCGCCCGAATACGTGATCGGCGACATGATCTCGCCGTTCAAGGCCGTGATCGGCGACGCCTACAAGACCGTCGAGGCGCGGCTGATGGCGGCGATCCATCTGCGCTTCGGCTTGCCTCCCGAGCTGCCCGGCGACTTGCTGGCGCTGATCAAGGCGGCGGACCGCGCCGCCGCCTATCTGGAGGCGACGCGGCTCGCGGGCTTCGCCAAGGCCGAGGCCGGCCGCTTCTTCGGGAGCCCGCCGTTGTTGTCGGCCGCACTCGAGCGGGACTATCTTACGCCCTGGCCCGCCGATGTCGCGCAAGCGCGCTATCTCGAGCGTTTCGGCCGGCTGGTGGGCGAGTAAAATGTTGATAGGGGGATCGGCCGTACTATATCGAGGCCAGGATAGGATAAAGGATCGGCATGATTCACGTTTGCTCCCTGGCCCGCCTGCACGACACCGTCAAGCAGACGGGCGCCCGGCATGTGGTGACCTTGCTCAAGGACACCGATCTGGTGCAGCGGCCCGGCGGCATCATGGCTGAGAACCATCTCATCCTCGGCATGGACGACATCACCGGACCGCTCGAGGGTTATGTGGCGCCGGCGAACGAGCATGTCGGCAAGCTGCTCGACTTCGTGCGGGGCTGGGACCGCGCGGCGCCGCTGGTGATGCATTGCTATGCCGGCATCAGCCGTTCCACCGCGGGCGCCTATGTGGCGGCCTGCGCGCTCAATCCACGCCGCGACGAGGTGACGATCGCCCGCGCGCTGCGGCTCGCCTCCCCGACCGCTACGCCCAACTACCGGATCGTCGCGCTCGCCGATCAGGCGCTCGGGCGCGGCGGCCGCATGACAATGGCGATCGAGGAGATCGGCCGCGGCGTCACCGCATACGAGGGCGACCCGTTCCGGCTCGATCTGGAGTGAGCGCCGCGAGCAACGGCATCACGTGGTATGATCCGCCATGCCCGAGACCCCGCTGACGCCGATCGAGATCGGGCTCACCGCCGCGATTGTCGCCGTCGAAGGCGATGAGCCTGCAATCCTTGTGGCGGGCGACCTGGTGGCGGGCGACGGCAGCAAGGATGAGCCGCGGGCCGGCCTTCCGTTCGGTCCGTTCGATCCGCTCGCGCACCGCACCTTCGAGATCGGGCTGCGGGCCTGGGTCGAGGCCCAGACCGGCCTCACGGTCGGCTATGTGGAGCAGCTCTACACGTTCGGCGACCGCGGCCGCCACGCCCGGCCCGGCGACACCGGCGCCCATATGGTCTCGATCGGCTACCTGGCGCTGACCCGGCGGCCCGAGAACGTCACCCCGCTGCGCGCCGCCGGCGCCGGTTTCGAGCCGTGGTACCGGTTTTTTCCGTGGGAAGACTGGCGCGAGCAGCGCCCGAAGATTCTCGATGCCGCGATCCTCCCGTTGCTGGGCGAATGGGCCGCGCGCTCGAAGCGGCCTGAGCCCGGCCGCGCGCTCGGCCGCGGCGAGCGGCTGCGCCTGTGCTTCGGCGACGGGGGCGCGCCCTGGGACGAGGAGAAGATCCTCGATCGCTACGAGCTGCTCTACGAAGCCGGCCTGGTCGAGGAGGCGCGGCGCGACGGACGCGAAGCGGCGCTCGCCCGCCGCAAGCTCCCGGCGCTGGGCGAGCCCATGCGGCTGGATCACCGCCGCATCCTGGCGACCGCCATCGCGCGGTTGCGCGCCAAGCTCAAATACCGGCCGGTGGTGTTCGAGCTGATGGCGCAGGAATTCACCCTCACCGAGATTCAGCGCACCGTCGAGGCGATCTCGGGACGCCATCTGCACAAGCAGAATTTCCGCCGGCTGGTGGAGAGCGCCGCGCTGGTCGAGCCGACCGGCGAGATGTCGACTCTGACCGGCGGCCGGCCGGCGGCGCTGTTCCGCTTTCGCCGCGAGGTCGCGCAGGAGCGCCCGGCAGCCGGCCTGCGCTTTGGCGGACGCTCCTGAGCAAGCTTCCGCAGGCGCCTTGCTTGACATAGCATCCGGCTCGGCCGACTGGCCGCCGGGGGCGCTATCGTGGACCTGCTGATCGCTCTCTTGATCCTTGCGCTGCTCGCCGTTCCGATCGCCACCATTGTGAGTATCGCGATGGCGATCGGGACGCGCGACCGGTTGCGTGCGCTCGAGCGGCGGTTGGTCCTGCTCGAGCAAACGCCCGGCGGCTTGCCCGCCGCGAGCCCGGCGCCGCCACAACCACCAAAACAGCGGGTAACGCCGGAACCCTCGCCGGCGCCCGCACCGATTGCCGCTCCGCCGCCGGATGTCCAAGCACCGCGCCCGTCCGCGGCAGAGCCGCCCGCAGCGGAGCCGCGCGCGTCAGGGCCGCCGGCGCCGGCTCCAAGCAAGCCCGTGCCGGTTCATGCGCCGAGCCCGCCGGTGCCGCCTCAAAAGAGCTTCGAGGAGCGCTTCGGCACCCAATGGGTGGTCTGGGTCGGCGGTATCGCGCTGGCGCTGGGCGGCTTCTTCCTGGTGCGGCTGTCGATCCAGCAGGGCCTGATCGGTCCCGGCGTGCGGGTGACGCTCGGCGCGCTCTTGGCAACCGCGGTGATCGCGGCCGGGGAATGGGCGCGGCGGAGCGATCAGCTCAGCGGAATCGCCGGCCTGCCGAGCGCGCATATTCCCAGCATCCTCACCGCGGCCGGCACCACCATCGCGTATGCGGACGTCTACGCGGCCTATGCGCTCTACGGATTTCTCGCCCCGGCCGCCGCTTTCCTGCTGCTCGGCGCGGTGGCGCTGGCGACGCTCGCGGCCGCGCTGCTGCACGGTCCGGCGCTGGCCGGTCTCGGCCTCGTCGGCGCCTATGTGACGCCGGTCCTGGTCGCCTCCAACCGGCCCGATTACTGGTCGCTCTACATCTATCTGGCGGTGGTGACGGCTGCCGCCTTCCCGCTGGCGCGGCTGCGGATGTGGCGCTGGCTCGCCATCACGGCCAT
Source organism: Xanthobacteraceae bacterium (assembly GCA_036498625.1). Lineage (GTDB taxonomy): Bacteria > Pseudomonadota > Alphaproteobacteria > Rhizobiales > Xanthobacteraceae > VAZQ01. Next base: position 6,119 of record DASYFD010000133.1, on the reverse strand, counting down.
CGGGTTCGCGTTCCTGTGGACCTTCGCCGGCATCGTCAATGGCCATGTCGAGGCGCTGGGGGCGCACACTTTCCACGTCGTGGTCGGCTTCGCCCTCGCCGCAATCCTGATCGTCTCCGGCCTGCTCTATGGACCGCCGGCCGAGCCGGCGCGCATCGATGCGATATCGTCGGGCGCGCTCGCGGCCTTCCTGGCCGCGAGCGCGATCCTGGTGCTGGCGAGCCGGCACGACCCGCTGGCGCTTGCCGCTTTGGTGGTGCTGGTTACCGCCACCTGCGCGATCGCCTGGCGTTCGGAGGCTGCGACCGCGGCGGTGCCGGCCGCCGCCGTGCTGGTCGCCATCGTGTTCGCGGGCTGGGCGGTCAACACCGATATCGTCCATCTCATCGCACCGGGCGGACCGGCGGCCGGCGTGGTGCCGGAGCCGGAGCGGGCGCAATTCGGCTGGCATCTGGTGCTCGGCATCGGCTTCGGGCTCCTGTTCGCAGGCACCGGATTTCTGGCGCAAGGACGTTCCGCGCACGCGCTGGCGCCGGTGCTCTGGAGCGCCGCGGCCGTATTCGCGCCGGTCGCCATCCTGGTCGCGCTCTATTATCGGATCGCCGGCTTCGATCGCTCGATCCCGTTCGCCAGCGTCGCGTTATTGATGGCGGCTCTTGCCGCCTATGCGACCGAGCTCCTGAGCCGGCGCGCGGCGCGCCCCGGCCTCGCCGCCTCCGGCGCGATTTTCGCGACCGGCGCGGTGGCGGCGCTGGCGCTGGCCCTGACCATGGCGCTCGACAAGGGCTGGCTGACGGTCGCGCTTGCCCTGATGGTGCCCGGAATCGCATGGATAGCGCTGAAGCGGCCGCTGCCGGCGCTGCGCTCGCTCGCCGCGCTCATTGCCGCACTGGTGCTGGCACGGATCGCGCACGAGCCCCGCATCGTGGGCGCGGATGTCGGCACCGTGCCGATCTTCAATTGGCTGCTCTACGGCTACGGCATTCCGGCCGCCGCATTCTGGCTCGGCGGCCATTGGCTGCGGCAGCGCGCCGACGATGCGCCGGCCCGCATGGTGGATCTGGCGGCGATTCTGTTCACGGTGCTGCTCGCCTTTCTCGAGATCCGCCATTTCATGACCGGCGGCGATGTCTACCGGCACAGCGCCGGGCTGGCCGAGCTTGCGCTGCATGTGTGGGTCTGGCTCGCGCTTGCGATCGGTCTCGAACGTTTGCGCCTGCGCACCCGCAGCATGGTGCACGACCTCGGCGCGCTGGCGAGTGCGGCGCTCGCGCTCGCCGCCATCGTGTTTGGGTTGGGCTTCATCGACAACCCGCTCGCGACCGGCGAGCCGGTCGGCGGGCCGTTCTTCAATCTCATTCTGCTGGGCTATGGAGTCCCGGCGCTGCTCGCCGGCGCGCTGGCGGTGGTCGCGCGCCCGATACGGCCGCGCCCCTATGGCGTCACCGCGGCGATCACGGCGGTCGCGCTCGCGCTCGCCTATCTCACCCTGCAGGTGACCCGGTTCTATCATGGAGCGGATTTGACCGACGGCGAGACCGGCGATGCCGAGCAATATACCTATTCGGCGGTCTGGCTCGCCTTCGGGGTGGTGCTGCTCGCCGCCGGTGTCTGGCTGCGCTCGCGGCCGGTGCGTTTCGCCTCGGCCGCCGTCACCTTCCTCACCGTGCTCAAGGTATTCTTCATCGACTTGTCGAATCTCACCGGCATCTACCAGGCGCTGTCCTTCATCGGGCTCGGCATCGTGCTGCTCGGCACCGGCCGGTTCTATCAGCGGATGCTGTTTCGGCCGATCGACCGGAGCGGGCCCGCGCCGCAGCCGGGCGGCGGGGCTTAGGTTGGGCCAACAGACCAGACCGGCTGTCAGCGGTCACTTCCGCTCCAGCACTTTCCGCACCACGATTTCGGAGAGTTGCACGACCAGCTCCCGCAATTGCATGTTCTCTGCACGCAGAGCGTCGAGATCCAAATGATTTATGTCGGGTCGAGGCGAGGACGAGTCGTGCGCGTGATCGCGGCGGGCGTACGGTGGGTGCATGCTTCCCATGGCTGCTCCTCCTGTTCGCGGTTGCCGATCAGTCCCCCAGCGCAAGCTCCATGGTTCGCAGCATGCATGATTCGGAGCGATTCCCGGCGGTAGGACAACACCCGGAATTGTTGTTTTTCAATGCTGAAATTCGATATTGTGGCGACATCGCAACAAATCGTTCAACGGCGCAAAGCGATGTCCGGTATTGCAACCAAATCAGCGCCGCGGCGCCTCGCCGCGCGGCGGCGGCGCGGATGAGGGCATCGGCGGCGGCGCGTAAAACATTTCAGGCGAGAGCCAAGTCGGCTGCGGCGCCTTCGCATCGGCCGTGTCTGCCGCCGCCGGTTGGGGCGATTCGACTGCGCCGTGCAGAGAAGGCGGCTCCGTCGTTGCGCCGCGGCGTCCGTCGACCATCCAGAGCCCGGCCCCGCCGAGAACCAGGACGAGGGCGGCGAGCGCCAGCCGCTCGCCGACCCGGCGCGCGACCGACCGGGGCTCGGACAATTTCAACATGGGCTCGACCGCGGCGGATTCGAAATCATCGAGGCTAGGCACGCTCGATGCACCGCGAGCTTCCCGCCTTGGCGGCCGCGGTTCCGGCCAAACGGTGTCGGTCTTCGGCTCAGGCGGCACCTCCCCGGCCGCCGGCTCGCCCTGCGGAACCAGCGTGGCCTGATCGTCCCCATCGGCGAACTCGATGCGCCGGATGGCATCGCGGAAAGCCTGCTCCTCGCGCGCGAGATCGGCGGCGGAGCAGCGCTCATCGGCGATAGCCAAGCGCCGCAACATGGCCTTGTGCTCCCGATCGTAGACCGCAAAGCGCGCCGCGAAGGAGTCGCGATCGATCGATGCGACGGCTTGCGACAGCGGTGTGAAATAGTCGGCTTTCAGTATCATGGACCGGATCCTGGACCGGAATTCTGCTTGCATGCGCCAACAGTTGAGTATCGCGAACTAAAAATCAGCTATGGCCAGAAGCATGACTCCGAAGCCCCCCGCGGCGCAACCAGCCGAGCAAAAGAAAAAACCCCGCCGAAGCGGGGTAAGTCATCATCGGCCGGTTCAAGGGGGATCGGGGGGGTATGAAGCGGCCGGCAACCATTAGTCGCAGCCAAGCCCGCAAAGGTTCACGGCCGCCTGAACCACGACAGCGGCGATGCTTGCATGTCAGCCATGCAGGGAATCGTGAGCCATTCAGCTCACCACCAGCCCGGCATGCTCGCTCTGGCCTTCGGTGAGGCCCCTTGCCCGCATCCAGTCATAGGTGCGAGCGAACAGCGATGGATCGTAATAATCGACATGCTTGTAGCGCACGAAGGCGCGCAGCAACTCCCGGGGCTCCAGCGCCCCCTTGGCGTGCGCGGTAACATGGTGCGCATATTTGTAGAAATCGCCGTTGATCAGATCGACCGCGGCATTCTCGGCATCGTAATAGGCCTTGCGCTGCTCGGCGGTGAGATCGGGCGATATCACCTCGCCGCCGCGATAGAACGAGGCCGCGATGATATGGGCGCCTTCCTTGAGGCCGAGACTGATGAACGGCTCCATCACGGTCACCGCCCGGTAGGTCCGATCTTTCAGCCCGTCCCAGCGCGTCTGCGGCAAGCCGCCGCACGCGATCCGCACATGCTCCGGCCCGACTGCGCTCTCGAGCATCTGCAGAGTCGTGTAGTGGGAGCCGGTGAGCTCCTGCACCACGACCGGGACATCGGCGAGATCGCGCGGCACCTGCAGCCTGTCGTCGAAGGTGAGGATCGCCTGCGCCGCCACCGCGGCCCGCAAGGCCGCGATGCTGCCGCCGCGGGTGCCCCGCTCCAGCCGATCGATGCTTGCCCATTCGCAGACGTTGTAGCTGTCGGCGGAGCCGCAATCGAACAGCTGCTCCTTGAGGCGCGCCATGACCGGGCGCTGCGCCGAATCCTTCTCGCGGTCCGCGTGGGTCGCCGAGAAGCGGACGTCGAGCCCGGCCTGCGCGAACAGGCCCTCCTCGATGGCGACAATGACCGGAAGGTCGAAAACCTGGTTGTTGGGCGCAATCCTGACGACGGGTTTTTCCGGGGACGACATGGTGCTGCCTCATCGGCTTCAGGTTAATTCTGAAGCTTAGCACACCCCGTTTGTCATGGCCGGGGCGTTGGCGCTCGGAGCGTCAGTGATGTCTCCGAACACGTGTCCGCCATGTCCCCGGACGAACGGGACGCCAGGGCGGTTACGCGCGTGTTCGCGGGCATGCCCGCGCACGAGAAACCAGCCAGCGGAAAAATGCCTAGTCGCCAACCGGCTCAGTCATGGCGGCGGCGTGGATCGCCAGGGGGGTGCGCGGACCTTCGTTGGTGCGCACCATGTTGGTGCGGGTATTACGGCGCGTAAAATCGCAATAGGCAAAGCGCAGGCCCGCGACCGAGCCGCGGAAGCTTTGGGGATCGGTCTTCTCGACATTGAAGCACGGCTGCATCGGCAGGCCGCTCACCGAGGCACAAACCGACTCGCCCTGGGCCCGCACCGTTCCGGCCGGCAGCGTCACATAACGCACCGGCCCGCTGCCGCCGAACTGCACGGTGCCGGCGACCGAGCCGTCCGTATAGATGCGGCCGGCGCCGTGGGTGCCTTCAAAACAATTGAAGGCGAACAGCTTGCCGACCACGAACTGCCTTGCCGCCTCGACATTGAGCTGCTCGGCCATGGCCGGCCCCGCCGCCGCCAGCGCCGCCACCATCGTCGTCACACGCAACATGAAAGCACTCCCCTCCGACACCCACAAACCGTCTTAACCACCGAGTAACCATCCGAATCAAGCCATCATGCGCCGCGATCGTAGCCAAATCCTGAACGCCTTTACCCGATCTTGACCACAATTCGACCCCGGACCTGGCCCTCGACGATTTTCCGGCCCGCCTCGATGACCTCGGGGAGGCCAATTTCGTTTGTCATTTCAGCGAGTTTTCCAAGATCCAGGTCGGCCGCGAGACGCCCCCAGGCGGCCCGCCGGTCCGCCAGCGGCCGCATGACCGAATCGATGCCGAGAAGCGACACTCCGCGTAAAATAAACGGCGCAACGCTCGCGGGCATATCCATACCTCCCGCCAGGCCGCAGGCCGCCACCGCGCCGCGGTAGCGAATCATCGACAGCACATTGGCGAGCGTGGTCGAGCCGACCACGTCGATGGCACCCGCGAAGCGCTCCTTGGCGAGCGGCTTGGGCGGGCCCGCCAATTCCTTGCGATCGATGATCTCGCTGGCGCCGAGACCCTTGAGATAGTCCGCCTCCTTCGGCCGGCCGGTCGACGCCGTCACCTTGAAGCCGAGCTTGGCCAGGAGCGCGACCGCCACCGACCCGACGCCGCCGGCGGCGCCGGTCACCACCACCGGGCCGGCCGCGGGTTTCAGTCCCTGGTGCTCCAGCGCCATCACGGCCAGCATGGCGGTGTAGCCGGCGGTGCCGATCGCCATGGCGTCGCGGGCGCTGATGCGCTCCGGCAGCCGCACCAGCCAGTCGCCCTTCAGGCGCGCCTTGGCTGCGTAGGCGCCGAGATGGGTTTCGCCCACGCCCCAGCCGTTGAGGATCACCTGGTCGCCGGGTTTCCAGTCGGGATGCGTCGAGGTCTCGACCGTGCCGGCCAGATCGATGCCGGGAATCATCGGGAAGCGGCGCACCACTGGAGCCTTGCCGGTGACGGCGAGGCCGTCCTTGTAGTTCACGGTCGACCATGCGACCCGGACCGTGACGTCGCCCTCCATCAGGTCGCTCTCGTCGAAATCCTTGAGCCCCACGCTCTGGCCGGCCTCGGTCTTGTCGATCACGATCGCTTGGAATGTCGCCACGTTCACGCCCCCGGTTTGCCGGTCCGGCCATGCGGGCGACCCGGAACGCGGAACCTCATGCCGCCGCCGCGGCGAGCCGCGCCACCGGCTTCTCGACGATGGGCAGATTGATGATCGCCGAGAGGAAGCCGAACAGCACGCCCAGCCACCACACGATATCGTAGGAGCCGGTGCTCTCGTAGATGCGCCCGCCCAGATAGACGCCCAGGAAGCCGCCGACCTGATGGCTGAAAAACGCGATCCCGAACAGCATCGCGAGCCAGCGCGT
>DASYFD010000132.1:0-19239 GCA_036498625.1 Xanthobacteraceae bacterium | reverse complement strand
GTCGAACGAGCACCAGTGGTTTAAGGAGGCGCGAAAAGATCCGAAGTCAAAATATTGCGACTGGTATGTCTGGTCGAAAAAGAAACCGTCGAACGCTAACACAGGAATGGTGTTCCCGGGCGTGCAGAAGTCGACTTGGAGCTACGATCCGGTCGCACGCGCCTGGTACTTTCATCGCTTTTATGATTTTCAGCCCGATCTCAATACCTCCAATCCGCACGTTCAGGCAGAGATCCTCAAGATCATGGGATTTTGGATTCAGCAGGGCGTTTCCGGCTTCCGCATGGACGCCGTGCCGTTCGTGATCGCCACCAAGGGCGCGCGCGTCGCAAAGCCGGTCGAGCAATACGACATGCTTCGAGGCCTGCGCGAATTCCTGCAATGGCGCCAGGGCGACGCGATCATCCTCGCGGAAGCGAACGTGCTGCCCGAGACCGATATGGAATATTTCGGCCGCGCCGGCGATCGCATGCACATGATGTTCAACTTCCAGGTCAACCAGAATCTGTTCTACGCAATGGCGGCGGCCGATACGCGGCCGCTGGTGAAGGCGCTCAGAGCCACCAAGGCGCGCCCCGCGACCGCGCAATGGGGCCTGTTCCTGCGCAACCACGACGAGCTGGATCTGGGGCGCTTGAGCCAGGAGCAACGCGAGACGGTGTTCAAGGCGTTCGGCCCGGAACCCGGGATGCAGCTCTATGATCGCGGCATCAGGCGCCGGCTGGCTCCCATGCTGCAGGGTGATCGCCGGCGAATCGAGCTCGCCTATAGCCTCATGTTCACCCTGCCGGGCACCCCGGTCGTGCGCTATGGCGACGAGCTGGGCATGGGCGATGATCTGAGCTTGCCGGAACGCCAATGTGCCCGCACCCCCATGCAATGGTCCACCGAACCCAACGCCGGATTCACCAAGAGCGACAAGCCGCTGCTGCCGGTGATCGCCGGGGGGCCGTTCGGCTTCGAGCACGTGAATGCCGCCAGGCAGCGCCGCGACCCCAACTCGATGCTCAACTGGACGGAGCGCATCATCAGGATGCGAAAGGAGGTCCCGGAGATCGGCTGGGGCGACTTCGAGATCATCGCCACGCGCGAGCCCTCGGTCCTGGCCATGCGTTACGACTGGCGCAACAACTCGGTGCTGTTCGTGCATAATCTCGATTCGAGACCGCGCGAGATCACCATCTCCTCCGGGGTGCCCGGGGAGACCGGCCGCCTGTTGGTGAACTTGCTTTCGGAAGATCACAGCCGGGCCGATGCGGCGGGGAAGCATCGCCTGCTGATCGAGGCCTATGGTTACCGATGGTATCGGGTCGGCGGCCTGGACTACCTGCTGAAACGAAGCCAGATCGAGACCAAATCGGCGGCGGCACCCCGATGAAATCGCAGATCGCCTGCAGCCACAGCTGCTGAAATGACCGAACCTTGGTGGAAGTCTGCGGTCATCTACCAGATCTATCCGCGGTCATTTCAGGATTCCAACCGCGATGGCGTCGGGGACTTGCCGGGCATTATCCGCCGGCTTCCCTATCTGGCCGGACTCGGCGTGGATGCGCTCTGGATCTCGCCGATCTTTCCGTCGCCGATGCGGGACTTCGGCTATGACATCTGCGACTACACCGGCATCGATCCGCTGTTCGGCACGATGGCGGATTTCGACCTGCTGCTCGCGAGCGCGCACCGCTACGGTCTCAAGCTGATCCTGGACTTCGTTCCGAACCACACCTCGGACCAGCATCCATGGTTTGTCGACAGCCGCTCGTCACGCGCCAATGCGAAGCGTGACTGGTATATCTGGCGCGACCCGGAGGCTGGTGGTGGCCCGCCCAACAACTGGCTCTCCGAATTTGGAGGCAGCGCCTGGACACTCGAACCGCGCTCCGGCCAACATTATTATCATGCCTTCCTGCCAGATCAGCCCGACCTCAACTGGCGCAATCCGCAGGTTGGGCGTGCCATGCACGACGTCATGCGCTTTTGGTTGAGCAAGGGCGTCGATGGTTTTCGGGTAGACGTGATCTGGCACCTGATCAAGGATGACCAGTTCCGCGACAATCCGATCAATCCCGCTTACGCGCCCGGCATGCCGCCAAGCCAAGGTGTGCTACCGCTTCACACGGCCGATCTGCCGGCGGTGCAGGACATCGTCAGCGGCTTGCGACGCGTGGTGGACGAGTTCCCGGAGCGATTGTTGATAGGCGAGATTTACCTGCCGTTCGAGCGGTTGGTCGCCTACTACGGTCACGATCTCGCAGGCGTGCATCTGCCGTTCAATTTCGCGCTGCTGCATACCCCCTGGAATGCCTGCGCCGTCTCGACGCTGATCGATGCGTACGAGGCGGCGCTGCCGGCGGGAGGGTGGCCGAATTGGGTGCTCGGCAATCACGATCGCGCCCGCATCGCCAACCGGGTGGGCAGCGCGCAGGCGCGTGTCGCCGCCATGTTGCTGCTGACCCTGCGCGGAACGCCGACCATCTACTACGGAGACGAGATCGGAATGCCGCAGGTCCCGATTCCGCCCGACCGGGTGCGTGATCCGTTTGAGAAACGAGTTCCCGGGATCGGGGTCGGCCGCGATGGCGCCCGTACTCCGATGCAGTGGGACGAAAGCGACTTTGCCGGTTTCTCGACGGTCGAGCCATGGCTACCGGTTTCCGACTGCTTCCGTAGCCTGAACGTAGCGCGACAGCTGCAAGACCCGTCCTCGATCTATCATCTCTACCGGCGCTTGATCTCAGCCCGACGGCGACAGTCGACGCTGTCGGCGGGCAGCTACCGTACCGTCAAGGCTGCGGGCGATCATCTCCTCTACGAGCGCCAAGCCGGCAGCGCGCGCACATTGATTGCGTTGAATTTCGGATCGGAAGCGATTTCGACGCCGCTCCCCGCCGATGTGGCGGCGGGCAAGATTCTGGTATCCAGCTTGGGTGACCGTGATACGGAGGAATTGGGGGCGCATATCGCGCTGCGGGGGGACGAAGGATTGGTTATTGAGGTCAACAATCACGATGGAACAAATCTCGCTCGGGATGATTGATATCGACTTCCTCTACGCGAAGGGGTGACCATGTTGCAGTACCTGCTGTCGCACCCGGAATACGCCTTCTCCCCACCGGAGACCGCCGACCTCTGCGAAGCTTTCGACATGACGGTCGCGGTCCTGCAGGAGCGGGGAGAGAGCGCGATCAACTGGACCGATGAGAGCGTGCGGGCCGCATTGTCCGGCGAGATCGTCGCGGCATGGATCAAGGGTGAGCGGGATCCCAAACGGCTGAGCGATCAGGCCGCACTGATGGCCGGCAAGTTGCCCGAGTCCCGGCAGCGGACATAAGCGACGACTTGCTGCGAAATTGTTGCGTGAGATCGTGGGCTCCAGCTGCCCGGGAGCGCGTCTCCCCATGGAACTCTCGCCGCCGCAGGGACGGATTGCAGCCACAAAAACGACATTGCGACCCGGCAAGTCGCCCCCAGGGGAGGGCACTGCAATATCACAGGAACTGCATGCAGAAATGTCGGGCCCTTCCGGCGGCGTTCAATCTGCCGCCTGTCCTGGCGCTGTTCGGCGCTTTCTTCTTCACCGGCGATATCGCAATATCTGATCCGCTCCAGTCTCCTGCATCTGAAACGGGGGCTGGCGCGTCCAACTGCGATTCCCAGAACGTGGTCGAATATCCAGCCGATCAAACATCCGAAAGCAACGTTGCTTGCACATCCTATGTCGAGATCGCGGTCGCCGATCGGGATTATTTGATCGACACCTCGACGCCCGGGTCGACCATGGTGCGCCAGGGCCCGGAGCTGGCGATCGGTCGCCTGCATCCGGAGTTCGTTCGCCGGCTGGCAGCCGCAATCCGCGAAGCCAGGCAGGCCGGACTGCCCGCCGCCGGAATCTTCTCGGCCTATCGGCCGCCCGCTTTCGGCGTCGGTGGTTTCTCCGACAAGTTCAATTCGCTGCACACCTACGGGCTCGCCGTGGACATGTCCGGCATCGGCGGCCCCGGAACCGCCGAGGCCAGGCTTTGGCATGAGATCGCGGCCCGGCACGGCGTGGCCTGTCCGTATGGGGCCGCCAACCGCGCGGAGTGGAATCACTGCCAGCCCACGCGGATCAGAATCGTGCTGCCGGAAAACCCGCTGCGCTATACCGTGACGGCGAACGGTCCCATCGATCTCGGCAGCATGTTCGAGGCCGGCGATTCGTTGATCGAAAGCCCCGCTAGCTTGGCCGAGGCGGTAACGGCGGAAGCGACCGATCCCTCGGCATCCGCGCATATGGAGTTGCCCGACAGGCGGATTCCAACCGGCAAGCTCTCCGCCGAGCAACCCGCCGCAAAAGAGAACGGCAACAAGATTGCGCGCAAACGGTTCGGCAAGGGGATCGCTCTCACCAAGATCGCGCGAGCCACGGCCCATCCGGCGTTGCCGAGCTTGTGCCGGTCGACCCGTCAGGAGACCTGCGGCTCGGGCAAGGTCGAGACGGCCGCGCGGCTGCAGGCTCAGCACCCCCGGCAGGCCGCGGCGAATATCTCGCGGCACCACACCTGAGAGGTCCGGACCGCCTGCCGGCGCGCGTGCGGCCATCCGCGTGTTGAAGGGATGATGACGACTGCGACGGAACCGGGCGCGGCGGTGACGGTTGCGCGTCAGGGGAGCCTTTCGACCGGCTTGGAGCGGACATGGCGACGGTGCGCGAGGATGCCCTGAAAGGCGCCGTCCTGGGCGCACTCGTTCTGCTCGGCGCTTCGTTGCTGGTCGCGCTGGTTCATTGGCTCCTGATATGAGATGCCGCTACTTCTGCGCTGGCTTGAAATATTTCAGGTCCGGCACCTTCTGACCCTTGCGGGTCGGCATCAGGTTGCCGTCGGCGCTGACCATGTAGAACTCGTCGCCGACGCGGACATGGGGATTGCCTTCGGCGCAGATCGCCTCGCGCCACCAGATCGGTTCCTTGCTCTTGGTGCGGCGGTAGTTCTTGGTGATGGTCCAGGGCTGCGTCAGTGCGTGATCGATGGTGGTGATCTCGTTGTGCAGCGTGTTCGGATCGGTCTTGTCCAGGAAGAGCCGCTCCTTGACGATGGTCTCATTGTCCTTGTGCATGGGAATGCCGGTGCTGTCGAAGGTGCGGGGGCCCTTCAGGCCGCGGGTCTCCACGTCGAGCTCGTCGTAGCGGCCGTCGCCGTCCTGGTCGATCCATTTCCCGATCGAATAGCCCTGATACATGGGTTCCATCTCCTTGGGCCAGTCGCGGCCGTCCGTGTAGATGCGGCGCGAATCGTGGACGTGCTCGATCAGGATGTGGACCATTTCCGGCGTGATGACGATCTGCATGGGATCATAGACGTTCATCTGCCGAGGCATCCCGGGCGGCAGGCAGCCGATCGTCGGGGTGTCGCCTGGTCCGCCGGCCTCCTGGTCCCGCAGGTTGGCTTCGAAGATGGCTCGATATTCCGCCGTGAGTGGAGCTGGGGTAGGCCACTTGTTGCCGCCGGTGCCGCGCCATTCGCCCCGCAGATCGGGATATTTGGCCTCGTCGAAGGCCCGGGCGACGCTGATGGTTGCGGTCAGCGCCAAGCCGAGCCCGATTGCGGCGATCAAATTTCGGTAGATCATGAAGCTTCCCTCGATCCAGATGCTGATTTCGTCCTCGGCACAGCCGCGCCGATCGTTCATTGCGGCAGGGTGAAAGTCTTCATCTCGGCCGCCGCCGCGCGTGCTCGAGCCGCCCGGAAAGTAGACTACGTTGCCGATGGTCGCGGCCCCTAGGGCGTGCTTGCCCAGCGGCAGCGGCTGCAGCTTCACCCACTGGCCGCTCTTGAGATCATAGCCTTCGTTATCCTTGAAGGCGCTGCCGGGCCCGGTGGCGTCGCCCTCGCCGCCGACCACCACGATCATCCCGTGGTAGAGCTCGACCGCAGTGCTCGAGCGCGCCGTCGGCATCGGGGCGGCGGCGTTCCAGGAATCCGTGGCCGGATCGTAGACGTCATGCAGGGTTTGATTGGTATTTGTGCTGGCGAGACGCCCGCCGATGGAGTGCATCTTGCCGTTGACCACCATCAGGGCGATGTGATCGCGCGCCTTCGGCAGCGGCGCCGCGGTGGACCATTTTCCGGTCGCCGGGTCGAAGCTCTCATGGGTGGCGACCGTAAGGCCGTCGGTACCGCGCCCACCGACCACATGAATCCTGCCGCCGAGCGCGACCGCGGCCGGTGAGCCGCGCGGGCTCGACAGCGACGGCAGCGTGCGCCAGCTGTCGGTCTTGAGATCGTATTCGAAGGCCACGTCGACCGGGGCACCGTGGGCCGGCGCGGTGAAACCGCCGAACGCATAGATCTTGCCGCCCTGCGTGGCGAGCGCGACGTGATGGGTGCCACGCGGCATCGGCGCGAGCTCGCCCCAATGGTCGGTTGCGGGATCGTAGACTTCATTCCGGCGGATCTGGGCGTCTTGGTAGGCGGTGCCGCCGATCGCGTAGAGCTTCCCGTCGATCGTCACCACGCCATGGTCTTCACGCGGCGCCGGCATCGGCGCCTTGTTCGACCAGGTGCCGGGCGGATCGGCAGCCTGGAGCGGCGCCTCGCTGCCCGCCCAGATCGCGAGCAGGAGCAGCAAAAATCCCGCTGCGGGTGCGGCACGCGTCATCATCGGTCTCCCCTGCCAGCCTGGCTTTCTGGCGCTCTTTTGCGGCCGGCGCCATTTCTCACAAAATTAGGGGGATTGCGCCGGGGCGGCAAGCATCGGCGCGCGGTCACAAGGCCGCACGCATGGGATGGCTCAGGGTGAGGCGAATGTTTGCGCGGCTATCAAAACCCGCCGGCGCTGAACCGGAACCGCTGGGCGACATCGTAGCTCGCCTTGCTCATCGGGATCGCATAGTCGGCCCGGATGGGTCCAAACGGCGAATCCCAGATCAGGCCGGCGCCCAGCGACGAGCGAATGACATGGGAATCCGCCACTTGCAGCGATTGCGATAAAGCCGGCCCTGAACCGGAGAGCGAGCCGGTGCCCCGGTAGCCCCAGACGCTGCCGGCATCCGCGAACAGCCCGAGCTTGAGCCCGCTGCCGGCCGGCACCACCGGAACCGGAGCCTGCAGCTCCGCGCTGGTCGCCCAGTATTGGCGGCCGCCGACATTGTCCATGGTGGTTCCGGGTGTCAGATCGCGCGGCCCGAAACCGTTCTGGGCAAAACCGCGCACCAACTGCGGTCCGCCGAAAAAGCCGTTCGCCAGCGGCAGCGTCTGGCCGCCCCATGGAGTGATGTAGCCGCCCTGGGCGCGCGCCATTCCAACCACATCGCCGGCGACCGGCTGGTAGGCGCGAAAATCTTCGGTGGTGCGCAGGAACTTCACGTCGCCGCCGAGACCCGCCAGGTCCTGGTTGAGAGCCGAAGTCACGCCGGTGGTGGGGCTGCGGGTGTTGTCGAGGGTGCTGTAGCTGACGGTCGAGCCGACCGCGGAAACCCAAGCCGGCCCGTTGATGACCGCCTGCTTGACCGGAAGCGATGCTTCGCCATTGGCGTAGCAGCCGGGCGGCGGGTTGCCGGGCGCGCAGTCCATCAAGGCGGGGCTGAGCGAGGTGCTCTGGTTGTAGATCGAGTAGCGCCATTGCACGCCCAGCTCCGGGGTCAGCGCCGTCCCCAGACGGAACGTGGTGCCGTAGCTTTCGCTGCCATAGGATTGATAGTCGCTGGCGAGGCTCTGCTTGCCGTAGAGGTCGATCCCGGCCGCGAACCCGCTTCCATTGATATACGGCTGCGTGAAGGAAAGGTTGAAGCCTTTGGTGTATTGCCCATAGGTGAGCGAGGCGGCGAGCGCATCGCCGCGTCCCAGCAGGTTCCGGTCCCCGATCGAGGCTTGGCCGACCACTCCGTCGGTCATCGAATAGCCGATCGCGACCGAGTAATCGCCGGTGTCCTGCTCCTCCAGCTCGACATCGACGACGATCCGATCCGCTGCCGAGCCGGGCGCGTTGGCGATCTTGACGGTCTTGAAATATCCGAGATTTTTCAGGCGCCGCTCGGCGCGCTCGATCAGGGCGGGATTGTAGGCGTCGCCTTCGGACAGGTCGAATTCGCGCCGGATGACGAAGTCCTGGGTCTTGCGATTGCCGCGAATGTTGATGCGCTCCACATAGCGGCGGGGGCCCGGCTCAACCGCGTAGACCAGATCGACGACGTGGCGGGCGGGATCGCGATTTTCCCGCGGCTGCACCGTGACGAACGGATAGCCATTCCTGGCAGCCTCGATCGACAGGTCCTCGAGGGTCTTTTGCACCGTCTCGGCGTTGTAGACGTCCCCGGCATCGGGCCGCAGCCGCGCCCGCAGGATCGCCGGATCGAGCTCGCGCAGGCCGGAGGTAAGCTCGACCGTTCCGATCCGGTACTGGCTGCCTTCCTCCACCGTGAAGGTGAGCACGATGCCCTTTTGCTCCGCCTCGTACTGCGGCCGCGCCGCCACGACGCGGATGTCGGCATAGCCGTGCCTCAAATAATAACGGCGCAGCAGATCGCGATCCGCCTCGACGCGGTCGGGATCGTAGACGTCGTTGTTCAGCAGAAAGCTCAGAAAGTTGGTCTCGCCGGTCTTTATCGCTCCCTTGAGCTGATCGGAGGAATAAGCCTGGTTGCCGGAAAAGCGGATCTGCTTGACGCCGGTCTTTGCCCCCTCCTGGATCTCGAACACCAGATCGGCCTGCCGGTCCGACCGCGCGATGACCTTGGGCTCGACACGCGCCTGGAAGTAGCCGCTGCGATGATAGATATCCACCATGCGCGCCACGTCCTCCTGGACCAATGGGCGCCAGAGCGGGCCGCCGCTCTTGGAGCGGATGTCGATCTTGAGCTGCGCCTCCTTGATCTTCCGGTTGCCTTCGAGCCCGACCTTCCCGAGGGTCGGGTTCTCGACCACGGCAACGATCACCTGATCGCCGGAGCGCCGGATGCGCACGTCGGCGAACAGACCGGTGGCATAGAGCGCCTTGAGAGCGGAATCGAGGTCGGCGGCCTCGAGTTGCTGGCCGTTCACGGTATGGAAGTAGGTACGGATCGAAGCTTCCTCGATCCGCTGATTGCCCTCGACCCGGATGGCCGGTTGCGCGCGCGCCGGGCTCACGGCGGCCGGTAAGGACGCGCCGACGAGCAGCCATGCCGCGAACACGCCGCGGGCTTTGCCGGATATCGCAATTGCCGAATGTCGCATGTTGCGCCCGCGATCCCTTAACGGAGAGCACGCGAGCGCTGGGGCGAAAGCATGACGAATTGTGTTGGATTGCAGGGCATTGTTCGGACCGTTGCGGCCAAAATAGCCACAAATGGCCGGCCGCAAATCCCAATCCTGCCCATTGCCGGGACACGATTGGATGTATGATCTGCCGGAATTATGAGGGACCGAAACTGTCGACGCACCGATCGTTGTCGACCCATCGGTCGATTCGGGTGCGGGCGGCGAAAGCTTGATGCGGTGATGCGCCTATCCCCCGCCTTTGCCGGCCTGATCCTGGCGGGCTGCTCGCTCGGCGCCGACCCGGCGTTGCTGCCGCCGCTCGATGGCGCGAGCGTTCCCAACATCCAGGCGCTGGCCGGAAAAATTCAAGAGACATTCAAGAGCGCGAAGCTCACCGGCTATCCGCGGGTATCGCAAGTCCGCAGGGCTCCGGTCAGCGCCTTGGGGGACTGGATTGTCTGCTTGCGCAGCGATGCCGACAGCGATCCGCGCGTCTATGCGCTGATCATTCAGAACAACGATATTGTCGACTATCGCTTGGCATTGAGCATCGACGGATGCGCGAGCCAGAGATTCGAGCCGCTGCCGCCGCCAAACCAGGTCAAATAGGCCTCGCCGGTCCGACAACGCCTGGACGCCCGGGACCGCGGGTGAGCCGCTGATTTGATCAATCGACGCGTCACGAGCGGCCACTTGCCGAAAATACCTTGAGCCGAGCGGGACCGCCGCCGAGGGCGTTGCCTCAAATTCAGGCACTGCTATAGATGGCGAGCACGAGTCGATGGCGCTGCCGGGCGGCCACGCGGCTCAAGCTCCGCCTTGACGGGGACTGGTTGCGCTCGGCCGGAGGGGAGGCTGCGGGCAATGAAACTTGTCATGGCCATCATCAAGCCGTTCCGGCTTGACGAGGTACGCCAGGCGCTTTCGACGCTGGGCACGACCGGAATGACCATCACCGAGGTCAAGGGTTACGGGCGCCAGAAGGGGCACACGGAGTTCTACCGGGGCGCCGAATACACTGTGAACTTCGTGCCGAAAATCCGCATCGAGGTCGCCGTCCCCAACAGCCAGGTCGAGCGAACCGTGGAAGCCATTACGGGCGCGGCCCGCACCGGACAGATCGGCGATGGCAAGGTTTTCGTGACCGCGCTCGATCATGCGGTGCGTATTCGCACCGGCGAGACCGATTCCGACGCGATCTAGACACCAGCAGGCAACGGGGGAAAATTTCATGACCGGGAAATCGGGTCGCGGTGCCGCGCGCCTGTTGGCGGCGGCCGGAGCAACGGCATTTTGGGTGTCGCCGGCGTTGGCACAGACCGACAAGATCGACGGCGCCGATACGGCCTGGATGATCGTCGCCACCAGCATCGTGCTGATGATGACCATCCCTGGCCTCGCCTTGTTCTATGCCGGCATGGTGCGCAAGAAGAATGTGCTGGCCACCATGGCGCAGAGCCTGGCTGCGACCGCGCTGGTCTCGATCCTCTGGGTGGCATTCGGCTATAGTCTCGTGTTCACCGGCGACGGGCCCTTGATCGGATCCGCAAGCCGGCTGTTCCTTGCCGGCATGGGGATGGATTCGATCAATCCGCTGGCGAAGACGATCCCCGAAGCGCTGTTCATGCTCTATCAGATGGCCTTCGCCGTCATTACGGTGGCGTTGGTGGTCGGCTCGGTCGCGGACCGCATGCGCTTTTCCGCCTTTCTCATGTTCTCCGCCTTGTGGCTTGCCTTCGTCTATGTGCCGATCGCGCACTGGGTGTGGGGCGGCGGCTTCCTGGGTACGGCCGGCGTGCTGGATTTCGCAGGCGGCACCGTGGTGCACATCAATGCTGGCATTGCCGGGCTCACCGCCGCGTTGCTGCTCGGGCCGCGCCGCGGCTACGGTTCGGAAAATCTCGCGCCCTACGATCTTTCGATGGCGGTGGTGGGCACCGGCCTGTTGTGGGTCGGATGGTTCGGCTTCAATGGTGGCTCAGCGCTCGGCGCCAATTCGCGCGCCGTCATGGCGATTGCGGCCACCCATCTGGCGGCCTGCGCCGGCGTCCTGACCTGGATGTCGATCGAGTGGTGGACGCGCGGCAAGCCGTCGGTGCTGGGGATGATTTCCGGCGCCGTGGCCGGGCTCGGGACCATCACGCCGGCTTCCGGCTACGTGCTGCCGTGGCACGGGATCGTCATCGGGGTGGTGGCGGGCGGGGTCTGCTTCTATGCCTGCACCGCGCTCAAGACGCGCTTCAAATATGACGACTCGCTCGATGTGTTCGGGGTCCACGGCGTCGGCGGCATCACCGGCACGCTGTTGTGCGGCGTATTCGCCACCGCCGCGGTATCGATCGCGCCCGACGTCCCGCAGGGCTATTCGGGCCTCATCGAGGGTAACTATCAGCAGCTCATGACCCAGCTGTTCGCGGTCGTGGTCACCATGGCGTGGTCCGGGATCATGACCGCGGTGTTGCTGAAGGCGGTTGCCGCCGTCACGGCGCTACGCGCCAGCCAGGACGAGGAGCGGGAAGGGCTCGACATCTCCATTCACGGCGAGGCCATTCAATAACCTGCGCCCGGTTCACGGTTCTGCGGTCGGCAGGCCCCTTTTTCGTCTTGACTTTACCTATCGTGCGCCTGACTCTGCGTTGCAATTTCACGTTTTCGCACGCTTAATGGGGTGCCACGAGAAAATCGTGTTGGGGGCTGCTGCGAACGGGGTGTCGATCAAGGCCCCGAATTTCTTCGATCTGATCCCCCCAACGGGGGCGCGGCATTGGCGTCGAATGTCGGTCGCGCGCCGTCGCAAGAGCGAGACGCCCATTCCGGCCGGAATGCCGTGGCGTCACGGGGCCTGAAGGGTACCGCGTTGCGAGGATCGAAGAAATGACCGACACGGTTTTGGACACGGCTTCGACCAACGCCGTCGTGTTCGCCGGCGGAACCTTCGGCACGATTGATGCTGTGCCGGTGAGCGGCAGTTTCGACACGTCGCTTGACCACGATTGGCTCGCTGTCGGTCTCATTGCAGGTCACGACTACGTATTCTCGGGGATGGCCGTATCGAACACTTTGGATGATGTTGCGATCGATCTCAGGGACTCCAACCGGACTATTCTCGACAGCCAGGGCGTGGTCGATGCTGGCCCGGGCTCTAGACCGATGTTTACCTACACGGCAACCAGTTCAGGAACCGAATATCTCGACATCAGCGGCGGTGGCAGCAACCCGGCCAGCCAAACCGGCCAGTACTTCGTCACTTACGGGGACGCCGGCGCCGATACGATTTTGGACACGGCATCGACCAACGCCAGCCTCACGATTGGGGGGTCGCCGGTCACCGGCAGAATTAACGGGGTGCCCGAGAGCGGCAGCTTCGACACCTCGCTCGACCACGATTGGTTTGCGATCAATCTGACTGCCGGTCTCACCTACACATTCTCGGCGCAGTCCGGCGGAGGCAGCTTCAACGATGTTGCGATCGACCTCAGGGATTCCAGCCGGACCATCCTCGACGGCCAGGGCGTGGTGGATGCCGGAGCGAACGCCACCTCGAGCTTTTCCTACACGGCAACCAGCTCGGGCACTGTGTATCTCGACATTAGCGCCGGCGGCAACAACCCAGCCGGCCTCAGCGGTGACTATGAGATCAGTGCCACCCTGGGCGGCGTCACCAGCGACACGGTTTTGGACACGGCATCGACCAATGCCGTCGTGTACGCCGGCGGAACCTACGGCAAGATCGATGCAGTGCCGGGGAGCGGCAGTTTCGACACCTCGCTTGACCACGATTGGCTCGCAGTCAGTCTCATCGCGGGTCATGACTACACATTCTCGGGGAACGGCTTGGGCGACCTGGACGATGTTGCGATCGATCTCAGGGATTCCAGCCGGACTATTCTCGACAGCCAGGGCGTGGTCGATGCCGGCGCGAACATCATCTCGAGCTTTACCTATACGGCAACCAGTTCAGGCACCGAATATCTCGACATCAGCGCCGGCGGCAACAACCCCGCCGGCCAAACCGGCCAGTACTTTGTCAGTTATCAGGACGACGGCGCCGATACGGTTTTGGACACGGCATCGACCAACGCCAGCCTTAGCATGGGCGGGACAACTTCCGGCAGGATCGATGGAATGCCGGAGGGCGGCAGCTTCGACACGTCGCTCGACCACGATTGGTTTGCGGTGAATCTGGTTGCGGGCCACAGCTACACATTCTCCGGGACGGTTATTTTGGGATCCGGAAATTTGCACGATGTAGGGATCGACCTCAGGGATTCCAGCCGGAACATTCTCGACGGCCAGGGTGTGGTCGATGCCGGAGCGAACGCCACCTCGAGCTTTACCTATACGGCAACCAGTTCCGGCACCGCGTATCTCGACATCAGCGCCGGCGGCAACAATCCCACCAGCCTCGCCGGCGGCTACCAGATCACTGCTACCGACAACGGCCTGGCGCCGCCACCGGGTCTGACCATCAATCTGATCTATGACGCGAACGCGCTTGCCGCACCACAAAGCTTAAGAGATGGAATGCAGGCTGCGGCTAATATGCTGGAAGCTGCATTCAACGACAACATCGTGGTCAATATTGCGGTCGGCTATGGAGAATTTGGCGGCGTTACCTTACCTCACCAGAACATTTCCGAGGGTAACATCGGATACACCGGCGCCGGCACGAACGGCCAGGGCATCAGCGAAGCCTACTCGGATCTGAGAACCCTGCTGTTGGATCATGAAGGGTCCGCTGACGACATCACCTCCGTAAACGCGTTGCCGAACACCTCGTCGCTTCAAGGCAAATCCAGCTTTGTCATCGGCACCGCGCAGGGCAAGGCACTGGGACTGGTGTCGTCCCAAGGTGCGGCGGTCGACGGTCAGGTCGGTATCGGAACTGCCTTTACGGGTAACGCCCTCATTGCCGCCGCCCTTCACGAGATCACCCACGCCATGGGCCGGATTGCCGGCGACAGCCTGGATATCTTTCGTTTTAACGAGAACCGCTCGGGGAGCCATGTATTCGGATTTGCGAGGCCCGCGACCCCGGCATACTTTTCGATCGATGGGGGCACTACGGACTTGGCCGACTTCGGCATAAGATCGGATCCTGGTGACTTTCTTAATGGCGGCGTACAGGGTGTTGATCCCTTCAATGAAATCTTGGACGGCAGCGACACACTTACGCAGGCGGACCTCCAGGTCATGGATGTCCTCGGGTTCCACCGGGCAGACGGCGGCCCGGACACGGTTTTGGACACGGCAGCGAACAGCGCCAGCCTCACGCTTGGTGGAGCAACCGCGGGCAGGATCAATGCGGTGCCGAAGAGCGGCAGCTTCACGACCTCGCTTGACCACGATTGGTTCGCGGTCAGCCTGATTGCCGGTCACGTCTACACCTTCTCGGCGCAAGCCACGTTCAATGCACTGGACAATTTGAACGATGTTGCGATCGATCTCCGGAATTCCGGCCGCACCATCCTCGACAGCCAGGGCGTGGTCGATGCCGGCGCGAACACCTCATCGACTTTTACTTACGTGGCGACAAGCTCAGGCACCGAATATCTCGACATCGCCGCCGGCGGCGGCAACGCCGCCAGCCTTGTGGGAAATTACCAGATTACCGCCGCCGACAGTGGTTTCGCGTCCCCAAACGGCAACTATTGGATCAATGCCTACGACACCGCCAATGCTGCGAGTTGGGCCTGGTCCACGAGCGCGTATGACGCCAACGGAAACCTCACGTCCCGAACCGGAATGAATGACGACGGGACCCACTGGCTGACCATGTACGATGTCAACAACAAGTACAGTTGGTCGAATGCCACCATCACCTTCGACGCGAACTGGAGCTGGTCTTCGGTGACCGGAACCAATGATGATGGATCGCATTCGGTAGACGCGGGAACGGTCGCGGCTGCCTACGATACCTTGCTGTGGCTCGAGACGCCTTACGATCCCAATGCCGGTTCAACCGCTCCGTTGGTGCTCACGGGCGGATCCGGCAATGACGTCCTCGCCGGGCACTCCGGCAACGATACGCTGACCGGTGGGCCTGGAAACGACATCCTCTACGGTCAGGACCGGTATGGGATGGGCGGGAACAATACCTTCGTTTTCGGCCCCGGCTTCGGGCAGGACAAGATCATGGATTTTCAGACCGACCATGACACCCTGCAGTTCAGCCTGTCGCTGTTGACCAATTTTGCCGCCGCAATGGCGGACGCCAAGCAGGTGGGGGCGAGCACGGTCATCTCGACCGACGCCAACGACTCGGTAACGCTGCAGAATGTGAACATGAGCAGCCTTACTGCAGCCAATTTTAGTTTCAGCTGAAGACAGTCGAGAACCCGGGATCCGCCAGCGGAGCGGGAAACGCCGCGGCGCGCAGCGATCCGTGCTACCGCGGCGCCTGCGCTTCGCCGAATACTGCACCGTACCTGCGATCACCTCGATCTTCGATCGCGGGTCCTGGAACGATTGCCAGGTCTGCGTGTGGCCCTGCAGGTCGGTGGCGACGACCTTGTAGTACAGGCTTCCGGTCGGGTAGCCTTCCGGGATTACCCAGCCCACCGCCCAGAAATAGTCCACGCTGTTGCGCGGCGGATGGCCGCCATAGCGCATGGGCAGCTTCTGGCCGTCCGACAATTCGATCACCACGCCCCTGATGCCTTTGTCGTCGAGCGGCTTGCCGGTATTGCCGCGCACCATGTCGTCCTCGATGAAGACCGATTGCGGCTGCTGCGCCTGCGCCGCGGGGGCGAGCGGGGCCTGGGCGAAAGCGAGCAGGAGCAGCAAGCCGGACAGGGTTTTCATCGCGCAAGAGTTTCTCGTGGAGCGAGCCTTTCCGCCTGAGGATGCCGCGGGACAATGCCACCTCATGCCGCACGGCGCGGTTTTGATCCACTCCCCGGCAGACGGCGCGGCCTGCCGCCGCCGCCGCTGACCCCTGGCCCATGGCGGCAAGACGGCATAAGCTTTCCTCCATGCGGCCGGACGCTCGATCGGGCGGCCGAGAAAAAACGCGGGAGGGAGCCATGGGAGCGTGCGGGAAAATCGCCGCGGCGTGCATGCGCGCGGTCATTCCGGGAATCATCTTGGGAAGCTTGGGTGCGTGGCCGCCGGGCGCCGCGCGTGCCGCCGAGCTCACCGTCCTGACCAACCAGGGTGCAACGCCGGGGGTGCGCGAACTCGCCGCCGCGTTCGAGCGCACCAGCGGCCACAAGGTGACGGTCATCCAGGAAACCGTCCCTGCCACGGAGCAGCGGCTCAAATCCAACGGGCCCGCCGACCTCATCACCAGCAATCCGGAGCAGATCAACGGCCTGATCAAGAACGGCCATGTGGTGGCCGCCAGCGTGACGCCGTTCGTGCTGGCCAGCCTCGGCGTCTCGGTGCGGGCCGGCGCCCCCAAGCCGGACATCAGCACGGTCGAGGCCTACAAGGCGGCATTGCTGGCCGCAAAGTCGATCGGCTATTCGCGCGGCTGCAGCGGCACAAACGTGGCGGAGGGCATCGAGAAGCTCGGCCTCACCGCGCAGCTCAAGTCGAAGACGGTCTACACCGACAACGGCCCGGTGGTGGAGGCTCTGGCGCGGGGCGAGTTCGAGCTCGGGCTGCAGCAGACCAACATCATGGTGGGGGCGCCGGGGACCGACTATGTCGGAGTGCCGCCCGGTTTCCTGAACAAGCCGTGCCCCTCGAGCGTCGCCCTGATGACGGGCTCGAAGGAGCCGGACGCGGCGCGCGCCCTGATCAGGTTCATGATCTCTCCGGAAGCCGCTCCACTGCTGCGCAAGACCTTCGTAGAGCCGGTCAAATCATGACCGACCGGCTGGCACGGAATTTCAAGGCACAAAAAATCGGGAGGGCGTCATGACGAGCTGGAGCAACCTGTTGGCGGCGGCCGCGCTTGCGGTGCTGGGCGGGCTCGGCCAAGGCGCTGTGCCAAGCGCCGCGCAGGCGGCCGAGATCACGGTGCTGGGCGGCATGGGCGTGATCTCCGGGGTGCGCGACCTCGCGGCCGGATTCCAGAGCCAGACCGGCAACAAGGTCAACGCGGTATTCGATGCCAATGCGCTCGCCAAGGTCAATGCCGGCGCACCGGCCGACGTGGTGGCGCTCAATCCGGGCGTGATCGACGATCTCATCAAGAGCGGCAAGATCGTGGGCATGCGGGTCGATTTCGCCCGCGCCGGCATCGGGGTCGCCGTCAAGGCGGGCGCTCCCAAGCTCGATCTCAGCACGGTCGAGGCCTTCAAGCGTGCCATGCGGGCCGCCAAATCGATCGGCTATTCCACCGCCGGCAGCGGCCTCATGGTAGCGAAGATCATGGCCGATCTCGGCCTCACCGATGAGCTCAAGGCGCGCACCAAGTTCCTCGACGGATTCCCCGCCGCTGAGGCCGTGGCGCGCGGCGAGGTCGAGATCGCGCTGCAGCAGATCAACGTGATCCTGCCGGTCGCGGGCGCCGAGCTCGGAGGGGTGCTGCCGCCCGAGCTGCAGCAATACAATCCGTTCGCCGCCGGCGTGCTCGCGGTGTCGAAGGAAAAAGAGGTGGCGACCGCGATGGTGAAGTTCATGGGCGCACCGGAAAACCGAGCGCTGGTGCGCAAGAGCGGAATGGAGCCGCCGGCGCCCTGAAAGCGGCGGCGATCGCAGACACCAAGGACAACCCCAGGAGAGCAACATGCGCGCAGGATCGAAACTCGTCGCCTCGGCGACGGCAGGCTGCCTGAGCCTACTGATCGCCGGCAGTGCCGCGGTGGCGGCAGAGATCAACGTCGTGAGCACGCCCGGCCCGATGCCGGAAGTCATGGGCGCGCTCGTTCCGCTGTTCGAGCATGCGAGCGGGCACAAGGTCACGATCAAGTTCCAGGCCGGCCCGCAGACCCTCGCCCAGCTCAAGGAGGGTGCCGGCATCGATCTTCTCATCGCCGACGAGGAGCTGATCAACGATTTCGTCAAGGACGGCGTGATCGCCGCGGGCGGCAGCACCAAGGTCATGCTCTCGCGCGTGGGCGTGGCGGTGCGGGCCGGCGCGCCCAGGCCCAATATCGGCTCGGCCGACGCCCTCAAGGCCGCGCTGATTGCGGCGAAGTCGGTCGCCTACAGCCAGGGTGCGAGCGGCCGGCATTTCCAGACCGTGATCGCGCGTCTGGGTCTTGTCGACGCCCTCAAGCCCAAGACGGTCATCGTGCAAGGCAAGCCGGTCGGCGCCGCGGTGGCGGCGGGCGAGGCCGAGATCGGGGTGCAGCAGGTAGCCGAGCTGATGCCGGTTCCCGGCATCGATCTGGTCGGCCCGCTGCCCGGCGACTTGCAGAAGATCATCGTCTATGTGGGGGCCATCCCGGCCAAGGCCAAGGATCCCGAGGGCGCCAAGGCCTTAACCAAGTTCCTCGCCTCGGAGGCGGCCGTGTCGACAATGAAGCAGAAGGGCATGGACCCGGGATGAGCCGCGCGTTGAAAATCTGAGGAGGTCACCGTGAGCGCATCGGGGGAGCTTGCAGCCGCCGCAGCAAAGCCGTCCGCCGCGCGCGCGGCAGTGGCACCGGTGGTGTTTCTGATTCTCCTGTGTCTCGCCTATTCGATCAACGCCGCCGACCGGCAGATTTTCCCGACATTGCTCCCCGCGATCCGCCAGGCGCTGGCCTATGACCTCAAGGTCGCCGGACTGCTCTCGACCATCTTCACGCTGGGATTGGCGGTGGCGGGCCTTCCCACCGGTTATGTCGCGGATCGCATCTCCCGCAAGACGATCATCCTGGTCGCCATGGCGATCTATTCGGTGTTCACGCTGGCGACCATCTATGCCTCCGGCTTCTGGGATATGCTGTTCTACCGCGCCATGACGGGGGTGGGCGAAGGCATGCAGATGGCGGCATTGTTTGCCGCGGTCGGCAGCTACTTTCACCGCAAGCGATCCTTCTTCATCGGGTGGCTCGTCGTCGCCTACGGGATCGGCGCCTTTCTCGGGCCTCGCATCGGCACGATGCTGGCGCAGGCGGCCGACAGCTGGAAACCGCCGTTCGTGTGG
>DASYFD010000131.1:0-4115 GCA_036498625.1 Xanthobacteraceae bacterium | reverse complement strand
CCCTCGGGCATGGGCTTGAGCAATACCCAGCTGTTGGTCTTGGGATCGTAGCCCTCGTTCTCGGTGAAGGTGCGCATCTCCGGCGGCCATTCGCCGCCGTCGACCACAATCATGCCGCGGTAGAGCGCGGCGGCGACGGCGCTGCGCGGGGTCTTGAGCGGCGCCGCGGTGCTCCAGCTGTTGGTGGCCGGGTCGTACACTTCGTGCATGTCGGTGCGGTCGACCGGGTTGGCGAAGCGGCCGCCGATGACGTGGATCTTGCCGTCCACCAACACCACCGCCATGTGGTCGCGGCCCTTGGACAGCGGCGCCGCGTCCGTCCAGGTGTCGGTCGCAGGATCATAGATCGCGTGCGTGGTGGTGGTCACCTTGTCGAGCCCGCGGCCGCCGAAAACGTGAATCTTGCCGTTGATCACCGCGGTCCCGACCGAGCCGAGCGGAGATTTGAGCGGCATGCGCGCCCGCCAGGTATCGGCGGTGGGATCGTATTCGAACACATCGGTGCCGGCGCCGTCGTGTACCGACCTCACGAAGCCGCCGAACGTATAGATCTTGCCATTGACCAGCGCGAGGCCGAGATGATCGCGAGCGACCGGCATCGGGGCGCGGGCGGCCCAGTGGTCGGTGGCCGGGTCATAGACCTCGTTGCGCGGCACCGCATTGCCGGCCACGTTGCCGCCGATGGCATAGAGCTTGTTCTCGAACACCACCGCCGCCACCTCGCCGCGCACCGCCGGCATCGGCGCCTTCGCGGTCCAGTTTCCCGGCCCGACGGCCTGGGATTGCGCCGGACCGCTGGCGGACAGCGCAATAATGATGGCGGTGAGCGCCAGCCCGCCACGCCATGCCGAGGTCGAAAAGAGCGAGTTCATGCGAACCTCCCCTGGCGGCCGTTTCGAGACTATTCACGTCGCGCATTTGATTGCACATTATCATGTCTGGCGGTTTTGACGACGGAGGACGGCGATGGATGTGCGTGCGGCAGTGGCGTTCGAGGCGGGCAAGCCGCTGCAGGTGGAGACCGTGCAGCTCGAGGGCCCCAAGGCCGGCGAGGTGATGGTGGAGATCAAGGCCACCGGCATCTGCCACACCGACGAGTTCACCCTTTCGGGCGCGGATCCCGAAGGCCTGTTTCCGACCATCCTTGGGCATGAGGGCGCCGGCGTGGTGGTGGAGGTCGGCCAAGGCGTGAACTCGCTGCAGGTGGGCGACCATGTCATCCCGCTCTATGCGCCCGAATGCCGGCAATGCCCGTCCTGCCTGTCGCGCAAGACCAATCTCTGCACCGCCATCCGCGCCACCCAGGGCAAGGGCCTGATGCCGGACGGCAGCTCGCGCTTCTCGCTCAAGGGCAAGCCGCTGCACCACTACATGGGCTGCTCGACCTTCGCCAATTTCACCGTCCTGCCGGAGATTGCGGTGGCGAAAATCCGCAAGGACGCGCCGTTCGACAAAGTCTGCTACATCGGTTGCGGGGTCACCACCGGCATCGGCGCGGTGCTCAACACCGCCAAGGTCGAGGCCGGGGCCAATTGCATCGTCTTTGGTCTCGGCGGCATCGGCCTCAACGTCATCCAGGGGCTGCGCCTCGCCGGCGCCGACATGATCATCGGGGTCGACATCAATCCCGACCGCAAGGCCTGGGGCGAGCGTTTCGGGATGACCCACTTCGTCAATCCGAAGGAGATCGGCGGCGAGCTCGTGCCGCATCTGGTGACATGACCAAGCGCGGCGCCGACCAGATCGGCGGCGCCGATTACACCTTCGATTGCACCGGCAATGTCACGGTGATGCGCCAGGCGCTGGAGGCCTGCCACCGCGGCTGGGGCGAGAGCATCATCATCGGGGTGGCGGGCGCCGGCCAGGAGATCGCCACCCGGCCGTTTCAGCTCGTCACCGGCCGGGTATGGCGCGGCACCGCTTTCGGGGGCGCGCGCGGCCGCACCGACGTGCCCAAGATCGTGGACTGGTACATGCAAGGCAAGATCGAGATCGACCCGATGATCACCCACACCATGCCGCTTGCCGACATCAACAAGGCCTTCGACCTCATGCATGCCGGCAAAAGCATCCGCAGCGTGGTGGTGTACTGATCGGGGCCACTTCGCCGATCAATCGCGGCGGTCTTCCCCGTGCAAAGCCGATCCGTCCGCTCGATCGCGTCGCGGATCCGACGGCGGGTCGGTTTCCCGGTAGTGCTCGGCTGCCGCATTGTACGAATCGGCCAATGGCGACTTGAGCAACTGGTAGCCGGCGGCCATCGCCTGATAGTGGTCACCCCGTCTGGTGTGCTTGCGCGATTTTCCCATGAGATCCTCCCGGCACACCAACGCGATTTTGGCCCAGTTGTTCCCGGCGCCGCGCCAGCGTCATTCATCGAAGGCGCAGGGCTCGCGCGCAATATCGAGCGCAAGGTGCGAGACTACCACTTGGCCCTCCCACCCCAAGCGCACCAGATTGATGGTTCCGGCATATTCGGGCGAGCCGGAATAATGCGCGGCGATCGCGCCGCCGCCCACCTTGGCGGCGCGGTTCCAATGGCCGAGCGCCACATAATCGGCGCCGGTCGCCGCGATCTCGTCGTCGCCGATGAGCCAACCCGGACGCAGCCGCGTGCTGCGGTCGGGATTGGGCTGATAGTGCCCGTGCGCCACCGCGATCTGCCAGCGCGTGGAGCGCGGGCGCGTGGTCTCGAGCGGAATCATGTCGGAATAGTCGCGATGGGCGCGGCCCCAGATTTCCAGGCCGAGAGCCGGAAACACCACCGCCTCCTGGTGCGTGATGCCGAGCACGTGCAGGTTCTGCACGCCGGCCAACCGGCCATGGTGATAGACCGCGTCCGGAACCGCGGGATCATGATTGCCCGGCAGGAGCACCACCGGCAGCCCAGCTGCCGCAATGACGTCGGCGGCGCGATCGAGCAAATCTTGCGGCAGCCGGTGACTGTCGAAGGTATCGCCCGCCAGGATCACGATCGCGGCGCCGGCGCCGCGTGCCGCGCGCAGCACGCAGGCGAGCCCGGCGGTACCGTCGCCGCCATGCAGGCGCGCCGTGTGGTCATGATCCACGTGTAGATCGGAGCTGTGAGCCACAATGAGATCGTGGGCCGCCGGTAAATTCTTAAGGGTCATGGGGATGGTGCAATATCCGTTCAATCAGCTCTGTCGGCAATACCCCGGTAATCGTGCCTGAAGCGCCGGGTCCTCCGCCCTCCACGCAGTCGCAGAATGGCCCTGATAGCGCCGCACTGCCATCCCGACTTCGCCGTTCTCGGATGGTTGCTTGTGCTTGGGTGAAAACGATCGTGAGGGGATGGTAGCATGAGTACCGCCAACGATTATCGCGTCAATGCCGCGGATTGCTTGCGCATGGCCAAGAAGGCCTCGGAAGAACGCGATCGGCCACTGTGGGCCACCATGGCCCAATCCTGGCTCCGGCTGGCGGAGCACGCCGACCGCTTCAATCTGGTACCTGAGGACCTGCCCCACGATGGCGCGGCCGATGAGGATCCAGAGAAGGCCGACGCGCCGCAATCCGCGAACTGAGACGCGCACGGGATTACGGCACCCCTCGCCCCGCTTGCGGGGAGAGGGCGACACGGCAATACGGAAAACCCGAACTCGGCCCGGTGAGGGGGCGTTTCGACAGGCTCAGACTCGCGGAAACGCCCCCTCATCCCGACCTTCTCCCCGCACGCGGGGAGAAGGAGACCGTCGTGTGTGCGGGACACGTGCGAGCCAACAACACCAATCCTATAGCACCAATCGCCGGCCGCTCGCTCACAGTGGCAAATTATCGTGCCGGCGGGCCGGCAGTTCCACCTTCTTGCCGCGCAGCATTGCCAGCGCCCGCGCGATGCGGGCGCGGGTCGCCCGCGGCATGATCACGTCGTCGATATAGCCGCGCTCGGCGGCCGCGAACGGCGACAGGAAACGGTCCTCGTATTCCTTGGTGCGAGCGGCGATCTTGGCGGCCTCCCCGATATCGGCGCGGAAGATGATCTCGACCGCGCCCTTGGCGCCCATCACGGCGATCTGCGCGGTCGGCCAGGCATAGTTGACGTCGCCGCCCACATGCTTGGAGGCCATCACGTCATAGGCGCCGCCGAACGCCTT
>DASYFD010000130.1:0-13293 GCA_036498625.1 Xanthobacteraceae bacterium | reverse complement strand
GGGTGGTCGACCTCGACCACGGTGCCGGTATCGCGCAGCGACTGTTCCTCGGCGATCTCCTTCAGCGACAGGATCGGACCGACCGGAATGTCGTGCTCGTTGCAGGTCTTCATGACCTCGAACTTGGTCATGGTCATGGTCCATGCCTCGATGGTCGCGAAAATATGCTTGAGCCGCGGCAGCCGCGCCGGCGGCGTGGCGTATTCGGGATCGGTCTTCCATTCGGGCTTGCCGATCAGATCGCAGATCGCGCCCCAGACCGGCGCCTGGGTGATGAAATAGATGTAGGCATCGGGATCGTTCTCCCAGCCCTTGCACTTGAGAATCCAGCCAGGCTGGCCGCCGCCCGAATCGTTGCCGGCGCGCGGCACGGATTTGCCGAACGGGACGCCCTCGCCGTATTGGCTGAACTCGGTGAGCGGGCCGTGCGCCAGGCGCTGCTGGTCGCGCAGCTTGACGCGCGTGAGGTTGAGCACGCCGTCCTGCATGGCGCAGAGCACCCGCTGGCCGCGGCCGGTGCGCATACGCTGGTAGAGCGCGCTCACGATGCCGAACGCGAGATGCAGCCCGGTGCCGCTGTCGCCGATCTGCGCGCCGGTGACCAGCGGCGGCCCTTCGCGGAAGCCGGTGGTGGAGGCGGCGCCGCCGGCGCATTGCGCCACGTTCTCGTAGACCTTGCAGTCTTCGTAGGGACCGGGGCCGAAACCCTTCACCGACGCCACGATCATGCGCGGGTTGAGCTTGTGGATGTGCTCCCAGGTCAGCCCCATGCGGTCGAGCGCGCCGGGGGCGAAGTTCTCCACCAGCACGTCGCAATACTTGATCAGGCGGTCGAGAATCTCCCTGCCCTTGGGGTGCTTGGAATCAATGGTGATCGAGCGCTTGTTGCCGTTGAGCATGGTGAAGTAGAGACTGTCGGCGCCTTTGACGTCGCGCAATTGCCCGCGCGTGATGTCGCCGACGCCGGGCCGTTCGACCTTGATGCAGTCGGCCCCCATGTAGGCGAGCAGTTGCGTGCAGGTCGGCCCCGACTGCACATGGGTGAAATCAAGAATGCGCACGCCCTCGAGCGCGCGGCCGGCCTGCCCGAACGGCTTGGCCGACGGCTTCGGCAAGCCGTTCCCTGTCGCTGATTTCGTCGCGGCCGGCTTTTTCGCCTTAGCGCTTGCGGCTTTCGCCGCCGGCTTCTTGGCCGCTACCTTGGCCTTGGATTTGACGACCTTGCGGGCGGGCTTCCTGGCGCCAGATTTCGCCTTTGCCCTACTGGACCTCTTGTTCTTTGCCATCGTGTTCTCCTCAATTCTCGGCCGTTGACGCCTGCTTGTCGTGCGTCGGCTCATTTCAGCTATGGACTCACTGACACGTGCGAATTCTCATTTCTTCTTCAGCACGCTCTGCGGATTGAGATTGCCGATGCGGCCGCTCTCGCTGCCGGCCGCCGGATCGATGGCTGCGTTGATCAAGGTTGGTTTGCCGGAATCCATTGCCTGGTTCACCGCCCGCCTGAGCTCGTCCGGCGAGGTCGCATTGACGCCGACGCCCCCGAAGGCTTCGATCATCTTGTCGTAGCGCGCGCTTTTGACGAACACGGTGGTGGCCGGATCGGCGCCGGCGTTGTTGACGTCGGTGCCGCGATAGATGCCGTCGTTATTGAAGATCACGATGCAGACCGGCAGGTTGTAGCGGCAGATCGTCTCGATCTCCATGCCGGAGAACCCGAATGCCGAGTCGCCCTCGATCGCCAGCACCGGCTTGCCGGTCTCGATGGCGGCGCCGATGGCGTAACCCATGCCGATGCCCATGACACCCCAGGTGCCGACGTCGATGCGCTTGCGCGGCTGGTAGACGTCGATGATCCCGCGCGCGAGGTCGAGCGTGTTGGCGCCTTCGTTCACCAGGATGGCATCCGGCCGTTCCTTGACGATGGTTCGCAGCACGCCGAGCGCACCGTGGTAGTCCATCGGGGAGTTGTTGTTCATCAGCCGCGGCGCCATTTTGGCGACGTTCTCGTCGCGCTTGGAGGTGACGGTCTTGATCCAATCCGCAGGCGGCGGCGGCCACTTGCTGTCGAGTCCTTCGAGCAGCGCGGCAACGCAGGAGCCGATGTCGCCCACCAAAGGAGCGGCGATTTCGACATTCGAATCCATCTCCTTGGGCTCGATGTCGACCTGGATAAATTTCTTCGAATGCGGCTCGCCCCAAGCCTTGCCCTTGCCGTGCGAAAGCAGCCAATTGAGGCGCGCCCCAATCAGGAGGACGACGTCGGAATCCTTGAGCACCGTCGATCGGGCGGCGCCGGCACATTGCGGATGGGTGTCGGGCAGAAGGCCCTTGGCCATGCTCATCGGCAGGAACGGAACGCTGCTTTTCTCGACAAAGGCGCGGATCACATCGTCGGCCTGCGCGTAGGCGGCGCCCTTGCCGAGAATGATCAAGGGACGCTTCGCGCTCTTGAGCACATCGAGCGCGCGCTTGACGGCCGACGCCGCCGGAATTTGCGCCGGCGCCGCGTCGATGACCTTGACCAGCGACTTGGCTCCGGCTTCGGCATCCACGACCTGTCCGAAGAGCTTGGCCGGCAAATCAAGATAGACGCCGCCCGGACGGCCCGATACCGCGGCGCGGATCGCGCGGGCAAGACCGATGCCGATATCCTGTGCGTGCAGCACGCGATAGGCCGCCTTGCACAGCGGTTTGGCGATGGCGAGCTGGTCCATCTCCTCGTAGTCGCCCTGCTGCAGGTCGACGATTTCGCGCTCGGAGGAGCCAGAGATCAGGATCATCGGGAAGCAATTAGTGGTGGCGTGGGCGAGCGCGGTGAGGCCATTGAGAAACCCAGGCGCCGAGACCGTCAGGCACACACCCGGCTGCTTGGTCAGGAAGCCGGCAATCGAAGCCGCATAGCCTGCGTTCTGCTCGTGCCGGAACGACAGCACTCGAATCCCGGACGCCTGCGCCATGCGGCCGAAGTCCGTGATCGGGATACCGGGCACGCCGTAGATCGTTTTGATGCCGTTGAGCTTGAGGGCATCGATGACGAGGTGAAAGCCATCGGTCAGCTCCCGCTCCGCCCCGGTCGCATTTGCGGTTTCGCTTTTCTCTTTCACTGCTGCATCAGCCATGGGAGGCCTCCCTGAAATCTTTATGTCTTTGCGTTCAGTCAAGGTAATCGGCGTATTTCGCCACATGGTCGGCCAGGCCGAGCGCATGGGCGCGGACCAGCTCCTCGGCGCGCGCGGTGTCGCGCGCCTCCAGCGCCTCGATGATGTGCATGTGGTCGCGGATCGAGCGATCCGCGCGATCCTTCTCGCCAATGGTCTTGCGGCGGATCATCCGCATATGGGTGAACAGATTCTCCGCCAGATCGATGAGCACGCGGTTGTGGCTCATGCGGATGATGGCCTGGTGGAACTCGATATTGACCTCGGAATACTCGTCGAGCTTGGCGGCGACCTCGCCGCCCTCGAAGGTCGTGAACATGCGCCGCAGCGAGGCAATCTCGTCCACGCTCGCGCCCTGCGTGATCAGTCGCGCCGCCATGCTCTCGAGCGCCGCCCAGGCGGTAATCATCTCGATGACCTCGCGCCTGGTCTTGCGCACCACATAGATGCCGCGGCGCGGCACCGAGCGCACGAAACCGTCGCGCTCGAGCTGCGCCATGGCCTCGCGCACCGGCGTGCGGCTGATGCCGAACTCGAGCGCCAGCCGGCGCTCGTCGAGCCGGATGTCGGAACGGCTGCGATAGACGTCCATGGACACGATGACGTCCTTGAGGGCCGCATAGGCTTTATTCTTGAAGCTTGCAGCGGGCGTGATCGGATCCACTCCCACCCGCTGCAACGGCGAAGCGCCGAGGGAATCGGCCGCATCCTCGGTGCGCGTGCTGGAGGGATCTGGATTGGTCGAAATATCGCTGGTGCTCGAAATCATGTTCACCGAACTCATGCTGGCATACATTATTCCAGTCGCACGGCCGTGCGCAATGCTTGTCTTACTGCCGGGGCCGGCCAAGCGATCCGCCGGCTACCTGTCCTGCGGACCAGTCAGGCCCGCGCGATATGAGCCTTGAGCATAGGCTTGAGCACCGCGATGGCCATGATGCCAGCAATCACATCCATGATCGCAGCGGTGACGAACACCGCATGCCAGCTGCCGGTGTTGAGCGCGATCAGGCTTGCGATCGGGACCAGCAACGAGCCGGTCCCTTTGGCGGTATAAAGCATGCCGGCGTTGGTGGCTGCGTATTTCGAGCCGAAAGCGTCCGTACAGCTCGCCGGGAACAGGCTGTATATTTCGCCCCAGGTGAAGAACACGCAGGCGGCAAAGACCACGAACAAAACCGGATTGCTGCCGAGGAATCCCAAACCCAGCATGCTGGCGGCACCGGCGAAAAACACGAAGCACATCGTTATCTCGCGGCCGATCTGGTCCGAAACCCACCCGAAAAATGGCCGCGCCAAGCCGTTGAGCACGTTGTCGACCTGCAGCGCCAGTGTCAGCACCGTCCAGGTGATACCCATGATGACGATCTGGGACCCGGCGACGCCGTAATCCTTCGCGATCGAGGCGAAACTGGCCGCCAGAGCGATACCGGGCGCTGCCACCAGCACGAACATGACGTAGAGGACCCAGAACAGCGGGCTGCGCAGCAATTCGGCCGGAGCATATTGGCGGCTGCCTTGTTGTACGCGCTTGACCGTGCTGGGTGGGGCGATCTGGCCGGGCAGAGGCGCTTTCAGGAATTGCGAGACGATCAGAATGATCAACCCCTGACCGAGCCCGAACCAAAGGAAAGCCGCCTCATAACCCGGTCCGTCGATGATGGCACGAATCGGAGCGACAGTGATCGCGGCACCGGCTCCGAAGCCCGCCGCCGTGAGGCCCGCCGCAAGCCCGCGACGATCGGAGAACCACTTGAGGGCATTGCCGACGCAGGTCCCGTACACAGCGCCGGCACCGATGCCCGAAACCACGGCGGCGGCATAGAGCATCCACAGCGATGTCGCCATCGAGTTCATGGTCCACGCGATCGCCACCAGGATTCCGCCGACCACCACCACGATCCGCGGACCGTAGCGATCAACAAACCAGCCTTCGACCGGCACCAGCCAGGTCTCGGTCAGGACGAACAGCGAGAACGCAGTTTGGATCGCGGGCCGGCCCCAATGATATTTTGCGTCCATGGGATCGACGAAAAGATTCCAGCCGTATTGCAGATTGGCGATCATCACCATGCAGATGATGCCGAAAATGAGCTGCCACCATCGCGACGTAGTGGACGCCACGGTTTGCTCAGGTGCTGACGCTGCAACGGTCATTGGCGTATTCTCCCCCGGGGCATCGGTCTCCTGGCGTCAACGCGCCATTGCCTGCGGACCGATGGCTCTTCACATTTGATGGGTCTTTTGGACCGATGGTTCTTCGCGGCCATTGTAGATTAAGAATGCATAAATCACACATTCGATGCTGTTGAAAGTACGCGACAGTTTGACGCCGGAGCATCCCACCGAAAAACTCATGTTGCGCCGCGGCAACACGTCACGTTGTTGCCGCGAAGCGACGGAATGCGCCGGCAATTGGCCGGATTCGACTTTTCCCGCCGATGCTCTAGGTTCCGTCCCGATTACGCTTCCTGCCCCAATCCAACCGGCCCCCAGAGGTTTCCCAGCGCATGTCGTCACCCTCAGCGCATCCGATCAGTGAAATCCCATATGGCTACCGGGCCCGCATCGGCTACACCTCGCCGCCTCTCACCACCGAGGTTTTTCCTTATGAATTCTACAGGATGGTGCCCGCCGGGGTGACCCTGGTGATCACCACGCTCGCCATCGTGGTGCGCAGCAAGGCGGAGGTCGACCAGTCGTATGACACCAGCATGAAGGCGGCGCGCGAGATGGCCGCCGCCGGGGTGGACATCATCGTGCTCGGGGGCGTGCCGATCAACCTGTCGCGCGGCACCGCCAATGCGCAGCAAATGGTCGAGGATCTCGAGGCCGAGCTGAAGGTCAAGGTATCGACCAGCGCGGCCGCGCAGGCGCGAGCCGCCAAGGCGCTGGGCTGCAAGAAGGTGGTGGTGGCACAGCCTTACGCCCATTCCGACACCGATCGCATCGCCAGCTATTCGCTCCATTTCGGCTGCGAGGTGCTGGGCGCCACCGGCTGGGGCAGCGCTTTCAACCAGATCGGCCGCATCCCGCAGCACGCGGCAATCGAGCTGGGGCGCCAGCTGATGCGCGCCCATCCGGACGCCGACACCATCCTGTTGCCGTCGCCGCATTGGCCGACGGCCGGCGCCATCGAGCCGCTCGAGCGTGAATTCGGCGTCAATGTCATGTCGGCGCAACAGGCGATCGTCTGGGATGCGCTGCGGCGTTGCGGCGTGAACGACAAGATCCAGGGCTTCGGTCGCCTGTTTCGGGACTTCTGAGCGGATGGCGGCGGCAGGCGGCCGCCGGATCCGGTTGGCATTCCGATCGGAGCGCTGCACACTTGCCGCACGATAATCTTTGCCGGAGCATGCTCCGGTCCGGGAGAAGCAACATGTGCAGCAATCGGTTTGGTCGGCGCTCGCATTGGCCACGGGCGGCTGCGGTCGCCCTGGCCTTGGCGGGATGGGACGCGTCCGCCGCCGGCGCCGCCGAGCCGATCGAGATCAAGGCCGGGATCGCCGATCCGGTCAACACCGTGCTGGCATGGTGGACCGCGCAGGCGGCGGGCTTCTACGCCGAGCAGGGGCTCAAGGTCGACATTATGAACATGAATGGCGGCAGCCGCGGCGCCGAGGAGGTGCAGGCCGGCCGGCTCGATGTCATGCATGTGGGGCTGTCCTCGGTGGTGAAGCTCAACCGCGCGGGCGGCGATTTGCGGCTGATCGGCTCGCTCAGCAACGTCATCCGCTTTACGTTCTTCTCCGGGCCCGGCGTCAAGACCGCAGCCGATCTCAAGGGCGGCGTCGTGGGGGTCAGCACTTTCGGCTCGGAGAGCGATTCGACGGTCACCCTCGCGCTGCAGCGGCTGGGCCTTGCGCGCAGCGACGTCACGCTGAAGGAATACGGCGGCGGACCGCGGCGGCTCGCCGCCGTGAAATCCGGAGAGATCAAGGCCACCACGCTCAACGAGCCCTTCACCAGCCTGGCGCGCGAGCAGGGCGTCAATGTGATGGTCGATCTCGTGCCCGAGCAGATTGCGTGGCTGTTCAGCGGCATCACGGTCAGCCGCCAATCGCTCGCGAGCCGCCGTGACGCGTTGACGCGGTTTCTCAAGGCCACCATCGAAGGCAACTATCTGGCGCTGCGCGACGAGAAGCGCGCCAAGGAGATCCTGGCCAAGGAGCTCAAGATCACCGATCCCAGGATCATCGATATCAGCTACAACGATTTCAGGCAGCAGTCGCCGCCCGATCTCACGCCGTCGCGGGCCGGCGCGGAGAACATTCTGGCGCAGTTCCCCGGCGGCAGCAGCAGGCCGGACGATTACGTCGATACCGGCATTCTCGCCGACCTCGCAAAGGCGGGGTTCTTCGGGCAGATGCAGCAGAAATACGGCAAGCGCTAGCGCAGGCGCGGCGACGGCAAGATGGGATCCGGGAGCATCGGCATCATGGGAAGGCTTTCAGCGATCTGGCCTTCGGCGCCGCGTGCCGTTCTGGTCGCGCTGCTCTCCGTGCTCCCGGCGGCGAGCGCCCTGGCGCAGACGCCGGAAGGATTCTTCAAGGGCCGGCAGATCACCTTCCTGGTCGGGGCCGGAGCGGGCGGCGGCTATGACGCCTATTTCCGCAGCTTTGCCCGCTACCTGGTCCATCACATTCCGGGCGCTCCCACCATCGTGAACAAGAACATGCCGGCGGCTTCGGGCCTGGCGGCCGCCAACACGCTCTATGCAACGGCCGACCGGGACGGGGCGACCATCGGGGCGTTTCCCAACAATATCCCGATGGACACGCTGTTCGGCAATCCGGGGGCGCGCTACGACGCGCAGAAGCTCAATTGGCTCGGCAGCATCGGCAAGCTGGAGAATGTCTGCGCCACCTGGATCACCAGCCCGATCAAGACCATTGCGCAGGCGCGCGAGCGCGAGGTGATCGTGGCGGCGGCCGCGGCCACCTCCAATTCGGCGATCATGCCGAAGGTGCTCAATGCGCTGCTCGGCACCAAATTCAAGATCGTGTCGGGCTACGATCCCGGCTCGGGCATGACCCTGGCGCTCGAAAGCGGCGAGACCGAAGGTGTCTGCGGCCTGTCATGGTCGACCATGAAGGCGGCGCGGCCGCACTGGATCAAGGACAACAAGCTCAACGTGATCGTGCAACTGGGGCTGGCGAAGCTGGCCGAACTGCCGAATGTGCCGTCCGCGCTCGACCTGGTGAGCGATCCGGTGAAGAAGCAGGTGCTCGAGCTGATCCTGATGCGCCAGGAGATCGGCCGCCCGGTGGCGGCGCCGCCTGGCGTGCCCGCCGACCGGTTGGCGGTGCTGCGCCAGGCCTTCGACGATACGATGAAGGATCCCGAGTTCCTGGCCGAGGCCGAGAAGCTCCAGCTGGAGATCGAGCCCTTGAGCGCGCGCGACATCGACACGCTGCTCGCCAACGCGTTCGCGACCCCAAAGGCGATCGTCGCGCAAGCCGCCGAGCTGATCGAGCCGTCGGCGCAGAAGTAGCGAAGGCCCTAACGGTTCGCCAGCATCTCGAGCCGGCGCGGCGCATCCGGCGAGCCGAATTCCTTGGCCTTCTCATACCAGCTGCGCGCCTTCTCGACGTCGGCGCCCATGCCCCTCACGCCGATCCTTGCCAGCACCACCGGGTCGAAAGTCGCCCCCAACGCCAGGGCGGCGGCCGCATTGCCGGATTCGGCGGCCCGCCGGTAAACGAGACGCGCCGCCACCAGATCGCCGGAGGCCACGAATTGCTCGCCCTGCTGCATGAGGAGCTTGATGGAGACCGGATCGAGCTCGCGCACCGCCTGGGCGGCAGGTGCGGCCTGCTCAGGCGCGGGGGCCGACGGCAGCGCCGCATTGCTCTCGGCACGGGAAGGTGCCGCGCTCGGGGCCGCAGCCGCGCTCGCCGCGCTGGAGGCGGAAGCCGCGCTTTGAGCTTGCGCCGTGCTCCGGGCGGAAGGTGTCGGCTGCGCGATCAGCTTGTTCCGGGTGGAGACCACCGTATCGTAGGCTTCCGCCTCGCCCGGCCGCAGCTTCTCCTTGGCGAGAGGAAATTCGCCCGTCGAGACCAATCGGGCCGCAAACGACGCGAGCCCGGATTCCTGCGCCGGCTCCGACGTGCGACCCGGATTCGGCGTCATGCTCCCGACCGAGAAATAGTACGCGATCGGCGCCGCGATCACGGTCGCCAGCAGCACCCGTATCGGCCCGCGCAGATTGTCGTGGCGTTGCCGCATCGGCGGCGGTGGCCGCAGCCGCTCGGGCGCGAGCGAAGGCGGGACCCGAACCCCGTTGATGAACTGCTCGCTGCGCGCACGAGCCGGATCGACCGGTCGCAGCCCCGACACGGGCGGCAACTGAACGGCGCGCGGCAGGTGGCCGGCCCCGCTGCCCTCGCGTTGCAACCACTGAAGACTGGATTGAAGCCGCGCCAGATCGACGTCGGCTTCGCCCTGCTCGGATACCGGCGGCGCCGCCACCGGGGCGGTGTCCGGCCGTGGCGAGGCCTGCGCCTCTTTGCCAGCGTTGCGATCGACCGGGCGTTCGGCGGCACCCTCAGTCCGCAACGCGGCGCGCGCTGCATGAGGCTGCATGTCAGCCGCCCCATCGTCGCTTTTTTCGTCCCTGCCGTCATTCCCGACCGACGGCTGCTCGAGGGTGGAACGCTCGCGCGCTCTTTTTGGCGCATAAGGCGAAAGATCCAACGGATCAAATGGCTTTCCTGATGGGGTACTCATGGACCAACACTCCCTGACAACGCTCCCGATTGAACTTCAACGCCTTGGGTCTCTGCTTGATCGAGCCCCTTCCGCCCTGTTGCTGCTTCTTCTGCTTGGTCTTTTCCTTTCCGCCGGCTCCGCCGTATGGCTGTTCCGTTCCGTCTCCTGTTTTCGGCGCGGCTCGTCCTGCACGAGCACGGATGATGGGGCACGCGCCGGCGCCGGCTCTGAGCCCGAGCGGACGACCGACAAATGTTACAGCCAGACGCGCAATGGAGAAAACGACTGCGCCCCCGAACGTCAGCATCCGCATTCAAGCGTCAGCAACGTGCATCCACCCACTCCTCTTTCGAGGACCCGGCCGGAAGCTGACTCGGGGTTGGGTCAAAATTGTGGTGGACATCCGCGTGCGAACATTGCGACGCCCCATCGAAGGGCGCATGTTTGTTTGTTTTGTAGTTCGAGCGGAACCGAGCACCGCAACTTCGTCGTATTTGGTACCTACGTACTCCTGCGCAACGAGTTCCTCGTCCGAACGTTTCAAAATGGATCAAACAAATATTCCAACGTGGGGTTTCTCGTAACGAATAAATTTTGCTGTAGCCCGGCATACAGGCTTTCCCTGCCTCCGTCTCGGGTAAACACCCGATGACTGGGGTCGGGTGATCGCCCGGGACGACGGTAGCGGGCGACCGAGGCCCTCACATGCCGAGCTGATAGCGCCGGGCGGTGAGATGGAAACCCGTGCTCACCACCAGCATCAGGGCCACCCAGAGGACCCCCATGGCGGCAAGCTCGGTCACCTGTCCGTTCTGCCACAGATCGAACAAGGTCACCGCCACGATCTCGGTCCCGGGGCCGACCAGCATGAGCGGCAAGGCGACGCTTTGCACCGCGAGCAGAAAGACGAACAGCCAGCAGCTCGCCAGCGCCGCCGAGATCAGCGGCAGCACCACGCGCATGAAGACGCGGCCGGGACCGGCCCCCGATGTCTTCG
Source organism: Xanthobacteraceae bacterium (assembly GCA_036498625.1). GTDB lineage: Bacteria > Pseudomonadota > Alphaproteobacteria > Rhizobiales > Xanthobacteraceae > VAZQ01. The sequence goes on along the minus strand of DASYFD010000130.1, from coordinate 2,424 downwards.
CCGCGTCCTCGAGATCCTCGTGGATTTGCAGGACGCCCGCATAGGCATAGCGCATGCCATAGGGCAGATAGCGCACGGTCGAGGCGATGATGACCGAGGTGAGCGTACCGTAGAGCGGGATCGGCAGATTGACGAAGACCTGCAGGAACGCCACGCTCATCACGATCGCGGGAAAGATCAGCGGCGCGGTGGCGATCTGGTCGAGCAGCCAGGCGCCCGGACGGCGGCGCACCGCGAGCCAGGCGCACAGCGCCGTGAACGGCACCACCGCGGTCGCGGTGGCGGCGCCCAGCATCAGCGTGTTGGCGATCGAGGAGCGAAACGAGCCGGGCGCCAGGATCGCCGCATAATTGTCGAGCGTGAAGCGCGCGAGCGATTCAGCCGTCAATCCCTCGTAGAACGGCTGCAGCGACGCGAATACCAGCATGCCGACCGGCAGCGCCGTCACCAGGGCGAAGGTCGCCAGCAGCAATGCCGTTGCCGCAAAGCGGCCGCGCCCGAGATCGATGATGCGCGGCCGGTAGCCCTTGCCGGTGATGGTCTGAAATCGCCGCGCATGGCGCGACAGACGATGGTGCCAGATCAGCAGCAGCACGACCAGAAGCAGGAGGCCGACCGAATAGGCGGCGGATTCGCCGTAGCTCGGCGCGCTCGAATTCTTCGAGCTCTGATAGATGTTGGTCGTCAGCACCGAGACGTTGCCGGCCAACCCGACCAGGGCCGGAACCTCGAACGACTCGAAAGCCCGGATGACGACCAGCAGCAGCAGCGCCAGGATTCCGGGCAGGCTCAGGCGCAGCGTGATGGCGCGGAACGTGCGCAACGGTCCGGCGCCGCTCATCATGGCGGCTTCCTCGAACGAGGCGTCGGTCGAGCGCAGCACCGCCGACATCAACAGGAAGGTCAGCGGCGCAAAGCCCACGCCCTCGATCAGGATCATGCCCCACATCGAATAGACGTCGAGTGCCGGCCCCTCGCCGGCGCCGCGCACGAGGCCGATCAGCTCGTTCACCGGCCCGGCGCGGCCGAGCAGCAAGAGCCAGGCCACGACGTAAAGCACGTGCGGAATGCCGAGCGAGAGGATTGCGGCCAGGAACGCATAGCCGCGCGCCGGCGCGTTGGTCCGCTCCACGATCAAGGCCTGCATGACGCCGAGCGCGATCGCCACCACGGCGGAGCCGCTCGCGTAGACGACGGTGTTCCAGAGGCTGGCCGCGAAATAGGGGCTGGTGAACAGCTGCTGATAATAGCGCAGCGTGAATGGGCCGAGCGAGCCGTCCGGCCGGGTGACGTGGAGGCTGGTGTCGATCAGGAAGAGCGTCGGCGGCAGGATCAGGATCAGCAGGACCGCGCCGAGCAGCGCCACCAATGGCGAAATCCGAAAGCGCGCCCACCCGTCACGCCCGTGGGAGCCGGCCACGATATCGGCCGTCGCGGCTTGGCGCAGGCCGGCCTCCATGTTGCTGCGTCCCCGGTTTTCGCGATGCCGCCGCGCGGCCTTCAGCGGAACAGCTTCTGAAAGATTTCCTCCGAGCTGTCGGTATATTTCATCAGCTGGTCAGGGCCGACGAAATTTTCCGCCAGGCCGGCGGTCCGGGGCACCACCGCCGCCATGGAGGGGAGCGGCGCAACGTCCTGGTCGACCGGAAAATATTCCGCGCGCGCCAATATCCCCTGCCCTTCCTTGGACAGGATGTAGTCGGTCAGCAACATCGCCGCAAAGGGATGATGCAGCCCCTTGACGACGCTCATGGTGGCGGCCGTGGAGGCCACCGGATCCATGAGAAGCGAGTTGACCGGCGCGCCCTTGCCTTTGCTGATCAACGGGTGGTGGGCAAAGATGTTCAACGCGATGGCATATTCCCCAGCGATGACGCGATCCACCAGGGTGCGGGCGCTGCCGGCGCCGAAATTGACGATCTTCTGGTCCTTGAGCTTGTTGAAATAGGCCGTGGCCCTCGGCTCACCCCAGGCCAGGCGGAGATTGGTCAGGAACAACGGTGTGCCGGTCGAGCTGCCGATGCGCCAGGCCATCTTGCCCTTCAGGCGCGGGTCGAGCAGGTCGTCGTAGCTCTTGGGAACCTGGTCCGGCGGCAGCATCTTGGTGTTGTAGGCGATGCCGTAGTAGCTGAGCCGCGTCGGCGCCCACAGCCCGGCCGGGTTGCGGTATTGCGCGGCAAAGCCGGCGACCGCGGGGGCGTAATAGGGCTGCACGATATTGGCGGCGACCGCCTCCTCGCCGGTGCCGGTGCCCTCGATCACGTCGGCCACCACGTTGTTGGCGCGCACCTCGGCTGAGGTCTTCTGCACGATGTCCTCGGAATCGGCGCGCCAGGTGGTGAGCTTGACGAACGGATATTTCTTGCCGAAGCCTTCGGCAATCGGCCGCATGGCTTGGTTCTGAATCAGCGCCGCATAGATGAC
>DASYFD010000129.1:0-4381 GCA_036498625.1 Xanthobacteraceae bacterium | reverse complement strand
CCACGATGTAATAGGCCGGCAGCGCATATTTGGTGTGCGGCAAGGAGACCTCGACCACCTCCGCCCCGGCGGCCCGCAGCCATTGGGCCCCCCGCTCCCACAGCGTGTTGATCTCGGCCGCCATGCCGTCGAGCCGATATTCCTTTGGGATGCCGATCTTCATGCCCTTGATCGACTTGCCGACCGCCGCCTCATAGTCGGGCACCGGGCGGTCGATGGAGGTGGAGTCCTTGGGGTCGTGACCGGCCATGGAGGTCAGCAGGATGGCGGCATCCCGCACGGTGCGGGCGAACGGCCCGGCTTGATCGAGCGAGGAAGCAAACGCCACGATGCCCCAGCGCGAGCAGCGGCCATAGGTCGGCTTGATGCCGACGATGCCGGTCAGAGCGGAGGGCTGGCGGATCGAGCCGCCAGTGTCGGTGCCGACCGCCCCGGCGCACAGCATGGCCGCCACCGCTGCCGCGGAGCCGCCGGAGGAGCCGCCCGGCACCAGCGGCGTATTCGATCCGCGGCGCCGCCAGGGTGAGATGACGGGACCGAAGACCGAGCTTTCGTTGGACGAGCCCATGGCGAACTCGTCGTTGTTGAGCTTGCCCAGCAGCACCGCGCCGTTACGCCAGAGATTGGCCGTGACGCTCGATTCGTAGGTCGGCACGAAATTCTCGAGCATGTGCGAGCAAGCGGTCATGCGCACGTCGCGGGTGGCGAATATGTCCTTGATGCCGAGCGGAATGCCCTCCAGCGGCCGCGCGTCACCGGCGGCAAGCCGCGCATCGGCGGCCTGCGCCATGGCGTGCGCCTGCGCGGGTGTCGGGAGCACGAAGGCATTGATGTCGCGGGCGCGCTCGATCTCATCCAGATGCGCCTGCGTGAGCTCGGCCGCGCTGAACTTCTTGCCGCGCAACCCCTCGCGGGCTTGCGCCAATGTGAGGGCGGTCAGATCGCTCATCGATCCCCCGCCGCCGCACCTGGCGCGGCCATGGCGTGCGATATCGGTCGAGCCCCGAACCCGAGTTTCACTCGACCACCTTTGGGACCAGAAAAAAATGGTTCTCGCTCGCCGGGGCGTTGCGCACGATGTCGTCGGCGATGCCCCCGTCGGTGACTTTGTCCTCGCGCTGCTTGAGCGCCATCGGGGTGACCGAGGTCATCGGCTCGACGCCTTCGACATCGACCTCCGACAGCTGCTCCACGAAGGCCAGCATGGCATTGAGCTCGCTCTGCAGGCCGGCGACCTCTTCGTCGGCAACCGCGATGCGCGCCAGATGCGCGATGCGGCGGACGGTCTTGGCGTCGACGGGCATGGAGACCTCATGGCGTGGCGCCGGCCCTGCGGCCGGTCGCCCGCCGCCCTATAGCAGGCCGAGGAATTGCCCGGCAACTCGCGCGCCCCGTCCGACGACGCTACCATGGCGGCAGGCGCGACCGGCCGTGGGCCGGGAAAGGACAAAAATGCGCACGATCAGGCGTATCGGGATCGCGGGCGCTTGGCTTGGGGCGATCGCGTCGTTCTGGCCCTCGCAGGTCGAGGCGCAGGAGTGGCCAGCGCGGCCGGTGAAGATCGTGGTTGCCTTTGCGCCGGGCGGCAGCGCCGATCAACTCGGGCGGCTGCTGGCAGCCGAGCTCTCGACGGCGTTCCGGCAACAGTTCTACGTCGAGAACAAGCCCGGCAATAGCGGCAGCATCGGATCGGCCCAGATCGCGCGCGCCGAGCCCGACGGCTACAGCCTGCTGGTGGCCGGCTCCGGTCCGCACCTGACCGGGCCCGCCATCAATCCCAATATCGGCTACGATCCGCTCAAGGACTTCACCCACATCGCCATGATGGCGGCCGACAGCTTCGTGCTGGCCGCCAATCCGGCGCTGGGCGCCCATTCGATCGCGGACCTCGTCGCGCTTGCGCGCAACAAGCCGCTGACTTCATCGTCGCCGGGCGCGGGCTCGCTCGGTCATCTCATCCTGGAGCAGTTCAAGCGCCGCGCCGGCGTCGACATCCAGCATGTGCCGTCTCCGAATTCCGGGATGCTCGACGTGCTCGGCAATCACATTTCCATGTCGTTCACGACCTTGCTCACCGCCGGCGAGCATATTCGCTCCGGTGGCATGCTCGGACTCGCCGTCACCTCGAGCGAGCGCAATCCGGTCTACCGGGCGATCCCTACCTTCGCGGAGCAGGGTTATCCGGATGTGCGCGGCGAAACCTGGTTCTGGCTCGCCGGCCCGAAAAACCTTTCTCCCGGCATCGTGGGCAGGCTCAACGAGGAGGTCCGCCGCATCGTGCTGTCGCCCAGAACCCAGGCCTATATCGCCCAGATGGCGCTCATGACCCGGGATCTCGATCCCTCCGGCGTCAACGATTTCGTGCGCCAGGAATTCGCATTCTGGGCACCGCTCGCCAAGGAGGTCGGGCTGCGGGTCCAATAGAGCCGCTCAGGGGCTCGATCCATCGAGCGCGGCCCGCACCCGGGCGGAAATCTCCGGCGGCGTGCCGGCGAGCTTTGCGACCAGGCTCTGCACCTCCTCGCCGGTCATCGGGCTCAACTCCAGCTGCAGCTGCGCTGCGTCGGCAATGAAGGCCGGATCCTTCATGGTCGCATCGAAGGCGCGCCGCAACGCCTCGATCCGGGCGGCCGGGACATCGGGCGGCACGAAATAGGGCCGGCCGTATTCGGTGCGCGCGAACATCATGGTCAGGGCCTGGCGGTCGGCATCGGTCTTGGCAAGCTCGAGCATGGTGGGGGCCGCCGCCAGACCGGGATCCCGATGCAGGCCATATTGGGCAAGGACGGTGATCTTTTTCTCCGCGATCCATTGCGGGATCGTGGTCCTGACGGATTGCCAGCCGATGCCGCCGATGCCTTCGACCTCGCCCCGCTCCATGGCGACATTGATCTGCGGCGTGCTGTCGTAGCCGCGCACGACCCGGAACCGGGTGCCCAGGAATTTGTTGGTCACCAGGGGAAAATCGACCAGGGTGGTGCCGGCCGCCGTCGCGCCCACGATCAATTCTCTTTGCATGAGCTCGGCGAGGCTGCGCACGCCCGCTAAGTGCCAGGCATAAGCCACATAGGTTTCGCGATTGGTGCTGCCGATCCAGTTGAGCCTGGCGGCATCGAAGCGGGCGGCCCCGGGCTCCAGGAGCGGCGCGGTCGGGATGCCGTTGATGGGGGCCGCGATGACGGTGCCATCCTTGGGGCCGAGGCTGTAGAGCTGATTGACCATCACCAGTCCGCCGGCGGCGGGCTGGTTCTGCACGATGATGGTCGGATTGCCCGGAATGTGATCGACGATGTGGCGCGCGACCGCGCGTGCGAACAGATCGTAGCCGCCGCCCGGGCCTGTGCCCACCACCATGCGCAACTGCTTGCCGCGATAGAATGCGGCCACGTCCTCTTGCGCTTGCGCCGGCGTGCCCGGGCAAAGGCACGCCCCGATCAACAGGCACATGATGCCCAGGCGCGGCTTCATCACGTTACTTCGAAAGCGCCGGCGTAGCGCTCCGGCCGAATTGGAACAGGCGGCCCGGGCAACCGCCGCGCTCCGGCCGGTCGAGCCGGGACACGCAATCCCACACCACGGCTTGGTTGCTGGTTACGACCGGGCGATCGAGCTCACGCTCCAGCTCCTCGATCACGCTGAACACGGAGATATTGGCGCAGCTGACGAAGTAGACCTCGGCATCGGGTCGCGCGGCCTCACGCACGCGGTCCCGCCAATAGCTGGGCGGGGTGGCGCAATAGGCGTCGCTGCCGTTGAGCGCAAAGCCGGCCGCGTGGAGCACCTGGTAGCCCGCCTCGTGCAGGAACTCCGCCTCATGGTCGGTCGTGCGCTGATCATAGGGCGTGATGAGAACGATCTTGCGGGCGCCCAGCGCATCGAACGCCCGGCGGATGGCGGTCGCCGTGGTGGTCGCCTGCGGGGCGCCGGCGGTCCGCATGGCGGCCAGAATGCGCTCCTCGCCGCCGCGCCCCTCCTCCATGGAATTGGCAGTGCAGTGGAACGCCACCACCTGGCAGCGCGCGTCGGTCAGCGCGCGGGTCGCCTCCTCGATGCGGGGCAGCACGGACGCCAGCGGACCGCGATTGGGGCCGGTCATGCGCAGGCGCGTCACGTGCGGCTGCACGCCTTGCGGAAACGCCGCGATCATTTCCTCCTCCACCATCCGGTTGGAGGACGGAATGATATAGCCCACGCGCGCCGTCATTGGGCTGCCCGGCCTTCGCGAACCCCCATGCGCTCCAGCCGCGGCAGCACCTCGTCGCAGAAGTACGGCAGCTCGTCGGTATAATTGACGAGCGAGACGCCGATACCGGTCAATCCGGCTTGGCTGAGATCAGCCAACTGCTTGGCCACGAAGTCGGGATCGCCCACGATCGGCAGG
>DASYFD010000128.1:0-17271 GCA_036498625.1 Xanthobacteraceae bacterium | reverse complement strand
CGAGGAAGCTGACGCCGCTCATGTCGACGATCAGGTTCTGCTTGGCGCCCGCAAGGGCTGCCAACGGCAATGCGATGACCTCGGCCCCGACGATATCGAGCCGCCCCGCGAGGGCGACACGCGCCGTTGCCCCCCGATCCTCGGTCGTCACAATCTGCATTTTCCCTGGCTCCTGCTGGCGGCCGCCCACGACAACACATTTTATGTGACAGTTTGGTGACAGGCGTGAAGCCGACGGTGCATTTCTGCGTAAAAGCCAATTCGGACGCAGGGTCGGGGGTTGGCCGCGCCGACCGTTCACCCGCGGATTACGAACCTGCGCATAGGCGTCGAGCCGCGGGATGGTGAAACGCAACCGTCCGTCCTTGCGCTCTGCCGTCAAAAGCTGACCCGCGGCACCTGGAATGACGAGCTCAACGGTCGCCGGACCCTCCCAGGCGATCTCCGTCTCGATCGGCCCAAGCGGTATGACCGCATCGAGCGGTGCTGGACCCGTGCTGTTGACCAGCTGCACCACCTGGCCACGCTGCCACCGCGCCAGGGTCACATCCACGCTGCCGGGGGCGTTGCTGGTGAGCATGGGCGGCTTCGCGGCGCCGTGCTGCAGCATGGTGTCGAGCAGGGTGACGTAGTCGCCATGACCCAGCTTCTCGATCATCTGGCCGAAGCCGGTGGAGATGTAGAAGACGGAGCCCTTCTGGGCCGGGGAAAGCAAAATAATCGGATCTTCCGCCACGCGCAGATCCTCGATGTCCTCAGGTGCTGCCGCATCGTCGGAATGCGCGGCCCGGTACCAGACCTGGGCGCTCGCCGCAGCCGTCACCTCGCGGTAGGGCAAGGTCAGGGGCAGCGGCCCGAGGCCCCGCAAGCGCGCGGGAGCCGGGTTCGCCACCAGCGCGGTGTAACGGGCACGTTTGCTGGTCTGCGTCCAGGTGCCGCCGAGCAATTCGGTCAGTGCGCCCGGCAACGCGCGCAAGCCGGCCGGGTCGGCCGCCGGGCTGTCGAACAGGATGAGCCGTCCGCCGTCGCGCACCCACGCCGCCAGCGCTTGCGCCTGTGGTGGGCTGAGCCATGCCGCGGTCGCCAGCACGATCGCCTCATAGCCGCGCAGCCGCTGCGGCGAAATCTGCTCGTCGTAGATGATGGCAAGCGGAACATGGCGCTGCTTCAATCCCGAATAGAGCCCGAGCACCTCCGCGCGCAGCGCCTCGGCGGTCTTGCCGGTCATCGCCGAGCCTTCCAGCAGCGCCGCTTCGGGCCACACCACGGCGGTCGAGGCCAGCGGCTCCAGGGAGTCGAAAACCTCTTCCTGCCGCTTCATGAAGGCGAAGATGTCGCGCGCCCGCGGCAGCGTGCGGGCATCGAGCACGCGTTCCGGAATGGCCAGCGTCACCAGCTTGAGCCCCGCCCCATGGGCGAGGGCCTGATAGGCGCAGCGGGTGAACTCGTCGGGCGGCATGAAGGTCTGGCTCAGCCGCAGATCGCGCATCTCCATCTTGATGTTGATCAGCGGCCGGCCGCCCGCCCCATAGGCGTGGTCCGCGGAGAGCCCGACCCATAGTCGCGAATCCCGCGCGGTGCGCAGCTCGCCCGACGTGAACAGGAGCTGGCTGAAGGAGGAGTGCTGCACCAGCGAGCCCAGGTCGTAGCCGGCCGCGAGCGCCGAATCCGGCCGCTCCTCGCCCCACAGCTCGGCCATGAAGAAGGACTGCGGGTTGACCTCCCGCATCACATTATAATAGCCCGCCATTTGGGCGCTGATGGCCTCGCGCCGCCAGCGGATGAACCGCCGCCAGGCGCCCGGATCCTGATTGGCGTCCACCGGCAGCTTGCCGTCATAGGCCGCCACGCAGTTGGGGCAATGACAGTAGCCATCGAAACCACCCGCATTGAGATGGAAGCCGTCGACCGGATAACGGTTGAGAATCTCGCGCATGACCGGATACGCGAATTCCGCGTTCTGATAGCCGCCGAGCGGGCAGGCGGCATAATAGTTGTCGCGTTTCACGAAAGCGCCCTTGGGGTCGCGCCGGAACCAGTCCGGGTGGTCGCGCCACACCTGCTCGCGGGCCTTGGCGAAATCGACGCGCGCAATGACCCGCAAATTCTGCTCGCGGCACGCGGCCGCGATCTCGCCGACGAGGTCGCGGTCACCGATCACCTCGCTGACGTAATGGTACTTCACCTTGCTCGGGTAGAAGGCGTAGACGCCGCCCACGCTGATCACGACCGCTTCCGCTTCGGTTTCCCGGCAGCCGGCCACGAACCGCTTCACGTCGAGCGTGCGCAGCTCGAATTCCCGTGGATTGGGATGATAGATGCGCAGCGTCCGCTGATGCCACAAGCCGGCGCCCGCACCCTGCGCGAGCGCGATCCCCGGGGCGAAGCTCCACGTCGCGGTGGCGGCGGCTGACGATTGCAGGAATTCGCGTCGATTCATGAGAGCGCCTCTTTGCTTGTCGCCGCCCGAGTGTACAGCGCTGCGCCCGCGCTGTCAGGATGCGTCGGCAACCGGCAGTCCTGCCCGCGTTTCTGCCTACCCCGCAGCATGCTATGTTCACGCCGTTCCGGAGGGGTGCCACGGGGCCGCCATCGGAGAAACGCACGTCGACCAGGTTGCTCGCGCGTCGGAGGGAGAAATCGCACATGAGGTCTGCATTCAACCCGGCGTTCAGGGCCGCTTTGATTTGCATTCTGCAATTAGGCTTGAGCTTTGTCGCTGAAACGAGCCGCGCTCAAAGTCGCATGCCCACGGCGGGTGAAATCGCGTCGATCCGCGGTTGCGCCGCACGGAACAAGGATGATCTGGACAAGGGCGAACGGCAGTGCCTGTTCAAGCTGGTCGCGGAACGCTGCATCGGTAAGCCGGGCGCCGCAACCGACAGATTGCTGACCGACTGCTACCGCATAGAAAATTCGATCTGGGACGCATTGCTCAACGAGAACTACAAAAGCCTGCTCGCAACGCTGGATGAAGATCAGGTCGTCAAGGCGCAAGCCATGCAGCGCGCCTGGATCGCGTATCGCGATACGACGTGCGAGTTCTATTACGACAAGATCCAAGGTTCGATGGCGAACATGATGATCGCCGCTTGCGTTGCGCGCGAATCTTCGCGGCGCGCGATGCTGCTAAACTTCTTCGGTCGATTGTGAACGGCAATGAACCCCGATCGGGGAACTGGTGTTTGGTGCATCGCAAGGTTTCTGCGGACCTCGGCGGTGTGTTATTGTGGCGGCGCTCCGGAGTTCGTCCGGGAATGTCGGGACAAAACGGAACGGTGTCGAGGGGAATTAAAATGACGATCGCTCGTTTCGCCCGTGCTGTGCTGCTGGCGGCGCTCGTGCTCGCTGGCGGGGATATTGCCCGCGCCCAGGAGAGCAAGCTCACCATCATGGTGTTCCCGGGCATGCAGAACCTGGCGTTGTTCGCGGCGCAGTCGCAGGGCTTCTTCGCCAAACGCGGGCTTACGGTCGACATCAAGATGGCAACGTCGTCGGACGAGCAGCGCGCCGGGCTCGCCGACGGACGCTGGCAGATCATTCACGCCGGGATCGACAACGCCGTGGCGATGGCGGAGGTCGCCAAGGTGGACATCGCCATCGTGTGCGGCGGCGACAACAGCTTCAATCATGTCATCGTGCAGCCCGACATCAATTCCTTCGCCGACCTGCGAGGCAAGGTCATGGTGGTGGATGCGCCCGATACCGCCTACGCGTTCCAGCTCTACGAAATCCTCAAGCGCAACGGCCTCGAGAAAGGGGGCTACACGGTGAAGCCGGTGGGTGCGACCATCCGGCGGCTCGCCGCCTTGCAGGAGGACAAGAGCGTGTCCGCCTCCATGATGAATCCACCGTTCTCGCTCTTGGGCCTGAAAAGCGGCCTCAAGGATATGGGCGCCGCCGCCAGGTGGCTCGGCGCCTATCAGGCCACCGGCGGCGCGGTCCTGCGTTCCTGGGCGAAGGCCAATTCCGGCACGCTGGTGAAATATCAGCAGGCTTATATCGAAGGCCTGCGCTGGTCGCTCGATGCCAGAAACAAGGAGGCGGCCACCAAGCTGCTCGCCGACAATCTGAAGCTGCCGGCGGATATCGCCGCCGCCACCTATGCGGTCGCGGCCGATCCGGCCGACGGCCTGGCCCGGGATGCCGCGTTCGATCTGGAGGGCTTCAAGAACGTGCTCAAACTGCGCGCCGATTGGACCGGCGTTGCGCCGGGCGCGCCGGAGAAATATCTCGATCTGTCCTTCTACCAGAAGGCGCTGGCCGGACTCTAGCTTCGGCGGGATACGACAGTCGCGACCACAACGGGCGCCGGCGCCCGGTACTGCACGAGGGCGGCTCCTTTCAGGGGCCGCCCTCGAGCGATTCCATGCGGGGTCAACGCCGCGTTACTCCTGTTCGCCGCCCGCTTTTCGGCAGAGCGTACGTATTCTGTGGTTATCATGCGATTGATAGATGCCGCCGCCGATGCTCCAACCGGCCTTGATGGGCTTGGCTGACGCGCTCGCGGGCGCAAGAGCCGTAGCTGCGATGGTGGCAATCGCCGCGAGGATGAAGATGGATGTGCGAAGGAACATGGGGCTCTCCTGTCGGTTGAGTTGATCTCGACACATCCATGTGTCGGAAAATCCGCGCCCCCTGTTCACGGGTCGATCCCGGATTCGCACACTGTGTGATGGCCGTCACAAATCGCCGATCTCTGCGCATAGGACGGAGCGGCGCGGGTTTCGTCGAGCTTCCTACCTCCTACCGTCCTTCAACCACGAAGGCGCGGAAGTTTGATCCGGCCTCTCGATCCGGAATCAGCTTCCTATAGGCGTCGGAGCTGAAGAAAGCCTTGGCCTGCTCAAAACTGTCCCACTCGACGACGGCGACCACCGGCCGCGGCGGCGCCCCGCCTATGACGAACGTCTTGTTGCCACGGGCGAGAAAGCGGCCTCCCGCCTGCGGCACGATGACGGCGGTGCCGTCAAGATAGGGCTTGAACTTGGCCGCGTCGGACACCTCGATTTCGGCGATCGCATAGGCCTTCGGCTTCGCCTGTGCATGGAGGGTCTGAACCAGCCCGGCGCCCGCGATGGCGGAGGCGATTGCCAGGGCGACTGCATGGCCTGTCTTCATCGGCAGCTCCCGCTTGAGATTGGACGTTGCATGGGCACCTTACGTCAAGCCGATGCTGTCGGGGAAGTCGCGTCGCCGTTCGTTGAAATACATGTCGGCCTATGTTTGGTCAGGTTGCAGGAGCCCGAGAAAGCCCCTGCTCGCAGGAGGGCTTCCGGCGGTCTCCCGGGCGGCGCCGCCGCGCCTGACCCTGGCGCGGGAGCGGCTGCACCGGCGCCCGGCAGGTCTTCAAATCGTTCCGATGCCTCCTGACGGGCCTGCGGCAATCCGATATCCTGCAATGCAGTTTGGCTCACGGAGATCGGATCGGATGCAATTCAATTCATTGCAAGGGCGCGCGTTCAAGGCTTGCCGCGCTGCGGCCGGCAGCCTCGTGCTCACAGCCGCCATGATGCTGGCAACGCCCGGCACCCGGGCGGAAGACCAGGCGAAGTATCCCGACTGGAGCGGCGCGTGGGTGCGGATCAATGACCTCTCTGGCGGCTCGTATGATCCGAGCAAGCGCCCGGGCCGGGCGCAGCAGCCTCCGCTGACGCCGGAGTATCAGGCCGTCTGGGAGGCGAACCTGGCTGAGCGGGCCAACGGCGGGCAGTACTACAACACCCAGGTTCGTTGCCTCCCGGGCGGCATGCCCCGGATGATGATCGCTTATCAGCCGTTTGAGGCCATCATCACGCCGGAGGTGACCCACATCCACGTCGCATTCTTCAATGAGCACCGTCGAATCTACACCGATGGCCGCGCCTGGCCGAACGCGATCACGCCGACATTCTCCGGCTATTCGATCGGCCGTTGGGTCGATACGGACGGGGATGGCCGCTACGACGAGCTCGAGATCGAGACCCGCGGCTTGAAAGGTCCCCGCATCTTCGATCCAAGCGGCATTCCCCTGCACCAGGACAATCAGACCGTGATGAAGGAGCGGATGTTCCTCGACAAGGCCGATCCGAACATCCTGCGTGACGAGATGACGGCTTTCGACCATGCCCTGACGCGCCCCTGGACGGTGATGAGGGGATACCAACGCGACCGCAACCCGACCTGGATCGAGGATCATTGTGGCGAGAACAACCAATACGTCTTCATTCACGGCGACAGCTATCTCAAGAGCGCCGACGGCTCCCTCATGCCCACCCGTAAGGATCAACCGCCGCCGGACTTGAAGAATTTCGATCAGCCGAAAAGATGACGGCGGCCGGGCCAGCATCGGAAAATAAGCTTTCCCCACGGGAATAGTTGCTGATCTGGACGATTTGGCCTCACGCTGCTATTGAGGCAAGCACGGGCAACGCGGGCGCAACCGAGCCATGTTGACGATTGACGACGTGGCAGCGGTCCCTCTGCTCTCGTCCCTTCCCGCGGCCGATCTCGAGCGGCTGGCGCGGACTTCCGCCGACATCCACCTTGGTTCCGGCGAATTTGCCGTCCATGAAGGCGGGGAGCGCGCGCTGTTTGCCGTTCTCACCGGCAGGATCGAGGTGGTCAAGACGTTCGACGGGGTCGAGCGCACGCTCGGCTGGCGGGTTCCAGGCACTATCTTCGGCGAGGTGCCGATTGCGCTCGGCTCGCCGTTTCCGGCGGGATATCGCGCCGCCGAGCCGTCGCGCGTCATGCGGATCGATATCCAGCAATATTACGCCCTCGCGGCAGCCTCGAAGGACATCTCCCAGAAGGTCGGTGCGCTGGCGCGCGAGCGACTGGGCGGCCTGCAGAGCGTTGCCACCGAGCCGCAGAAGCCGCGCGTGATCCTGGTTGGTCATCGCTGGGACACCGAGAGCGGAAACCTGCGCCGGTTTCTGGCGCGCAACCAGATTTCGTTCAATTGGTTGACGCCCGATGCGCCGGAGCTGGCGGCACTTTGGTCCGGTGCTCCCCCCTCGGGCAGCGACGGCCCAGTGGTGCGGCTCGCGGACGGGCGGGTGGTCGTCAAGCCGGCGGTGCGTGATATTGCAAACCTGCTCGGGTTGCAGACCGGCGCGCGCGCCGCCGAATACGATGTTGCGATTGTGGGTGGCGGACCGGCCGGGCTCGCGGCGGCGGTCTACGGCGCGTCCGAAGGATTGCGCACGATCGTGGTCGAGCGTGAGGCGCCGGGCGGACAGGCCGGGACCTCTTCGCGGATCGAGAACTATCTCGGGTTTTCCAGCGGCATCTCCGGCGACGAGCTTGCCAGTCGCGCGCTTCAGCAGGCCAAACGGCTCGGCGCCGAAATCCTGGTCACCCGTTCCGTCGACCGCGTCGATCCGGCGACGCGCGAGGTGTTTCTCGACGGCGGCGACGTCGTGCGTGCCCGCACCCTCATTCTGGCGACCGGCGTCACCTGGCGTCGCCTCGCCATCGAAGGGTTCGATCGGCTCATCGGCAAGGGCGTCTATTATGGGGCCGCACGCAGCGAGGCGGGCGCCACCCACGGCCTCGACGTCCACCTCGTCGGGGCGGGAAACTCGGCCGGTCAGGCGGCGCTGTATTTCGCCAACCACGCGCGCAAGGTCACGCTTCTGGTCCGCGGCGATTCCCTGGAAAAGGGCATGTCGCACTACCTGATCGAGCAGCTCCGCGGAAAATCCAACGTCGCAGTGCAGCTGCGATCGGAGATCCACGCAGTCCACGGCGACACCAATCTGACGGCGATCGACATCCGCGACAGCGCCAGCAAGGAGGTGAGCCGGCACGATTGCGGCGGCCTTTTCATCTTCATTGGAGCCGATGCGGAGACCGAATGGCTGCCGGCGGGCATCGCGCGCGACGCGCGTGGCTATGTCCTCACCGGCCACGATCTGAAAGCAGCCGGGTGCTGGTCGCATGGCCGCGATCCCTACCTGCTCGAGACCAGTGCGCCGGGTGTTTTCGCCTGCGGCGACGTGCGGTTCAGCCCCGTCAAACGGGTCGCCTCGGCGGTCGGCGAGGGCAGCATGGCGATTGCGTTCGTGCACCAATATCTGGCGCATGACGCACGGTCCCATCGCAACCGAAGCTAGACCGTGCGGCGGTGCCGTGTCACTGTCGCGGGGCCGCTCGCGGCTGGAACTCGGTAACCCCCACATGAACGGGGACGACATGATGATCGATCGAAGCTTGCTCATTGCGGTTTTGCTGGCAGTGGCGCTTGGCGGCTCGATTGTGGACGCCCGGGCCTTCGATGATGCGCTTTATCCAACCTGGTCCGGAGGCTGGACGCGTGTGCGTGACGGCAAGCACGGCAATTGGGATCCGGAAAAGCCGCGCGGATTGGGACAGCAGGCCCCGCTGACGCCGGAATATCAGGCCCGATACGCCGCCAATCTGGCCGACCAGGAGCGCGGAGGACAGGGCGAGAACCCCGGCTACCGCTGCCAGGCACACGGCATGCCGCGCATCATGAACGGGGATCATCCGCTCTTCTTCGCCGTGACGGCGGAAGCGACCTACATCATGCGCGACATTACCAACCAGTTCCGGCGCATCTACACGGACGGGCGCGATTGGCCTGCGCGTCTGCAACATTCGGCGAACGGCTATTCGATCGGGAGGTGGCTCGACCAGGACGGCGACGGCCGCTACGACACGCTGGCAATCGAGACGCGCGGCTTGAAGAATCCCCACAGCTACGACAGCAGCGGCACTCCCTTCCACCAGGACGATGCCGCGGTGATCAAGGAGCGGCTCTCCATCGACAAGGCCGATCCCGAGGTCATGCTCAACGAGGTCACCGTGATCGACCACGCGCTGACCCGACCGTGGACGGTGACCCGCACCTATCGCCACGTTCCCGATCCCAAATGGTTCGAGTACGTCTGCGCGGAGGACAACCATCATGTCGTCGTCGGCAAGGACGATTACCTGGTGAGCCAGGATGGCTACCTGATGCCCACCAGGAAGGATCAGAATCCACCGGCTCTGCGCGGCTTCGAGCAGCCGCGGCCGTAGCGGATTCCATCCAGCCGATCAGGCGGCGGGAGCCTCATCGAGCCGCGGGTGGGTTTGCGCCAATGGCTGTTCCTGCGTGCTTGCGCTCGTGATGGCGCAGGCGCACTCTTCCTTGCATTCAGGCCGGCCGGAGAAATCGAATTTCCGCAAGGCCCGCACGAGGGAGCATTCAGATGGGTGGCCGCAACCGCAGCGCATTTGGATTTCTATTCGGCGTCATGCTTCTGTTGTCGTTTGCGCTCGGCGGCGGCGGTCCGTCAGCCGCGCAAGAGCTCGGCCTGGCGGCGAAAAAGCCGGTGGTCGCGGCGGCTTGCAAGCTGTGTCCATGGGGTGCGATCGCCGACGTGCTGAAGGAGGCATTGAAGCCGCAGGGCTACGACCTGCAGATTTGCTACACCTGCTCGCGCGGCAACAATCCGCGCTACGTCGTCGGCACGATGCAGCCGCCGCAGACCGATCCGGAGGGCTCGCCGCCGCCCCCCAATCATCCCATTGAGTTCGGCATCACCTCGGGGTCGAGCGTCCAGTGGATGTACGAGGGCTCGCACGACTATGCCAAGGATGGGGGGCACAAGGAGCTTCGCTTGATCGCCCGCGTCGACGTCGCCAATTACGCGGTGATGATGGTGAAGGCTTCGACCGGCATCACCGACCTGCGCCAGATCAAGGAAAGGCGCCTGCCGGTGCGGATCATCACCACCGAGAGCGCCGGCAACATGCCGATCCTGAAATATTACGGCATCACCAGGAAGGAGCTGGAATCCTGGGGCGGCGCCTTCGTGCACTTCGTCGGCACGCTGCCGGAGGATCCCGATGCCTTCGACGTCGTCATCATGAACAATCTCTATCTCGGCGGCGCGCCGGAGATGCGGCCGTATTATCTGATCACGGCCAAATACGACATGCGCTTCCTGCCGATGCCGCAGGATCTGCGCGAGAGCATGGCAAAGGACGTCGGCGGGGAGCTCGTCAATATCCCGACCGCGCTGTTCCGCGGCGTGGACGCTCCGGTGCCGAGCGTCGGTACCTCGTCGCGCGCGATTTATGCAAAAGCCGACTTCTCGGCCGATTTCGCCTACACGATCGCGCAATCGCTCGACCAGCATCGCGATCTGTTCCGGTGGACGCACGTGCCGTTCACCTATGACTCGCGGCTCGTGACCCGGCTGCCGCCGGTGCCGCTGCACCCCGGCGCCGAGCGCTACTATCGGGAAGCGGGTTACCTCAAGTAGCGAACCCGGCGCTCCGGGGTGTGGATGAGGCGAAGCTGGCCGACGGGTGGCGATGAGCGCGCCTGCCGACTACCCATAGAGCAGCCACACCGCGTAGGCGATGCCTGCCGCGATGCCCACGCCGGCTTGCACGACGTATATGACGGCAAGGATGCGCAATGTTGTCATCGGGCTGCCTGTACCGAAACAGGAGACGGACTCGGGCCGAATGAACGGGCGTTCCGCTTGGATCGTGTCATGTCGGCACACTTCTGCTGGAGGTAATGTCTCCTCCGCTCTCAAGCAAAAGTGTTGCCACGGTCGTGCTTTGTTGCGGGACGATGCCCTTTGGTCGTGCGCGGCGGGCACCATTATCCGCCGGGGGTTGCACACGTTCGGCATCCACCTGTGGCGCGCCGTCTCATGCATTGGGGTCGCGCAGGAGCGTGGTTCAGCCGTCACACGCGGGACAAGGAATCGGCGCAATTGACTCGCTGAGTGGCGAATTCAGATGGCGAGACTTTCGCGAGCGCCAATGGGAAGAGCCGTCAGGCCGATCGATCTTCGGCAGCCAAAAGGGAGAATCCGATGAAGAAATTCATGGTGCTGTATATGGCCTCAGGAGCCGAGTTCGAGAAGATGATGAAGAGCTCGACTCCCGAGCAGCAGAAGAAGGGAATGGAAGCCTGGATGAAGTGGATGAATGCCAACAAGGCATCCTTGGTCGAGGGCGGGGCGCCGTTGGGAAAGACCAAGCGCGTCGACGCGAACGGAGTTTCGAACACGAAAAACGAGGTCGGCGGCTACTCGATTGTGCAGGCCGAGTCCCATGATGCGGCCGCCAAGATCTTCGGCAAGGACCATCCCCATCTGCAGATGCCGGGCGCATGGATAGAGATCGTCGAGATCATGCCGCTGCCGGGGATGTAGGCCCGCGCCTGCGACCATGGTTTAAGACGCGCAGGCGTTGCCTGCGCGTCTTACCATGAGGCAGAAAGAGTCAAAATCTCGGTGCGGAGACTCTAGCGGACCAGGAGAACGATCGCGCCGATTGTGCTGGACACCACCAACAGGGCGGTGAGCCAGATGACGCACACCAGCGGCCAGACCGAGCGGGAGGCCGGAGCTTCGGTCGCGGGCATCATCTCGGTGGCGCGCCGCTCGAGGGTCGGCTCCGCCCGTCGCAGCGCCGCCGCGGCCTGCTCGATCTCGGCCATGTCCTGGGCAAGCTGATCGGGGGCGATCGCGGGGCGTGGTTGCGGTTCCGCCCATTGCAGCGTTGCTGCCGCCTGCTCGATCTCGGCGATATCGCGGGTGAGCTGGTCGGGCGCGATCGGGGCAAAGGCCCGCTCAAAATTCTCGGCCGGAGCGGGGCCGGTCTGCGGATCGATCGGGGCGCCCGGGACCGCCGTGCTTTTATCCTCGTCGAGCTCGCGCAGCGTCGTGCCGCGCGCCGCCGCCAGCTGGGAGACCACGCTCCAGGCACGGTTCCAGTCGGAACTATCCCGGGCCTGCGAGCCGCGAATCTCGATCTTCGACATGGCCATGATCCAATAAACAGCGCCCCTATTCATCTACCACGACGGCCCTGGGGCGGGACGTTTATCAACCCGTAACGTTAATTCCGCCAAGGCGTTGCTCCCGGAAAAGGGGGGTGGGGTGGGGTCGCGAGCGATCCACCCCTTTTGCGGGCATCCTTGGCAACAGTCGCCGGATTGCTGTATTCATGACGCTTTGGCGGGGCATCCGGACGGGTATGCGCAGGTGGCGGCTGATTGTGCTGGTGCTCGTCGCCGGCTGTGGGGCGGCCTATTTCGGGCTCGGCCGCGGGCTATGGTCGGCTGCGGCGCCGTCCGCCCCGCGTCCCGCGGCGCCCGCCATCCCGGTCATGGCAAGCAAGGTCGAGCGCGCCGACATCCCGGTCGAGCTCAGCGGGCTCGGCACCGTGCAGGCCTTGAACAGCGTGCTGGTGCGCTCGCGGGTCGACGGCCAGATCGTCAAGGTCAACTTCTCCGAGGGCAAGGACGTTCACGCCGGCGATGTGCTGGTCGAGATCGACCCGGCGCCGTTCGAGGCCGCGCTGGCGCAGGCGCAGGCCAACAAGCTCAAGAACGAGGCGCTCTTGGAGAACGCCCGCCTCGATCTCGATCGTGCCACCCGGCTCGCCAAGACCGGAGCCACCAGCGCCCAGCAGCTGGACACCGCTAAATCCCTGGTGGCGCAGCTCGATGCCAGCGTGAAAGCCGACCAGGCCGCGATCGACAGCGCGCAGGTGCTGCTGAACTACAGCCACATCCGCGCCCCGATCGACGGACGGGCCGGAACCCGTTTGGTCGATGCAGGCAACATCGTACGCGCGGCGGATCTCACCGGAATCGTTACCATCAATCAGGTCCATCCCATCTTCGTGGTGTTCTCGCTGCCCGCCGACTCGCTGCCGCAGATTCGCGCCAAATTGAAAATTGGCGATGTCGATGTGACGGCTCTGGATTCCGGTGGCCGCGATCTGGCCGCCGGCAAGCTCGCCGTCATCGACAATGCGATCAATGCGACGACCGGGACCATCAACTACAAGGCCATATTCGACAACACCGAGGAACTGCTATGGCCGGGGCAATTCGTCAATGTTCGCGTCCGGCTCGAGATCCTTCGGGGTGTGATCGCCGTGCCGGTGACGGCGGTCCA
The DNA here is from genome assembly GCA_036498625.1 of Xanthobacteraceae bacterium. GTDB lineage: Bacteria > Pseudomonadota > Alphaproteobacteria > Rhizobiales > Xanthobacteraceae > VAZQ01. The sequence continues at coordinate 4,348 of DASYFD010000128.1, read as the reverse complement.
GTACGGGCCTGACGGTCCCTATGCGTTCATCGTCGGGCCGGATCGCAAAGTGCAGAAGCGGACGATCAAGACCGGCGTCGTGAACAAGATATCGGCGGTCATCACTGACGGTCTGCAGCCCGGCGACCTGGTAGTGACCGACGGGCAGTACCGGATCGAGGCCGGCAGCATCGTCGAGGTGCTGGCCAGTACGGGCGGCTCGCCCGGCTGACTTGGGCGCAGGATCAACCGATGAATATCTCGGCACCTTTCATCGTTCGACCCATCGCGACGACGCTCTTGATGATCGGCGTGACCTTGGTCGGCCTGGTGGCCTATTTCGTGCTGCCGATCGCGGGTGTGCCGCAAGTCGATGTCCCCACCATTCGAATTTCCGCGAACCTGCCGGGCGCCAATGCCGAGACCATGGCTTCGTCCGTCGCCGGGCCGCTGGAGCGGCAGCTGTCGCTGATCTCCGGCGTCACCGCCATGAGCTCTACCAGCTCGCTCAGCCATACCGCCATCCAGGTCGAGTTCGACCTCAACCGTAACATCGACGCCGCCGCGCAGGACGTCCAGACCGCGATCAACGCGGCCGGCGGCGACCTGCCCAAGAATCTGCCGAGTCCGCCGACCTACGAGAAGGCGAATCCGGCCGATGCGCAGCTGATGTCGATCGCCGTGACCTCCGCGGACCTGCCGATCTCGGCGGTCGACGACTATGTCGAGAACTATCTGGCCCCGCGCATATCCCGCATTCGCGGCGTCGGAGTCGTCGATTTCCACGGCCAGCAGAAGCCGGCAGTGCGGATCCAGATCAATCCGACGGTCGCATCGGCCATGGGAATTGGCCTGGAGGACGTTCGCGCGGTGATCGGAACCGCGACGGTCGACGCTCCCAAGGGCACGCTCGACGGCCCCAAGCAATCGCTGACCCTCGATACCACCGACCAGATTTTCGACGCCTCGGCCTTCGAGTCGGTGATCATCGCCTATCGCAATGGTGCGCCGGTGCGGATTCGCGACGTCGGCAAGGCGATCAACGGCGTCGAGGACATTCGGCAGGCCGCGTGGCTCGGCGGGCAGCGGGCGGTGATCATCGATATCGACAAACAGCCCGGCTACAACATCAATCAGACCGTCGAGCTCATCAAGGATGCATTGCCCGGCCTGCAACGCACAGTGCCCCCTTCCATCAGGATGAAGGTTCTGGGCGACCGGACCCAGACGATTCGCGCGTCCGTCAACGACGTGCAGGTCACCATGGCGATGAGCATCGGTCTGGTCGTGCTGGTCATGTTTCTGTTCCTGCGCCGCGTCCGCGCCACCGTCATTCCGAGCGTAACCATCCCGGTGTCGCTGCTGTCGACCTGCGCCGTCATGTACCTCTTCAACTATACGATCGATAACGTATCGTTGATGGCGTTGACCATCGCGGTCGGGTTCATCATCGACGACGCGGTCGTCATGGTGGAGAACATCATCCGTCACATCGAGGGCGGCAAACGCCCGCTCGAGGCGGCGCTGGTCGGGGCGCGCGAGGTCGGCTTCACGATCGTGTCCATGACCATGTCGCTGACGGCGGTCTTCATCCCGTTGCTGCTCATGGGCGGGCTGATCGGACGCCTGTTCCGCGAGTTCGCGGTCACGGTGAGCATGGCGATCATCATGTCGGGGGTGGTGTCGCTCACGCTGACGCCGATGATGTGCGGCTGGCTGTTGCGACCCAACCCGGAAGGCGGTCGGGATTGGCGCATCGTCGAGCTTCTCGAGGCCGCGTTCCAACGCTCCCTCGGCGTTTACGACGTCTCGCTGCGCTGGGCGCTGCGACACCGGCTTTTCATGATGGCCGTGATGGCTGCGACCCTGGCCGCCACCGTCTACTTGTATGTGGTGATACCAAAGGGATTTTTTCCTCAACAGGACAATGGAATCCTATCCGGCACCGTCGAGTCGGCCCAGGACGTTTCATACACATCGATGGTCGAGCGCGTGCATGAAATTGCGAAAGTCGTGATGGCGGATCGTGACGTGCAGGACGTGTACTACTGGGTTGGCGCCAATCCGACCGTCAATACCGGCCGCATGATGATCGCGCTCAAGCCGATGAGCGAGCGAACCGCGACCGCCACCCAGGCCGTGGCCCGGCTTCGAAGGGCTACCGCGAGCGTTCCGGGGATCGCGTTCTTCGGTCAGGCCCGCCAGGACGTGCAGATCGGGGCGCGCGTCAGCAAGACCCAATATCAATACACCTTGCAGGATCCCGACGTCGCCGAGCTGTTCAAATGGGCGCCGATCATGCTGGCCAAGCTGGCCGCCCTGCCGGAGCTGGCGGACGTGACCGGCGATCTGCAGGCCACCGCTCCGCGCATGCTGATGAAGATCGACCGCGACGCCATTGGCCGGTTCGGCATTACGCCGCAAGCCATCGACGACACGTTGTACGATGCATTCGGGCAGCGCAACGTCGCCACCGTGTTCGGCCAGCTCGATCAGCACAAGGTCATCCTCGAGGTCGACCCGAGCTTCCAGGAAGATGCGTCCTCACTCGAGAAGCTGTATGTCCGCTCGACGCGCACCGGCCAGATGGTGCCGTTGTCGTCGCTGATCAGAGCCGACATCTCGGTATCGCCGCTGACGATCAATCACCAGGATCAGTTTCCCTCGGTGACGCTGTCGTTCAACCTGGCGCCGGGGCACTCGCTGGGCGACGCCTTGACCGCAATCGCGAATGTGGAGCGCACCAGCGCCAAGCCGGTGGGGCTCACCGCCGTCTATCAGGGCTCCGCCAAGGTGTTCGAGACCTCGCTTGCCACCCAGCCTTACCTGATCGCCGCCGCCATCATCGCGGTCTATATCGTGCTCGGCATCCTGTACGAGAGCTTCATCCATCCGATCACCATTCTCTCGACCCTGCCGTCGGCCGGGGTCGGCGCCTTCCTGGCCCTCATGCTGCTCAACTACGACTTCTCGCTGATCGGCCTGATCGGCATGATCCTCCTGGTCGGCATCGTGAAGAAGAACGCCATCATGATGATCGACTTCGCCCTGGTGGGCGAGCGCACGCGCGGGCTTGCGCCCGAGCAATCGATCTACGAGGCTTGTCTCTTGCGCTTCCGCCCCATCATGATGACCACCATGGCGGCGCTGCTCGGCGGCCTGCCGCTCGCGCTCGGCACCGGCGCCGGCTCCGAGCTGCGCCGCCCGCTCGGCATCGCCATCGTGGGCGGGCTGATGCTGTCGCAGTTCCTGACGCTGTATACGACGCCGGTGATTTACATTTATCTGAGCAAGCTCGGCCGGCGGCGGCGCGCGGCGCAGGAGCCGGAGCAGGATCGTGAGGCCGCGCTCGGGCAGCTTCGGGCGGCGGAATGAGCATTGGGCGCGTCGCCGCGAAGACCGCGCGCACGTCGGCTCTCCTCTCCCCGCGTGCGGGGAGAGGGCGACGCCCATCGAGGGAAATTCCAGTCTCGGCCCGGTGAGGGGGCCCTTCCGCGAGTCTGAGCTTGTGGGAACGCCCCCTCACCGCACCGATTCTTGGATTTCCTTAGGTGCCATGCCGCCCTCTCCCAGCACGCGGGGAGAGGGGAGCCGTGCCACCCCGCGTTCGCGTCACTAAGCGCCCGTATTGTCTGACGGCCGCATCGGGCCTATCTGAAGGGTATGCTGGCCAGAACCCCGATGCCCGATGGCGTGGCCGCCCCGACGCCACGATTTTCCCGCCCGCTGGCGGCGGTGACGGCGGCCGTGGTGCTGCTGATCGCCGGCACGCTGGCGCTGTGGGCCCATTACGGCACGGCAGTGTTCTACGAAACGATCCTGGCCGGGATCGCGGCGTGCTTCTGAGCGCAGCGGTGGAGAGCGACCGACCATGACCCTTCGCCATATCCGCCTCCTCACCATGCTGGCCGCCTTCGTGGCCGGCCTGGTGCTCTCGCTCGGCGTCCTGGTGCTGGTGCGCGAGCATATGGGGCGTGACGTGCCCCAGGCGGCCTCCATCGGCGGCCCGTTCCGACTGATGGATCAGGATGGCCGCACCGTCACCGAGGAGGATTTGAAGGGCCGGCCGTCGCTGGTTTTCTTCGGCTTTACCCATTGCCCGGACGTGTGCCCGACTACGTTGTTCGACATATCCCAGATCATGCACGTGCTCGGCCCTGAAGCTGACCGCACCCGCGCCGTGTTCATCACGGTCGATCCGGAACGCGATACCCAGAGCGTGCTCAAGGACTATCTGACCAGCTTCGACCCGCACGTGTCGGGTCTCACCGGCGATCTGCCCGCCATCACCAAGGTGGCCAAGGAATATCGCGCCTACTTCAAGAAGGTGCCGCTCGACGGCGGCGAGTACACCATGGACCACACCGCC
>DASYFD010000127.1:0-15169 GCA_036498625.1 Xanthobacteraceae bacterium | reverse complement strand
TCCTTGGGATCGGGCGGGATGTAGGACTGCGATCCCTTCTCCTCCTCACCCTGCGCCTTGAGATGCCCGCGCAACGACGCCTCGCCGCCGAGCTCGGCCTCGCCCTTGAGGTTGTCCGGCACGTCCTGCGGCAGCTCGATCTCCGGGGTGATGCCCAGCGCCTGGATCGAGCGGCCCGAGGGGGTGAAGTAGCGCGCGGTGGTCAGGCGCAGCGCGCCGTCGGTCGGGCTGAGCGGGATGATGGTCTGCACCGATCCCTTGCCGAACGAGCGCGTGCCGATCAGCGTTCCGCGCCTATGGTCCTGCAAAGCGCCGGCGACGATCTCCGACGCCGATGCCGAGCCGCCGTTGATCAGGATGATCAGCGGTTTGCCCTTGGTGAGATCGCCCGGATCGGGCTTGGCCTCGAAGCGCTGCATGTCCTCGGGCTCGCGGCCGCGGATGGAGACGATCTCGCCGCGCTTGAGGAATGCATTGGAGACCGAGATCGCCTGGTCGAGGAGACCGCCCGGATTGTTGCGCAGATCGAGGACGAAGCCCTTGAGCTTGTCGCCGGAACGCGCCGTGATGTCGCCGATCGCCTTCACCAGCCCCTCGGTGCTCTGCTCGGTGAATTGGGTGACGCGGATATAGCCCACATCCTCGCCCTCCAGGCGCGAGCGCACCGAGCTCACCCGGATGACGGCGCGGGTGATCGAGATCTCGATCGGCTTGTCCTGGCCCTTGCGCTTGATCATCAGCTTGACCGTGGTGTTCACCGGGCCGCGCATCTTCTCGATCGCCTGGTCGAGGCTGAGACCCTGGATCGACTCGCCGTTGAGCTGGGTGATGATGTCGTTGGCCAGAATGCCGGCCTTGGCGGCGGGCGTGTCGTCGATCGGCGTCACTACCTTGACCTGGCCATCCTCCTGGGTGACCTCCATGCCGAGCCCGCCGAACTCGCCCTTGGTCTCCACCTGCATGTCGCGGAAATTGCTGGCGTCCATATAGCTCGAATGCGGGTCGAGGCCGGACAGCATGCCGTTGACCGCCGAGGCGATCAGCTTGGATTCGTCCGGCTTGTCGACGTAGTGGCCGCGCACCTGCTCGAAGATGTCGCCGAACAATTGGAGCTGACGGTAGGTTTCCGCATTGGGGGCCGCAGTGGCTCCCGAGGCGGCGCGCGCCGTGAGCCCGAACGAGATGGCGGGCGGCCGGGTCGCCAGCAGCACCAGGGCCACGCCCGCGCTGGCGCCGAGCAGAACGAGAGTCGTCTTGAGGACCGCAGCCCGGACGCGCGGAGCCTTGCGCATAATCAGCGGGTTCTCCGGGACGGCGCTCGCCTGCCATCCGCCATCTCGCCACCCGCTCGTTCCCTTCAGTTTATCGCCAAAAGGTGGAATCAACGGCTCGACCCTCCAAGGACGTCTCAACGCCGGTGTCATATATAGCGTCTATAGCGTCTCTGGACGAGGCGCGACTGCGCAAAAGTGGGGCAATCGATCACGCTTAAGACAACGGGCGGTGGTCATCAGTGGCGCCGCCGAGGCCCACCCTCAGGCCTGCGCGGAGCCTTCGGGACCCCGCCCCCGGCATGCTTCGCAGCCAGGCCGTGCGATCCACCCCGATCAGGCTTCGCGGTTGCGGCGGCCGAATCGCCGGCTCTCGCAAACCGAATCAGGCTGCCGAACAATGGTTAGCATATGCTTATTATGCTATGCAGCGAACAATTGCTGCCATGCAATAACTCACAGTGATTACTGTGGAATACCAGATTATATAGAGGTCAATGGATTCGCTCGAATTGGAAGGATTCCGATGTTCAGTCTGCTGATTACCCGCCCGCTCCACAGCGTCATCGCTGCTCTCTATGCCCTTGGACGATTCTTCGACGCGGTTCAGGAAGCCCACGCAACCGCCGCGCGCTTTGAATCATTGGCTCAGATGTCCGATACCGAGCTCGCCCGCCGCGGCCTCAGCCGCGAGGGCTTGGCCCAGGCCGTGTTCAAGGGCGTCGAAGCCTGAGCTAGGGGGTATCTGCCCACCGGGCGCCCGGCGGCGCCAATCGTCAAGCGCCATAACGGGCGCGCCCTGCGCCGCGGGGCCGGCATTCGCCGGCGGCGGGTGGCGGCCCGTTTCGGTGAACCACCGCTTGCCGCCCCACATCGCCAGCGCTCGTGTTGCCGCTTTGCATTTCGTGGCCCGTTTGTTATAGCCGCACATCGCAAGCATTGAGCGCGATGTTCCCCGGTAGCTCAGTGGTAGAGCAACCGGCTGTTAACCGGTTGGTCGCTGGTTCGAATCCGGCCCGGGGAGCCAAGTAATTTCAGATACTTAGGCCGGCCGACACCACCAAAAAAATCATCCCACAATTCTGCTTTGGCAATGCTGGTGGCAACAACCGGCAAATTTGGAGCGGATATGCCATGGCGGAGGAATTGCCCGAGATCAAGGACGAGTGGAAGCGGAGGTTCGATTGGGCGGTGCGCCATTTCATCAACGGTTGGCGCCCCGAGGAGCCCGACATTGCGCACGACGGTTACTCAGTGGGGCAGGTCTTTGAACACGTGACCCGCTTCAGCAGCGAGCTGAAAAATGATCCTGTCGCGGACCACATTTTTCTCTATCTCAGCAGCCTGAGCCGCTATCGCGAACTTCAAGAAGAGCTTGGCCGGGATGAAACCTATCCAACTGCCGCACGGTGCATGCTCAAGGCAATGGACTGGCGCATGCAGAAGCCAACTACCAAGCCATAGGCCAACACATGCCCCTGAGACGAAGCAACAACCATCAGCCGTCTTTCGTCGATATTCAGAATATCCGGTTTCCGCTCACGGATGACGGCAAGAGGATCATCTGGGGACAGGTGAGCGACCTTGCATTGCGGGAACGTGCGATGCGCGATGAAGTGAAAAGAAGGCTTGGAGAGGGAAAAATTATTCGATCGATATCGTCAGATTCTTGAGATGTTAGCGAGCGAGTTGTTTGATGAAGGAAAGTTCGGACAGGACGCCGCCACCGACATGATCGTCGTCCGGGTCCCGAACGGAAGGCTCTGACCGAAGGGTGAGTCCGGCCCGGCGCGCGGCACAGGTGCGGCCGATCTCGAATGGCAAACCGGGCGAGTCCCCTGGCTAGTTGACGGCGGGGTTCGACAGTTCAAAATATCCGACAATTGGGCATCACGTGCCAAGCACCGTCTCGCGATTGCACAAAACCATAATATGCCCTGGCCAACGCGGGATTGCCAAAAATGTCGGGGTGATAGACCGGATTCACTCCATCCAGGCTGCACGGCTTCACAAACCCACCCTTATTGCGACTGTGGTCGAAGGACGACCACGCCGAAGAAGTGCCGAACAAGCCCAAGGCGGTGGCGACCGCAATCGCGACGAAAGCCCGTTTTCCATTCATCTTAGTCTCCGGGTTGTTTTGTAGGACCAAGATTAGGTGGGGGCTATGTGGTCGCGGGGCAAGCGTGGCCCGACCCGCGGGCAACGGTCGCCGGCCTTGAAGTTGGCACGCGGCGACAAGGCTTTGGCGCAAAACAACAAGACGCCTGTTGGAAGCTGGCGCATATGACGCCCGGCATGCCCGAGCAGCCCGTTTCTGACCCGCAATTTTGGCGTGATCTAGCTGCGAAAGCCCGCGCCAGAGCAGATTATGCGACCGAGGAAGTGACCAAGCAGCTTTTGCTTCGAATTGCAGAGACGCATGAGCGCACGGCCGATCGCGTAGAACAGCTCTTGCCCAATAACGAAAAATAGAAACGAGGGCGGGGCGTAGCGCGGGGAACTGGGGGACGGTCAACCTCCCAGTCCCCGCGCCTTGGGGATGATGTCAGGCTCCGGCCTCGGTGTTGCGCCTTGGTCGACGCGTCGGGTGTGCGGCGAGAAACGCCTCGTCGTCCTCGATCACGCGTTCGATCAGTCGCCCGAGCTGCTCGGCTTTGGCATGTTGGCCTCCGGCCAGCGCGGATTGGGCATCAGCATAATCAACATAACGATGTTGGCCTTGGGCCAACGTCGCCTTTTTCCAGATGACCGCGGCGCGATCGGGAGTGAGAAGCTGCTCAACGAGGGCTTTGCACCATTTCTTGATGAGAGACCAGCCGTCATCCGGCGTGGGCGGTGATCGCTACTGACGAACCATCCGGGCGATGCGCGTGCCACCGTAAGGACATGCAGCCGTCGCGTCCCAAACTCCCGATTTCATGCAAGCATTGAACACGCTGACGCAGAGCCCCTCCGATCCGAACGGCCCCCTCCTCAGGCGATATGAAACGCAGCTGTCCCGCTGTTGACTACATGAGCGTGGACCTACTTCGCGCTGCGCGGCGATGGCACCGGAGAAGGTCCCGGAGAGCACCAGAATTCCGGCTAAGAACGTGCGCATCCCGTCTTCCTTGTCCATGGGTGGCGAATTGCATCGATTTCGAGGCGCGGCAATCCCGACGACATCGCGTAGCTCAGATGCCGAAACGGTTTACAACCGGCCGAGGGTCGATAGTCACAGCACACCAAATACCGCGCGAGCCTTGGTAGATCTTTCCGATGGATTTTTCGTCCGCGTACCAAGCGCAGGCCAAGCCGGACATTCATTGCGGCCTCCACTCTTTGGCAATCTCGCTAGCAGCGCGAGCGACGAAAAGAACGCTATGCGATCCTCCTCAATCGATGATGCGTCATTCCTGTCTTTGAATATTGCTCGATCCCACAGGTTGTTCGACCGGTGCTGGTCAGGGGCTTGCCACTCTCTCTGTGGTTGAGTACTATCCAAAAGAATTCGGGGCGGATGTCACCGGCCGCGCTTGGCGCCGGCTGCGCCTCGGTTGGCGAGGCACCACTGATCCGGGGGGTTTTGATGAGCGAGACCATCACTTTGACCAGTACGAACCGCGAAGTGGTCCGTGGCATTGTCAAGGACAGCTCCGTTCTCTGCTCCGACACCAGCGCGCACGATGTTTACGTTCACGTCATCACGAAGGATGATACCGCCGAATTGTACAAGGGCGACGGCACGGTCATTCCCAAGATGACACGCACCCGGTTCTACGTTTTCCGCCGAAACCCCGGGGACGAACCATTTTCTGCCACCGTCGTCGTCACCGACCTCCCGGCCGACAAAGAAAAGAAGGCCGGCCTGCTAATGACCGCCTTCAGTCTCGTGAAGCACAAGCCGAATGGCATTAAGACTCCAAAGGCAAAAAAGGCTGCGAAGTAGGCCCCACCTGCCGCCCCTCTTTGCTCTCCATGGAGAGCTGGCCGATCAGCCAAACCGCTTCGGCAAGACGAGAGATGCTCTCCACGCCGAGCTCCGCGTCCCCCGCTCCTCGGGGATAGGGGCCCCTTAAGCCAACGGCGCGATGGCGTGCCCATAGGACTTACGGCCCGGTACGTCAGGCTGATTTACGCGGTCCCTTTCCGCCGGCAAGATGCGCGCGTCCCCAGAGGACGGAGTTATCCCTCTCCCCCTCTTTGGGCGTTTCCTCCCTAGACTTGGGCCCCGCCGGCGTGCGTTTGGCGGGGCTTTTTTCCATCGGCGGCATGCGGCAATTTCGGTTCCGTGAAACGAGCAGCCCGCCGCAGGGGGCAGGCGATTACGTCATGGCGCCGCTCGGGCAATGACGATGTTCGCCAAGGGCGGTTCACACCCCGGCAAATGTCCCTCGCTGATCGGCTCGTCCAAGCCGTGCCGGAGCCAGGCATCCGGCCCCTTCAGAGCCGGGAAACCTGTGCTAAAGTTGCGCACCACGGATACCTTCGAGCCGCACGCACTGGCCATCGCCAAGTTCAAGGAGGGCACCGATCATGGATCCGATCAGACGCAACATTCTGGCGACGGGCGCCGCGGCGACAGTGGCCGCGACATCGCGCGTGTTTGCGCAGCAGACCGGGCAAGGCCCGTCCTTCTACGAAAAAGGCGCCGTTCGCATCCGCTATGAGGAAGCCGGCTCCGGCTTCCCGTTGCTGCTCATTCCCGGCGGCGGCTTGAACTCGACGATCGCAGGCATGAGCACCGGGCCTTTCAACCCGATCGATGAGTTCAAGGCGGAGTACCGCTGCATCGTGTCGGACCTGCGCAATGCCACCGGCGGCCAGTCCACCGGCCCGCTCGAGAGCGACCGGCCCTGGGATTCCTATACCGATGACCAGCTCGGCCTGCTGGACCACTTGGGCGTCGACAAGTTCATGGTGATGGGCTTCTGCATCGGCGGCCCGCTGGTCTGGAACCTGCTGCGGCGGGCCCCTGACCGTGTGGTCGCGGCCGTGCTGGCGCAGCCCAGCGGATCGCGTCCGGAGGCGCGGGACCTGTTCTACGAAGGCAACATGAAGATCTGGGGTCCGGCACTGACCGCCCGCCGGCCCGAGATCACCATGGAGATGGTCGACAAATTCCTGACCAGGATGTACCGCACCAACCCCGATTTCGTCTTCACCGTGACGCGCGATTTCGTGCGCAATTGCCAGACGCCGGTGCTGATCCTGCCGGATGACATCCCGCCGCATCCGTATGCGGTCGCCATGGAGGCCGCGATGCTGGCGCCCAAGGCCGAGGTGAGCATGTTCCCGTGGAAGGAGCCCAAGGAGCGGATACCCCTGGCGGTGCGCCAGATACGCTCGTTCCTGCGGGCGCATCGGCCGGCGTCGGCCTGACAGCCTATCTGGCAGGGCAGCCATAACGGCACCCAGGTCGACACCGTGCGGGCCGCAATTTTCTGGATCGGATGGGCTTCCGGCTCCGACCGCCGGCGGGCGGATGAGCCGCGGCAAGGCAGGAAAGGCGATCTGTTCTCGTCAGACCTTGATGTCGAGCAGCGCCTTCATCATCTCCGTCTCGACCCGGATGACCTTGGCGTTGAGCTGGAAGTCTTCGCGGGCGGTGATCTGCTGCAGGGTCTCGTTCACGAGATCAACATTGGGTACCGCGACCATCCCGTTCTTGTCGGCATAGGGCGCCGTCGGATCATAGCCGGCTACGGTGCCGGGCGAGGCTGTCGTCACCGTGGCGAGCGTGCCGCCGCCGGCGACATCGACCTGATCGACCCGCTGGGCCGCATAGGCGGCAGGATATCCGCCTGCATTCGGCGCACCCGGCAGCGGGCCGTTGCTTTCGAGATTGGCGATATTGCTGGCCGACACCTCCAGGCGACGGCTGGCGGCGACCATTCCCGATGTGGCGATCGATAAGATTGACATGCTCCTTTGTGGGCGGAAAATCGACAATATTCGGTCTCGGGGCGCGTACTAATTGGCGTGGAATTGTTGTTGCTTGATTAACCAGGGGGGCTGCAGCAGCCGCTGGCGCAGGCCACGAGCCGCGTTCGAGCGCAAAATTCGTGAGCGGTCCCGAAAGTCCGGCTATGCGCACTTCGACAGGCCGGAATCGACCGCTTCGATGATGCGCTCCACATCCGCGGTCTCGACGATCAATGGCGGCGCCAGGCCGATGCTGCTTTCGGATACCCGCACCATCACGCCGGCGGCCATGATGGCCTCCAGAATCCGCGCCGTCATCGCGGGCTGGATCGGCGCCTTGGATTTCCGGTCCGACACCAGCTCGATGCAGGCCATCAGGCCCTTGCCGCGGACCTCGCCGACGATCGCGTGCTTCTGATGCAGGCGCTGGAGACCGGCCATGAGCTCGTCCCCGCGCGCGCGGGCGTTGTCCCAGACCCGGCGCTTACGGGCGAGCCGCAGGCTCGCGAGCGCGGCGGCGCAGCCGACCGGATGGCCCGAATAGGTGTAGCCGTGACCGATCAGGCCGAAACCGTCTTTGCTCGATTCGAATGCCTCGGCCACCATACCGTTGACCAGGGTCGCCCCCAGGGGGAAATAGCCGCTGGTGATCGCCTTGGCGGTGGTCATCATGTCGGGCTTGACGCCCCATCCGCGCGAGCCGCTCTCGAAGCCGGTGCGGCCGAATCCGGTTATGACCTCGTCGGCAATCAGCAGCACGCCGTATCTGGTGCAGATCTCGCGCACCCGCGGCCAGAAGTTCGGCGGCGGAACCACCAGCCCGCCGGCCGAGGTGACCGGCTCGGCGATGAACGCCGCGACCGTGTCCGGCCCCTGGAACACGATCTCCTCCTCCAGCATCCGGGCGCACAGCTCGCCGAGACGCTGCGGATCCTGCTCGTCGAATGGATTGCGGTAGGTCCACGGGCTCGGGATATGGAACACCCCGGCCAGCAGCGGCTCGTAATTCCGCCGGACGGCGGCCTTGCTGTTGAGCGATGCCCCGCCGAAATGCGTGCCGTGGTAGCCGTTGCGCAGGGCGATGAACTTGTAACGGTCGCGCGCGCCCCGGATCTTCCAGTATTGCCGCGACAGCCGCATCGCCGTATCCACCGCGTCGCCGCCGCCGGAGCAGAAGAAGACGCGCGCCATCCCATCGGCGGCGAACCAATCCTCGATCAGGGTGCGCGACAATTCCTCCGCCGGGCGGTTGGTGGTGCCGCGGAACGCGGCGTAATAGGGCAGCACCTCGAGCTGGGCGGCGATCGCCTGCTTGATCTCGGTCGCGCTGTAGCCGAGCGTGACATTGGCGAGCTGTCCGCTGGTGGCATCGAGCAGGCGGTTGCCGTCCTGGTCGGTAATGTAGATGCCTTCCGCGCTGACGATCGTTCGGGGCGGCTTGGTCAACGCCTCCGCCGGATGCCCCATCGGGTGCCAGAAATAGTTCGCGGCGCTCTGCTGATCGGTCTCATCGCGGGACGTTGGCATGGTCGGCTCCTGCGATGGCTGATCGCGCCTGGGGTATTGCGGCTAGGTGGAAACATGGCCGCTTGCTGGCGGGCGGAATGCCGCCGGCAGCGCTATTTGGAATTGAGCTCTTTCTGCACGTCCTTGACGAATTGCATGTCGATGACCTCGTCATAGCCCACCGCCTGCTTGAGGATGCCGGCTTGGCGGACCACGGCCTCGCCGGTGGTCCAGGCCTCCGGCGGAATAAAGCCGTCCGTGCTGTAGACGTGGTCTGCAAAGGTCCGATCGAGCGAAGCCTGCAGATCCTCCCGCGAGGCGGTCGGAAATTCAGCCCTGGCGAAATCCACCATCTCGGCGGCATGGCCGTTGGTGTAGACCAGCCCGCGCATCACCGCCTTGACCAGGCCCCGCACCAGCGCCGGCTCCTTGCGGATGCTGTCGCCGCTGACGCTGATCGCCGTATCCGCATAGGGTCCGAGATCCTTGGCGGCGTAGATCGGCTGCCCCCAGACGCCCTTGCCCACACCCTGCGAGATGAACGGCTCCGCCGAGACGCCCACGTCGGCCTGATTGGCGCCGACCGTCACCAGAACCACGGGCTGCGAATTGACCTCGACCAGGGTCACGTCCTTTCCGGGCTCCAGCTTCCATTGCGTGAGCAGGTAGCGCAGCATGTTGTTGGGCGTGCCGCCGAAGGCGGTGACGGCGATCCGCTTGCCTTTGAGGAAGCTCGCGATATCGCCCTGCATCGGCATCAGGTCCTTGCGCGCCATGAGATAGATGTTCGCCCGCCCGTTGAGGTTGACGACCGCCTTCACCTCCTTGCCGCCGACCTTGGCCTGCGCATTGCGGTCGACCGAGGCGGTCAGGCCGAAGGCCTGCCCGGACACCACCGAGGGAATCATCGCCGCCCCGTCCATGGTCGAGATCTGCAGGTCGATCCCCTCGTCTTTGAAATAGCCCTTCTTCTGGGCGACGTAGATCGGCAGGAAGCCGACATAATGCACCGGCTCCGCCAGCACCACGTCGCGGGCTTGGCTCGAGCAGGGAAACACGGCGAGCGTCGCAAGCGCCGGCAGCGCGCACAGCACTCTTGCCAACGAAGGCTGGATCAATCGGCGCATTTTTCCCTCCCAGTGGTGCAGAAGCTCTGGAGCATTTTCGGGAAAATGCCCGCCCCCGCGGAGGCGGGGGTGGAATCCGGTTTTCCGTCCAAAAATGCGACAACGCAAAAATGCTAGAGCGGTTTCTCTTTCCGGTCTATGTGAAACCACTCTAGCGGGGGATTGTACCGTGCGTGAGGCCTTTGAGAAGGAGCCTCTCGACCTGTCCGACCGCGATGTACATTGCAACCGAAAGAGTGGCCAAAACCCCGACCGCAACCCAGATCAGGGCGACGTCGTAGATCTGGCCGGCATAGAGAATCTGCCGCCCGAGCCCGTGCTGCGAGGAAACGAATTCCCCGATCACCGCACCCGTCAGGGCAAGACCGATGTTGATGCGCAAGGAAGAAACGATCCACGGCAGGACGGAAGGGATCACCAGCTTGGTGAACACCTGCCAGCGCGAGGCCCCCAGGGAATAGAGCAGCTTCTCCGAATCCGTATCCACCGCCCGCACCGCGGTGAAGGTGGTCAGCGTGGTTACGATCATGGTCAGCGCGATGCCGATCGCCACCTTGGACGCGAGCCCGATGCCGAACACGATGACGATCATCGGAGCCAGCGCCAGCTTCGGCGTGGCCTCGAAGCAGATAAGGAAAGGTTGCGCCACCGAGGTGTAGTTGCTCGACCACCAGAAGGACAGGCCGATGAGCGCCCCGATCAGCGTTCCGAACACGAAGCCCAGGATCGTCGCCTCGAAGGTGAAGGAGGTATCGACCAGGGCCTGGCCGGTGGCGACGAAGACCGCGAACTTGGCGCCGATCTGGGAGGGATAGGACCAATAGAACGGGTCGATCCAGCCGCGCCGCGCCGAGAGTTCCCAAAGCCCGTTCACGAGGATGACGATGCCCACCTGCCAGGTGAGCGTTTGCCACAGCGGCCAGCGCCGCTCCACGCGCAGCATGCGGCCGCGCGGGCGGGGTCGCTTCGCGGCCTCGTTCGGCGCGCTCGCCGGTCGATCCATCCCCATGCTCAAGCCCCTCCCGGGACGCCGTTCGCGCCAGCATCGTGCGGCATGCCGGCGTCCTGCCCGTAGGCCAGCAGCTCGAGACAGCGCTGCTTGAGCGTGATGAAGGTCGCATCAAGCAGTATCGCCGGCTCCCGCGGACGCGGGATCGGAACATCCAGTACCGCCTTGATGCGGCCGGGGCGCTGCGTCATCACCACGACCTGGTCCGACAGGTAGACCGCCTCCTCCACGTCGTGGGTGATGAAGACGATGGTCTTGTTGAAATCGGCCCAGATCTGCAGGAGCCATTGCTGCATCTGGGCGCGCGTCTGCGCGTCGAGCGCGCCGAAGGGCTCGTCGAGCAGGATCACCTCGGTGTCGTACAGCAGCGTCCGCAGCAGCGCCGCCCGCTGCCGCATGCCGCCGGAGAGCGCGGCCGGATACTGCCGCTCGAAGCCGGCCAGCCCGTAGCGGCGCAGATAGGGCAGCGCCCGCTCACGCGCCCTGCCCTTCCGAACATTCTGCAGCTCCATGCCCAGGATCACGTTGTCGAGCACGGTCCGCCACGGCAGCAGGAGATCCCGCTGCAGCATGTAGCCGACGAAACCCACCATCCCGCTGATATTCACGCCGTCGAGATAGACCTGACCGCGCGAGGGGGTGATGAGGCCGGCCACGATGTTGAAGATCGTCGATTTTCCGCAGCCAGAGGGTCCGAGGATGCTCACGAACCGGTTGTCCGGAACGTGGATCGTGACGTCGTCGACCGCGGTCACGCCGATGTCGCGGCCGCTCCCGAAAACATGGGTTATCGCCCGCAGCTCGAGCTTCGCAGGTCGCGCATCCATGTGCAGGAAACCTCGGTCTTGGGCTGGACTCTCCCCCGCGCCGCCAGGAGCTTACCAAGTTGCCACCGAAACCGATGCCCCACCGTTCGCGGCGCTGTGGCCGCCCGCGGCGCCGTCAGCGATGGCCCCGGCAACCCGTTTGCGGCGCGTGCATCAACGCGGTCATTCCCGTCCGTCGGTCGCAAGTCTTGTCAGGCGCGATTTGATGATGGCGGCCGGGCCACGATCAATGCCGGGACTTCAATGGCCGACACTCCAACGTGACCGATAGGGTAGCAACCGCGCAACCTGCTAAATCCGCTGCTGTTTCTTCAGCTGGTCGATATACGCCGTGACGTCCGGCGGCAGGGATTTGAGGCCCTTCTGGCCGACGATCAACAGAATCGGCCGCAGCTGCGAGCCGGTGAGGAAAGCCGGCTGGCGGTCGGCCGGAATGATCCGGTCGAAGATGAGAACCATCGTCACGGCGACCAGAGCGATGCGCCCGGCCCCGAGCATGGAGCCGGCTAGGCGGTCGGGCAGGCTTATTCTCGCTCCGACGGTCTCGCTGATGGCGGTGCGCAACAGCGCGCCGAGAATGATGCCCACCGCCAGGAAGACGACGAAGAACAGGAGCGGGCTCTGCACCCCCGGCGGGGCGAATTTGTCGGCGAGCATGGGAGACAGGCGCGGCGTAGCCGCCATCGCGATCGGCATCGCGGCCAGGTAGCCCACGATCGTGGCCATGCTGCGCAGCAGGCCGGAATTGAAGCCCGTGATGACGGCGACAAGCGCGACAAAGTAGACCACCGCGTCGAAGCTGTTCATGGTCGGCCTGTTGTTGGGGCTGGACCCGTTCCTGGGGCGAGAACGGTCGCATTTCTTGCTTGATATCTCCATCATTGCGGCGGACCCACAGGCGCTTTTTTCGAAAATGCTTTCGATTTCGTAAGCGCGGATCGGATGGATGCCCGCGTGTTGTTTCCTGAGATACCGGCCGAAAGCAGGAAAGCGGCCGGCCAGAACGAGGAGCGCCCTGCGATGACCTTGGTTTGGCGCCGCCCAATCCGCCCGCTACCGCACCGGCCGCGGGACGGTTGCGCCGCCAGGGTGGCTCACGGGCACGACGGGCCGGGCCGGCGACGGCACTCGCGCGGGCGCCGGCTGCGCCGACACCGTGCCGGTGGCATCGAGCGACTTGAGTTCGCCGGCGGTCTGGATCGCCTTGGACGGATCGATCAGGCCGGAGCCGAAATCGTCGTCCCGATCCTTGGCGCTGAGCCGCCGGGCGCTCGAGGTAAGGATCTTGCGGACATCCTCAGGCCCAAGATCGGGATTGCGCTCGAGCAGCAGCGCCACGAGCCCGCTCACCTCGGCGGAGGCGACCGAGGTCCCGGTGGTCAGCTGATAAGCATTGTCAGGCGCCGGCACCAGAATGTCGACGCCGGGCGCCGCCACCGCGATGTAGCGGCCGCGATTTGCGCCGGTGAAGATCTTGTCGTTGGCGTCGGTCGCCGTCACCGCGATCACATTGGGATCGGCGCCCGGATAGAGCGGCGGCGACTTCGGCCCGGCATTGCCGGCGGCGGCGATCAGCACGATGCCCTTGTCGTGTGCCGCCTTGAGGGCCCGCTCCATCGAGGGATCGCGCGGGCCCGCGAAGCTCATATTGATCACGCGCACGCCCTTGGATGATGCCCATTCCAGGCCCTTGAGGATGTTGAAGGTGGTGCTCTCGGCGCTGACCGCACCGCTCGAGAAGGCATGGACCGCATAGAGGCGCGCCGACGGTGCCATGCCCATCAGCTTGCGATGCGCGAAAATCGCCCCCGCCATGCCGGTGCCGTGCGAATGGGGCGTGTCGGCCGCGCCGACCGCATCGAACTCTTCGGCGACGACGCCGTCGAGATCGGGGTGCTTGGTATCGATCTGCGAATCGATCACCGCCACGCTGATATTGCCGCCCTTGAACTGACGGTGGATGTCGATCAATCCGAGCTTGCCGATGGTGTATTGGGCGGCGTCGCCTTCGCCCTGGCTCAGGCTCGCCAGGTCAGGCTCCTGCCCCTGCGCGAGGGTCTGCCCTTGCGTTGTATAAAAGGTGTAGTTCGCCTGCGCGCCCGCGATGATCTGGTAAGTCGCCAACTGCTCGATCACCGAGGCCATCGAGGCACCATTGTCGATGTGCACCCGGTAGCAGGTAACGCCGAGCAGGCCCAGGTTCTGCGTTCCAAGAATGGTCAGTCCCAAAAGCGACATGACTGATTGAACTCTGGAAAACGGAATATTGGACGGAATCTGCAGCACCAGCTCATCGGTTTGGTAGTGGGTCTCGCCCAACGGTGGCGGCGTGAAGAACCTCGCCCCGAATTGCGGTGGCAGGCCCCCCGGCGGAGGTGGCGGTTCATTTCCGCCGTGGGGTGGCCCCGGCGGCCCGGGCGGCGGATTGAGCGGCTGAATGTTGACCACGTTACCGAGGGACGAGGGGGGTGAAATGTTCTGGGTGAGGTTTTGAAGGACCTGCGGCTCGGTGGTCGGTGGGTTGCCAATATTGTTGCCCGGATTGATCGTCAAAGCGGTGGCATTGGTCGGCGCCTGAACCAGCACGTAGTTGCTGGAGATGACGGTAAGGCCCTGGCCGTCGATGGGGTAGGTCCCGCCGGGGGCGTTGCCGGGGGCCGGGGTCACAAAGTTAGGCGACCCGACAGCAACCGAGGAAAGAGAATCGCCGTTGACCAGGCCCGTCACCACTCCGCTGAGCGTCGGGACGCTGGTGCCCGAGGGAGCGGTTGTTGGGTTTGCCACATACGTGAGCGTCGCGGGGTTCACCACCCACGTGCCTGGATTGGTGACAGTCACGATGTAATTCGGGTTGGTCAGCTTGCCTACCACGTTGAGCACGTAGCTGCCGGCATTGGTCAGGTTGGTGATGCCAAAACTATTGCCGAGCCCAGTCAGAACACTCAGGCCCTCGCCATTCTGCAGACCCGTCGCGGTCAAGCCCGGGTTGGACGGTGTCCCCCCGTAGGTCGAGCTGCCGCTTAAGGCCGTCACGGTGACCGGCGCCGGATTGACCGTCAGGGTGCCGGGCTGGTAGCTGATCGCATAGTTCTGCGCGCTCTGCCCGGACGCGGTGATCTGGTAACCGCCCGCGTCCACCGCGCCCTGGGCGCTGCCCCCATACGCAATGGTCCCGGTCAGGACCGCGGCCGTCTCGCCGTGGACGAACCCGCTGTAGCTGACCCCGTTGCCGCCGCTGAACGCCACCCCGTCATAAGTCTTGCTCGCATTGTTCGCCGTGACGGTCAGGGCCGCCTGGTTCACCGTCAGGGTGCCGGGCTGATAGCTGATCGCATAGTTCTGCGCGCTCTGTCCCGACGCGGTGATCTGGTAGCCGCCCGCGTCCACCGCGCCCTGGGCAGTACCCCCATACGCAATGGTCCCGCTCAGGACCGCGGCCGTCTCGCCGTGGACGAACCCGCTGTAGCTGACCCCGTTGCCGCCGCTGAACGCCACCCCGTCATAAGTCTTGCTCGCATTGTT
>DASYFD010000126.1:0-8352 GCA_036498625.1 Xanthobacteraceae bacterium | reverse complement strand
GCCCTTATTGAATCTTGACGAAAGAATATTCTACTCAAGGCATCGCCTCTAGTGTTCCCAGGCTCATGAACGACCGATCGCAACATCTGCCGAGCGAGACCACTCCCGACCTGGCTGCGCTCGCTGCCACGGGGGCGCGGCTGGCGGACACCTATGGGGCGCTCGACCTCGGCGAGCGGCTCGCGGCCGCCCGCGCCGCAGTGCCGGGCCGTGTGGTCTTCACCACCAGCTTCGGTCTCGAGGACCAGGCGATCGCACATGCCATCTTCAGCCAGAACCTCGCGATCGAGGTCGTGACCTTCGACACCGGCCGCTTGTTCCCGGAGACTCATCAGGTGTGGGCCGAGACCGAGCAGCACTATGGAAAGCGTATCCGCGCCCTGCTCCCTGAGCGCCGCAGCGTCGAAGCGTGGGTTACCGCCCACGGTATCGACGGCTTCCGCTCGTCGGTCGAGGCGCGCCAGGGATGCTGCGGGCTGCGCAAGGTCGAGCCGCTCGGACGCGCGCTGGCGGGTGCCTCCGCCTGGGTGACCGGGGTGCGCGCCGAACAGTCGTCGGATCGGGCGATGATGAGCTTTGCGGCGATTGATCCGCAGCGTCGCCTGCTCAAGCTCAACCCGCTCCTGGACTGGACGCGCGATCGCGTGGCCGCTTTCGTGCGCGATCACCGGATTCCCTACAACAGCCTGCATGACCGCGGCTTTCTCTCCATCGGCTGTGCCCCCTGCACGCGCGCTTTGGCGCCGGGCGAGCCCGAGCGCGCCGGCCGCTGGTGGTGGGAGCAGGAAGAGAAGAAGGAATGCGGGCTACACTCGCCGAATGCGGTGCACGGAGCGAATGCGTCCGTGCTGGCGCCAGCGAAGTAGTCGCTCTCCGCTCATTCCCGCGTACGCGGGAATCCAGTTCCTTCGCAAAATGCCCTGGACAGGCGGCAACCTCAGCGTTGCCGGAGAGCGCGGGTGGGGCCTGCAGAGTCGCAATCGTGTTATCATTCACTACGAAGCAATCACCTTTCGCGAGCGAGAGCCGCAATGCCTGAACCGCGCCGCAAGATGCGCGTCGAGACCGACAGCTTCGGCCCCATCGACGTGCCTGCCGACCGTTATTGGGGGGCGCAGACCGAGCGCTCGCTGCGCAATTTCCGCATCGGCGGCGAACGCATGCCGCTCCCGCTGATCCGGGCGCTGGCCATCATCAAGCGGGCCGCCGCCGAGGTGAACCATGAGCTCGGCTCGCTCGACGCCCGCCGCACCAGGGCGATCGTGCGCGCCGCCCAGGAGGTGATCGACGGCAAGCTCGACGATCACTTCCCCCTGGTCGTGTGGCAGACCGGTTCCGGCACCCAGACCAACATGAACGTGAATGAGGTGATCGCGGCGCGCGCCAACGAGATGCTTGGCGGCAAGCCGGGCACCAATGCGCCGGTGCATCCCAACGATCACGTCAACATGAGCCAGTCGTCGAACGACTGCTTTCCGACCGCGATGCACATCGCGGCGGCCGCCGAGATCACCGGCTGCCTGTTGCCGGCGCTGGCGCACCTGCACGCGGCACTGGAGCGCAAGCGCCGGGAATTCGCCGGCATCGTCAAGATCGGCCGGACCCACACCCAGGATGCCACGCCGCTGACGCTCGGGCAGGAATTCTCCGGCTATGCGGCGCAGGTGAAATCGGGACGCGTGCGCGTGGCGCAGGCGCTCAAGCAGCTTTATCCGCTGGCGCAGGGCGGCACCGCGGTCGGCACCGGGCTCAACTCCAAGCCGCGGTTCGCCAAGCTCGTCGCCAGGAGAATAGCAGGCCTCACCGGCCTGCCCTTCGTGACCGCGCCCAACAAGTTCGAGGCGCTCGCCGCCCATGACGCGATCGTGTTCGCGCACGGCGCGCTCACATCGGTCGCGACCGGACTGTTCAAGATCGCCAACGATATCCGGCTGCTCGGCTCGGGTCCGCGCTCCGGGCTCGGCGAGCTGATCCTGCCGGAGAACGAACCCGGCTCCTCGATCATGCCCGGCAAGGTCAATCCGACCCAATGCGAAGCCGTGACCATGGTTTGCTGTCAGGTGTTCGGCAACGCCACGACCATCACGGTGGCGGCCAGCCAAGGCCATTTCGAGTTGAACGTCTACAAGCCCGTGATCGCGTTCGCGATGCTGCAATCGGTCCGCCTGATGGCCGACGTGGCCGTGTCCTTCACCGACAATTGCGTCGCCGGCATCCGCGCCGACCGGGCACGCATCCGCGAGCTGATGGAGCGCTCGCTGATGCTGGTGACCGCACTCGCTCCCCGCATCGGCTATCAGCGGGCAGCGGAGATCGCCAAGGCGGCGCATGCCGCGGGAACGACCTTGCGCGAGGAAGCGGTCCGCCTCGGTTACGTTTCGGCCGCGGAATTCGATCGTCTGGTGCGGCCTGAAAAGATGATCCGGCCGGGCTGATGCGGCTCGACCAACACGCGGGCCAGCATATTCCGCTACCACCGAAGCCGCGCGTTGGCGCTTGCGGAAATTGCGTGGCCTTATCTGCGATAACTGAAAGCATATGACTAAATTGCGCAGGTTTGTGGTTGCCCGAAATTCGCCATCAAATTCCAAATTCGGGGTGCTGTTGCCTACTCTCCATGCAATGATGAGCATGGAAACGCTTTTCGTTGCCACGCTACGGGCGCATTTTAGGTTCATGGACGGACTACTGACCAAACGCCTTCACAGCCCGATGACCGAGTTCTGGATGGGTGACGTCATCAAGCTTCGTGCGGCGCGCAAGCAGGCCAAACGGTTGCGTGACGAAAAAAACGCAGCCGCCAATCGGTTGCTGCACGGCCGTAGCAAGGCCGAGCGCAATCTCGATGCTGCGCGCGACACGAAGGCCCGCCGGGATCTCGACAAGCACCGGGTCGACACGGGAGACGAAGGATGAAATCGCCTGTCGTCAAGCGCTCCATCGTCATCGCCGGCCACAAGACCAGCGTGAGTCTCGAAGACGCATTCTGGAAGGGGCTCAAGGAGATCGCGAGCGGACGCGACGCCACCTTGTCCGAATTGGTCGCTGCCATCGATGCGGATCGCCAGCACGGCAATCTTTCGTCGGCGCTGCGCCTGTTCGTGCTGGACTTCTACCGCAATCAGCTCAGCGAAGAGATCGGTCTGCAAGCCGCACCGCGCGACGAGATGTTGGTGGCGCGGTCGGCCGCCTCGGCCTGATTCTCGATCGCATCCATCAAGCAAGTCGGCAAGGCGCGGTCGCGGGATCTGCGCCCCGGGTGCGACAACCGGTCGCGCCGCTGACGGATTTCCCTGCTTCTGAAGTTTTCCGGGGCCGGCGGCCCTATCCACGCGGCCCATGCGGCGGCGGCGTTGGACGGATGTCGATCGGCGGCGGGAGGCTCGGAGCCTGCTCGACGGTGGGCCGCCGCACGCGCGGCGGCGGGTCGGGCGCGACCGCTGCCGCCGGATCCTGAATTACTGGACGCTGGCGCGGCAGCCCGATCGGGCTCGCGACCGAGCCGGGGCGCGCGGGGCGCGGCGCCGGTGCCGTATCGCTCGGATCGCGTTCCACCGGACTGCCGGGCGTCTCACCCGTATCGTCCGCATGCTCGCGCGCGGCCTGCTCCAGTGCATCGACGTGCTTTGACTTCTGATCGACCGCGCGCATCGCCAGCCAATTGGCGAGCGCGGCGACATCGAGCGTGCGCTTGGGCGCGTCGATCGGTCCCTTCAGGCTGACCGAGATGTCCGGGCGGCTGCCGGCAGGCGCGCCAGCGGCTTTGAGGCCTGAAAGGGTCAAACGCGCATCGATGGCGCTCTGGGTGAGATCGATGCTGCCCGCGGGCGCCAATTCGGCGCCCTTGACCTGCACTACCGGATCGACGAGGCGCAATTGTCCCATGGCGGCGGCGATCGATCCCTCCGCCAGCGAGACCGGCAGCGCGCTGATCGCCAGCGCGGTCTCCATGCGGTCTCCAATCCGCATCGCGTCGATCGGAAGGCCCTGATCGACCGCGCGGGTCACGATATCGAATGCCACCGGATCGAAGCGCGCGATGCTGCCATCCCGCAAGGCGAAGGTTCCCGCGCCTGCGAGCGAGCCAATCAACGCGATCGGGCTGCGCCCGCTGCCGGAGAGATCGAGGGCGGCCGTCAGCTTGCCGGACAACGGCCCTCTTGCGGTACCGTTGCCGAGCAATTCGGCCGCATCCACATCGCTGACTCTAAGGTGGCTGTGCGCGGTTACGCCCTCGTCGCCGCGTTCAAAACCGAAGTCGCCGGCGACACGGCCGCCCGCCAGCATCCCATCGAGATCGGTGACCTTCAGCTCCGACTGGTTGAAATCCAGGACCGCGCGCAGGTCGCGGGCGGTGAGCCTGGAGGTGAGCGCGACCTGTCCGGCCTTGAGCGTGATCCGGCCGCTCACGTCCCCCAGCAGTCCGGTTTCGAACGGATCGGCCGGCCAGGCGCTGCTATTTCCGTTCTGGCGCGGAAACCCGATGGTGGCGCCGATCGCGGCCGGCAAATCCAATGTCGCTATCGCAATGTCGCCGGTCATTCGCGTCGGCTGTGTCATCGCAATGCCGAACTCGCCCTTGATGCCAATCCCCGCCAGCGTGCCGTTGATATCCGCGAACGTGACGGTGCTGTCGGCAAGCATGAGCCGCGCCGTCAACGTGGACCAGGGCGGCTGTGCGGTTCGCTGCGCCATGGCGGAGCGCAACGGGAGTGGCACGAGGTTGGCGGCGGCGGCCTTGAGGGCGAGCTGGGCGGTCGGTCCCCGGTCGCCCGCGGGATGCATGGTCCCGGTGGCCGAGACATCGAGGCCGCCGGCCAGGAGCGTGCCGTTGACCGCCAGGTCGCCGTCGAGCGGCCCGCTCAGCGCGAGCGTGAGCCGCCCCGAGCGCTGGTTGACCGTGACCAGGCGCTCGAGCCCCAGCATGTCGACCAGCGCGCCGCCGTCGCTGGCGTCGATGAGGCCGGTCAGTCGGATCTTGCGCGAGCCGAGCCGCGTCAGATCGGCCAGTGCCAGGTTGCTGCCGCCGGCCTCGCCCTGCAGATCGAGACGCAACACGCCGGCACTGCCCAGGAGCTTGAGCTTGGCGAGGGTCGCCGAGGCACCGGTGGCATCTTTCTCCAACATGAGCGTCGTGTGCAGCTTGACCGGGACGGTGCGATTTGCGGTGCGCCGAATCCGGTCGGCGACCGGGGCTGAGAATTTGCCGATCAGCGCCGCCATGCCGTCGAGGCTGCGCGCGTCGAGATCGAGCGTGAGGCTGCCGCGGGGGGCGGCTTCATGGGTGTCGATGCGGCCGCCGAGCGCGAGCTTCGCGCCGCCTAAATCGCCGACGACGAAGCGCTCGATGTCGAGCGTGCCGGGATCGCGCCGCATCTTGACCGTAATGTCCTTCGCCTCGATGCCGGCGGCCGTGGCGCGCCCGATATCGAGCGCCAGTGTCCCTTCAAGGGGCCATTCCGGCGGCTCCCCGAGGCTCGCCAGCAGCAGCGATTGCGCGCGATCGACATCCAGCTCGGACGCCCGCAGCACCGCGTTGAGCTTGGCGGGCTGACCGCCGCTCGACCAAGCATAGTCGAGATGTCCCTCGATCCGGGTGCGATCGAGCTCCGCCCGCAGGCGATCGAAGGCGACCCGGTCGGGGCCGAGCGCGATATCGCTGGTGAGGCGCATCGGCCCCGGCGCCGTCTGGGCCGTGCCGTGATCGCCGAGCCAGGCGATGAGCGCCCGTGGATCGGCGGACTCGATCTTGGTCGCCCCATTGAAGGCGATGCCGCCGGGTGCCGCCCCGAGGCGGCCGCTGAACGCCGCCTGGGTGAGGCCGGGCACCCGCAATGCGAAATTCTCGATGTTCCAGCTGTCGCCGTCGGACTTGAGGTCCGCGCCCACGCGCTGCAGCATCGCACCCGCTAGCGTCACGGTCTCGACGCTGAACCCGAGACTCACCGCGACCGGCAGGCGCGGCGCCCGCAGGAATGATTCGGCCAAGGTCTTGATGGCGGAGAGCGGACGCCGGCCGGCCGGCTCCGGCAGGGCCAGCATCCGGTCGAGGTCGATCTGCGACGCCGACAGGGTCGCGACCAGCTCAGGCTTGGGCCCGAACGACAGGGTGGCATCGCCCTTGAACCTGATCGCCCGCTCGTCCGGTCCGTATTGGAACTCGACCTGCCGCAGCTTCGCCGTCTCCCCGTCGGCGCGCACCTGGCTGGTGATGCGCCATGGTTCGACGATGCCATCGGGGCTGCGGCCAACCGGGCGGGTCAATTGCAGCGTGCCCTCGAATTTCGGCAGGCCGCGCTCGACCGAAATCGACCCGTCGACTTCGACGGTGCGCGGATAGTCGATGGGATCCACATTGAGCCGCACCTTGACGCCGCCGTCGCTGCCGGGCCGGCTCACCGACAAGCGAAACGGATAGTGCTGCCCATCGATGGCGAAAGACCCCTCGCCTTTGACGGGTCCGAGCAGGGAGCGCACCTGACCGGTGAATTCCAGCTTCTCGAGCAACAGGTGCGCGCCGCTGGCCGCATCGGCGAGGGTCGCACGGCCATCCTCGATCTCCAGGTGCTCGATCGAGACCGCATCGGGATCAAGGCCGATGGTCGGTGCCGACCAGGCCAGCCGTCCGGACGGATCGAGACCCAGGGTGAGCTCGGGCCCCTGCAATTTCAGGTCCAGCGCCCGCAATTCACCGCGCATGAGATCGCCGAGGGCGAATTCGATCCTCAGCGCCCGCGCGCGGGTCCGGGCCGGATCGCCTGGGCGGCCCAGCTCGATGTGCTGCAACGTCAATGTCGGGGTCGGCAGGATGCGGACGTCGATCGGGCCGGTGACCCGCACCTCAAGCCCGGTGAGGCGTCCGACCTCGGTCTCGAACTCGGCGCGGTAGCTGCCCCAATCGACGAAGAAGGGCCCCACCAGCGCCGTCACCAGCGCCAGAATGATCGCAATGCCAGCACTCAGCAGCGCCGTCTGCACGCCGTCTCCACTCCAAGTGTCATCGAAAGTGCACTCGAAACCGTTGCCGAAACTGTTTCCGAATCCGCAGCGCCCGCCGGATGAGCGGGCCTTTCGAACACCCGAGCACCGATCAAATGAGCACGATTCGCAGCGTCTGGCCACCGCGGCCGCCCGTTTACCCTACCCAGGACGATCACGGCTGCGTGCAAGTCCCACCCGGCCGATGCCGCGCGGCCGACGCGACCCTTTATTTGCCGGCGGTTGACGGCAAATCTATGTCGGTACCGCAATACTGCAATACCCGCCGACTCGGGCGAAGGGTGGCGCCGCGCCAGGCGCGGCGACCGGGCATTCGTCCGGCCCTTAAGACGACGGCTACCCTAAGGCCGCGCGACGGTCGCCCGGGACGCCGATCAGGTAACTTTTGCTTGCATCCGCCGGTGGCCTCGGGCGGAATGAGGGCGTCGCGGTCCCGGGATGCCCAGATGCTCGATCGTGTCGATTATGAACCGGTTTTCTTTGCACCGTTCGTCTCCTCGGTGATGCGGGTCGAGCCGGCCTGGATCGATTACAACGGCCATCTCAACATGGCCTATTACAACGTGCTGTTCGACCGGGCGGTCGACGAGGCCATGGAGCTCCTGGGCTGCGGCGCGGAATATGTGAAGTCGCGCCGGCAGTCCTGCTTCACCGCCGAGCTGCATGTGCGCTATCTGCGCGAGCTGCACGCCGGCGATCCGGTGCGGGTGACCTTTCAGCTGCTCGATTTCGATACCAAGCGGCTGCATTTCTTCGAGCAGCTGTTTCATGCCGCCGACGGCTGGGTCTCGGCAACTTCGGAGAACATGGTGCTGCATGTGGACATGGGCGCCGGCAAGACCTCCGCCTTCCCGTCCGACATCGCCGCCGCCCTGGCCAGGATGAAGGCCGCCCACGCCAAGCTCCCGGTGCCGGAAGCCGCCGGCCGAAGCATCGCCATGCCGGGCCGGCGGCCATAGCCCGGACCGGCCGCGCAATCCGTGGATCGGGCCCCTCGCACGTGAATCCGTTTGACCTGCGGTGTGGCGCTGGGCCGCTTCGAGTGCCATCTTTGGATTGAGATTCGCCCGCCCCTGGCCGGCGCAAGACAAACTTGAAGACATTGGTGAAGATGGCCGAGCCGACCCACTCGTCGCGCGATTTCAATACCTTGCCGCCGGCTCCTCAACCCGGCGGCATCGCCGCGCGGGCGCGGGCGGCGGCGCCCTATCTGGCCGATCTCAATCCCGAGCAGCGCGCCGCGGTCGAGACCCTGGACGGCCCGGTGCTGGTCTTGGCCGGCGCCGGCACCGGCAAGACGCGCGTCCTGACCACCCGGATCGCCCACATTCTGGCGACCGGACGGGCGCGGCC
>DASYFD010000125.1:0-7137 GCA_036498625.1 Xanthobacteraceae bacterium | reverse complement strand
ATGCTGCAGCGACACCGGATGCGCTTCCGCCGGGTTGCCGCCCATGATGACCAGCGTCTTGGCGTTGCGGATGTCGTTGTAGCTGTTGGTCATGGCGCCGTAGCCCCAGGTATTGGCGACGCCGGCGACGGTGGTCGAATGGCAGATGCGGGCCTGATGGTCGACGTTGTTGGTTCCCCAGAACGCGGCCAGCTTGCGGAACAGATAGGCGCCTTCATTCGAGAATTTGGCGGAGCCGAGCCAGAACACCGAATCGGGCCCGGATTTCTCGCGGATGGCCAGCAGCTTGTCGCCGATCTCGTCGATCGCCTTGTCCCAGGAAATCTGCGTCCATTGCCCGCCCACGAGCTTCATCGGATATTTGAGGCGGCGGTCGCCGTGCACCAGTTCGCGCACTGAAGCGCCCTTGGCGCAATGGGAGCCGCGGTTGATCGGGCTGTCGAAGCTCGGCTCCTGGCCGATCCATACTCCGTTGGCGACCTCGGCCGTGACGGTGCAGCCGACCGAGCAATGGGTGCAGATGTTCTTGCGGGTGACGACCTGCGCGCCGGCGGGCGGCGGAGGACCAGCCTTCGCTTTGCGGATGCCCGTGAGCGGCAAGGTACCGAGCGCCGCAAGGCTGCCGGCGACCAGACCGGAGCCACGCAGGAAACCGCGGCGGTCGAGACCGTCATTGGACCCGCCCGGCAACGCGGCGGCGCGCCTCCCGCGATCGATGTTCTCCGATCTCCTGATCAGCATTGGGCGTCTCCCCTACTTCGGGTACCGGTTGACCCGGTAATAGGTCTTCACGTGCTCGGTCTCGCGGTAGCGGGCTTTGCGCTTCTCTTCGTTGGTTTCGGTGTCGGCCAGCGCTTCGCCGGCGAGCGGTCCGGCGCCGGCGACCGCCGCCGAGGTGCCGGCGCCCAGCGCGCGCAGGAAATCACGACGGCCGAGCTTGACCTGGCGTTCCTTCTTCATTGCCGTCACCTCCTCGATCATCCGCCGTCGCGTCAGCTCTCCGCCGAGCGTGCGAAGGCCTCGCATTCAATCTGCATGAACACCTGCCCGAGCATCCCGACGTCGCGATAGAATACCGCCGCTGGCGCCCGTTCCAGATCCGCGAAGAACCGTGCCATCCAGGTCGCCAGATGGGCTTCGAACAGCGCGCGCTCGGCGCCCGGCGGCGCCGGCAATGTCCGGCCGGCGAGCGCGGCCATGATCTCGCACAGGATCGCGGCGTGATCTTCCGGCTCAGCCTGGCCGGGCGCGCGCTCGATTTGCAGGCGGGCCAGATCCTGGCGCAACCGCGCCAGCGGACGCTCGTGCAGAAACCCGGTCAGATAATACGAGCCATAAGGCAGGCATTCCCCGCGGCCGAGGCCGATGAAGAGATCGAAAAATTCACGGGCGACGCGCTCTTCGCTAGCGCTCCGTGCGGCTTCAGCCAGGGCCGCATGGGCGATGCCGAGCGGGCTCGCATCGCCCTCGATCAGCGCGAGGCGGCGGAGCAGGTCGCCGGCGGGGGCGCGCGCGAGCAGCATCGACAACAGCGCGTATTCCCGCGCGCGCGCGGCATCGACCTCGTCGACCTCGTCGACCTCGGCGGCCGCGACGGTGGGTTGGACGTAGAGGTCGGGTCGCAGGATGGCGCGGTCGATGCCGGTCGCCGCTTCCACCGCCAGAACCCGCTCCGCGGGCACGCGCGGCCAGCTCGAGACCGAAGGCTGCGAAATCCCGATCTTGCGGGCCAGCGCGCTGACGCCCCCGCCGGCGCGTATCGCTTCGTCGAGGCCCACGTCCCGCATCAGGCGCTCCGAGTAGTAGATATGTACCGCAACCTCGCGCCCGCGCACGTCGGCGTCAATAGCCTTAGCCTATGTCTGCCCTGTGACGTTATGAATCGGGCAGAGCCCGTCCATGTCTGCGGCGAGCAATTGCTTGAATGTCCTCGTGTTTCTTCCGTTGTTGCTGCACCGCGGCATGCTCACATGCAGATCCCGGCCCATCACTTTCTTGCGACGCTGATTGCGCTGCGCCGATTTGCTCAGACGGTTCATCATCAACCGCGATTTTGGCTGATTGGTTGGACAGATCGCGATCCGCGAAGCTTGGCGCGGGCGCTGCCTGCTCGGCGCCGGAGACCTGGCCGGATGTCGTAGCGGGGCTGTCCTCGGCCATGACGGGACCTGCCCAGGCCGCGTGAGCACGCAGTGCATCGGCTTCCCCCAGCGGCCCGAAGCCAGCCATCGAGCCTGGCCGGTTGAAGTCCCAGTCATAATCCGCGAGCCCGACGAAATCCCGGATCCCCGGGTCGGAGGTCCACACCCGGCGCAGGGCAGCGCGAGTCAGTTCGGCCGGCACACCGGCTGCGAGGAAGGCCCGAATGTCGGTCGCCGCCGTGATCGATTCGATCGCGGGCAGACTGGCGGGATCAAATACCGGAGCGGCCGATTCCCGCGACATGTCAGTCGGGTCTTGTGGTGCGCCGGCGCGCGATTCCGGCACATCCGCTCCGGTGGCAGGCTCCGGCGCGACCGCGCCCCCATCGGGCGGCGGCGCCGCCTCCTCGGCAGCTTGCGCCGCCTGCTTGCGGCGCGACCAGCGCGTGAGAAAGTCTTCGCTCATGGCTCGCGATCCTTGCCGCTCGGACCGCGACGCGCCAGGGCCTCCGGGTCGGCGCGATCGCGCTTGCGCTTGTGGAACACTTGGGCGACGTGGTGCTCGGCCACAAAGGCTTCGATGATCTCGCGCACCGGGGCCGGCATCGGCACCGCGCCGACGAGATCGTCGCCGGCTTGGGTGAAGGATTCGCCCTCGCTCGGATCGGCCGTCACCGCCAAGAGGTCGTAAGGCGGCTCGGTGCCGGTCGGCCGCAGCGCGACCCACAGCGAAGGCACGCCTGAGGCGAGGTTGTCGCGGTAGCGCTCGGCTTCGCTCCGGTAGAGACCGATGTCGGTCGAGCCGGCATAGAAAGTGGTGGCCTCGGCGCCGGTTGCCAGAACGCTCCACGGTGCCGCCTCCGGCCGCCCCGGCAACACCACGGCGGGGCGCCAGGTGAAATCGATCCACCGACTCGCGGCCTTGCGCCGCTCGACCACGACCCCGACGGGAATCCGCGTGAGTGGGGGCGCGACGCTCATCGGATCGTCTCGGACGGCAGCGGCTTCACCGGCGCGGCCCTCCGGTTTTCGGATCGAGCCAAGATGGCGCGGCAAGCGCCCCGATGATGGGACGGCGCTCAAGCCTGCCGCCGGCCGCAGCCCGCGTCACTAGGTCGCCCTGTTGGTCGATGTCCTGCCGCAGCCCGGGGGCCGGCGCCAGCCGCGACAGATAACGCTTTGCCACCTCGCCGAATCCGCTCTCCCGGCAGCGCTCGAAGGTGGCCATGAGATGACGCGCGAAACCTTCCACCAAGCGTCCCGGATCGGGATCATCAAAACCTTCCTGCTCCAGCGCTGCCTGGGGCCGCAGGCCCGGCGCGTCTTGGTCCATCGCCACCATGCGGATCATGGCACCGAATACGAGCCATGGCGGCGGCTCGCCTTCCTCCGCGGCCGGCGGCCAGGCGAGGCGCGCGCCGCCGACCAATCCGCCGTCGACCCGCACCGCGTCGGGCCAATCGAAGCTGATCGGTTTCGCGGGCGGCGCCAGCGCGGCCAGCGCGTCGCCGAGCGCGCACATCCCCGAATAGAGCGCGCGCCGCGCGGTCCGCAGCGGTTCGTCCGGCTCGAGCACCACCGCGAACTCGGCGAGGTCGAAGCGGCCCACATGAACCAAGGTGCCGGCGCCTTCCGCCGCCGCGATCTTCTTGGCATACGCGAAGGCATCGCCCGCCTCGCGCAGCATCACCAGGCGGAACGGCGGCGGCAGATCGAGCCGCGGACTCGATCGCACGGGCGCGCGGCTCCTGGTCTCGAGCGGCATCAAACCTCCCGGACTCGCGATTTCAGCCCGTTGCAACTATAACCTGACCCGCAACCCTGGCCAATGCCGGGAGGAATGCGCACGGAATCAAGGCGAGGCGGCTTTAGCATGGCGGATCGCCCTCGCACGATCCTGATCTGCTCGTGTGAAGACACGATGCCGCTCGATGCGCAGGCGGTGCGGCGCGCTTGTGGCGGCAGCCAGGTCACCACCGCGCGCCAGCTCTGCAGGGCCGAGCTCGATCGCTATCGCGCTGCGCTGACGGCGGGAGATGCGCTCACGGTCGGCTGTACCCAGGAGGCGCCGCTTTTTTCCGAGATCGCGGCCGGCCGCGACGCCGACATCCGCTTCGCCAATATTCGCGAAACGGCGGGCTGGTCGGCGGATGCGGCCAGTGCCGGCCCCAAGATGGCGGCCCTGCTGGCGTTGGCGGCCGAGCCTGCGCCCAAGGCCGCGTTCGTCACCCTGACCAGCGCGGGCGTGATCCTCATTCACGGCCGTGACGCGCAGGCGATCGAGGCCGCCGAGCTGCTCAAGGATCATCTCGACGTGACGGTCCTGATCACGCCGCCCGCCGCCGTCGCCCCGAAGCAGGTCAGCGATTTTCCGGTGGTGAAGGGCCGCATTCGCCTCGCCAAAGGCCATCTCGGCGCCTTCGAGCTCACCATCGACGATTATGCGCAACCGTCGCCGTCGTCGCGCGACGCGCTGGTTTTCGGCCTCGCCAGGGATAATGCCGTGTCGCGCTGCGACATCGTGCTCGACCTCTCGGGCAACGCACCGCTGTTCCCCGCCGCCGATTTGCGCGACGGCTATCTGCGGGCTGACCCGGGCGATCCCGCCGCGGTGCTCAAGGCGGTGCTCGAGGCACGCGATCTGGTCGGCACCTTCGACAAGCCGCGTTACATCGCGTTCACCGAGGATCTCTGCGCCCATTCGCGTTCGCGTATCGTCGGCTGCACACGCTGCCTCGATCTCTGCCCGACAAGCGCCATCGCACCGGCGGGCGATCACGTGGAGATCGATGCCCGGATTTGCGCCGGCTGCGGACAGTGCGCTGCCGCGTGCCCGACCGGCGCGGCCTCCTATGCGCTTCCGCCGGCCGATGCGCTGATGCGAAGGGTGCGCCTGCTGCTGACCGCCTATCGGGACGCCGGCGGCGAGTGCGCGATCGTGCTGCTGCACGACGAGCCCCACGGCGCGCCGCTGATCGATGCATTGGCGCGCTTCGGCGACGGGCTGCCCGCCAATGTGCTGCCGCTCTGCGTGAACGAGGTCGGCCAGATCGGCCTCGAAGCCGTCGCCGCCGCGTTCGCGCATGGGGCGGCGGGGCTTGCGTTGCTGCTGCGCGCAAAACCGCGTCACGAGGTCGGCGGCCTGACCCAGATGCTGGCGCTGGCGGAGCCGATCCTGCAGGGCCTCGGATTCGGAACGGGGCGGGTGACGCGGATCGAGACCGATGATCCGGATGCGTTGGCCGAGCGGTTGCGCGCCCTGACCGCGCTTGCGCCTGCGCCTGCGCCACGGCCCTCCGGCTTTTTACCGACAGGTCCCAAGCGCGAGGTGCTGCGTCTGGCGCTGCGCGAATTGCACGGCGCGGCACCGGCGCCGGTGGACGTCATCGCGTTGCCGGCAGGCGCGCCGTTCGGCGCGGTGGAGGTCGATGCCAAATCCTGCACGCTCTGCCTCGCCTGCGTATCGGCCTGTCCGACCGGTGCGTTGCTGGACGATGCCGAGCGGCCGATGCTGCGTTTCGTGGAGGACGCCTGCGTGCAGTGCGGCTTGTGCAAGGCCACCTGCCCGGAAAAGGTGATAACCCTGAAGCCGCAGCTCGACTTCCGAGCCGCCGTGGCGCCGGCGCGCGTCCTCAACGAGCAGGAGCCGTTCTGCTGCATCCGCTGCGGCAAGCCGTTCGGTGTCAGGAGCACGATCGAGCGCGTCGTCGCCACCCTTGCCGACAAGCATTGGATGTATCAGGGCGCAGACCGTCGCCTGGACGCCATCAAGATGTGCGCGGACTGCCGCGTGATCGCCGTGACCGAAGCGGAGCTCGGCGCCGCCGGCGGCAAAGCGCGCGCGGATGCCCGCACGACCGACGACTATTTGCGCGAACGCCTCGAACGTGAGCCGAAAGAATCGTAGCCCGGATGGAGCCACCAGGGCGTTCACGCCCGTCTTCGACGGGCTATGCGAAATCCGGGACCGCCGCCTACGTATTTCGCTTGCGCTCCATGCGGGCTACCGGTGGCTATTTGGTCACCTGCTCCAGAAACCTCACCAGAGCGGCGCGTTCCGCGGGCAATCCGATCCGCTGCTCCGGCATCTTGGTGCCGGGAGTGAATGTTGCAGGACCGAGCTCGAACAGCTTCGACACCGTCTCCGGCGTCCAGACGATGTCGAGCGCCTTGAGGGCGGGGGAAAAGTTGTAGCCCGGCAGGGTCGCGATCCGGCGGCCGAACAGACCGGCCAGCGTCGGGCCGGCGCGGTTGCCTTCGTCCGGCTGCAGCGTGTGACAGGCCACGC
Organism: Xanthobacteraceae bacterium; assembly: GCA_036498625.1. Taxonomy (GTDB): domain Bacteria; phylum Pseudomonadota; class Alphaproteobacteria; order Rhizobiales; family Xanthobacteraceae; genus VAZQ01. The sequence goes on along the minus strand of DASYFD010000125.1, from coordinate 708 downwards.
AGGCGCGAAACACCTGCGCGCCCGGATCGCCCCCATAGGAAGCGAGCGGGTCCTGCGGGCCGCCGACCGTCATCGTCTCCATCGGCTCGCCGCTGCGCGCATTCCAGCGGCGGATGATTCCGTCGGCGCCACCGGTGAGCAGGGTGCCCGCATCGAGAAACCCGACCGACCAGACCGGCAGCCCCGGCCCGATCAGGGTGCGCTCGAGCCGGCGCGCGGCGCGGTCGATGACGGCGATCGAGCCGCGAATCCCCGCCGCCGCGATCAGCGCGCCGTCACCCGAGACCGCAATCGCGATGACCGGCGTGCTCCCCGCCTCGATCTGTCCCCGCGGCGCGCCGGTCTTGGACAGGAAGTAAACCTTGCCATCCGCTCCCGCCGTGATGATGTCGCCGTCGGGAGCGACCGCAACTGCATTGAGCGGGGCCGGCAGCCTGGCGATGATCGGATCGCGATTGCCGGCGAGCGGCCAGATGCGCACGGTCGCGTCATAGCCGGCGGTCACCACCGCGCTGCCATCGGGCGTGAACCCGATGCCGTTGACGTTTTGGGTATGGCCTTCGAGCACCTGGGGGGCTCCGCCGTCGAGCGGCCACAGCCGGGCGGTATGGTCCCAGGAAGCCGACGCGAGCGTGCTTCCATCGGGTGCGACGGCGAGCGCCGCCACCGGCGCCTTGTGTCCCTGCAGCACCGCAAGCGGCATCTGTT
>DASYFD010000124.1:0-14861 GCA_036498625.1 Xanthobacteraceae bacterium | reverse complement strand
CCGCCAGCCGCGTCATCGCCTTGGCCAGCCCGCTCAGCGGCCGCGTGATGCTGCGGCCGATCCACCAGCTGAACGCGAGCCCGATCAGCGCCGCCACGCATCCGACCCAGATGATGATCTGCCTGGTGCGCGCCTGCGACGCCGACAGCGCCGCCGAGGCGGCGGATACCCGCTCGCGCGCGTTGCCGAGAATCTTGTCGGCGATAGGGGTCATGCTTTCGATGTCGCTGTCGATCGACACGATCAATGAGCCCACCTTCTCGACGCCGGCGACCCATTGGGCAAACGTGTCCGCATAGGTCTGGACCTGCTCGATCAGCTGCTCGCGCATGCTCGGCGCGCCGTCCACCGAATCGAAGAGACTGTTGAAATGCGCGGCTTCGTCGGAGAATCGCGACCGCAGCGCGGGTGCCCGGCTCAACCGGTACTCGGCCTCATGGCGGCGCATTGTCAGCAGGGAGATCATGAGCTTGCGGGCGTCCTCGTCGGCCACCCAGGTCAATTCCTGATCGATGATGGTTTCGACTGCCGCTCCGGTGCGATTGAGGTTGCCCCGGATCCCGTCCGTGTCGGTGAAGCCGAGGTTCCGCTGCTCCTTTTTCACCGTCAGGAAATCGTCCTGGACGGCGGCGATGCTGCGGGTGAGCGCGAACAGCACGGGGCGTTCGTCCACGCTCACCGAGGACTCGATGGTGTGGAGGCTTTGCGATACCTGTGCGCTGCCGGCCTCGAAGGCGGAGATCGCATCTTGGCTCGGGTCCGCGATGAAATCCCGAATCCCCATCCGCATGGCCGCGAGTCCGGCCTTGAATTCTTCGCTTGCGTCGGCCAGCTCGGTCGCGTGCTCGGCGCTGCGGAAGGCGCCCGCGACATCGGTCTCGCCAGCCGTGAACGTGATGCCATTGGTCAGAAAGCCGACGAGCGGAATGACCGCGATCGCGACGATGCGGCTGCGTACCGAGGTCTTCGAGTTGAGAAACTTGAAGCTAAGAATGCGCGGCACCGAAAGTGGCATGACACGGGTTGTGCTGGCGATCATAGGGATGGCCGTCACTGGGGTGTGGTTCTGGACCCGCGACCGGGTTCCCCCCCGGGCGATAGTCGCGGCCCCCGGCCATCGGGGCCATAGAGATATCGAATTGGTTAACGAACCCGGTACGAGGGTCCGCATAGTGATCGCTCGCGTCGGGAATTCGCAATGCGCTCGCCACACGGCATGGCATTTGCTTAACGACCGGTTAGAATTTGTGCATTGCATCAATCGGCCCGCGGCGCATCCGCCGCACCGCGCAACGGAGATACGCCATGCTGCCAGGGACTGCCCGTCGCGCGACCGGAGCCGATCTCGCTAGCCTGACCGCGGAAGCCGTCCGGGCCGCCGACGGGGTGCTGCAGGATGCGATTGGGGCGGTGCGCGCACGGGTCGCCAAAGACAGCCAAACCGTGGACCGTTTGCTCGACCGGGAGCAGCGCGCCACCCACGCGCTGGCCTGGCTCGCCACCTACGTGGAGGCGGTGCGCCAGCTCAGCGCCTATGCGGAACGCATGCGCGAGGGCGGCCGGCTGGGCGAGCTCGAGCAGCTGATCGTCGAGATCGGGCTCGGCGAATATCTCGCCCAGATCCAGGGCGGCATTCCGATGAGCCAAGGCGAGATCGCGCGGCCCGCCGATATGGGGCTCTCGGCCGCAGCCGTCGAGCGGCGCATGGCGGGGGCGTGGAGCGAGTTCTTCACCGCCGGCAACGAGCAGCGGCGGTCGCGCCTAGCCGAATTGATGGGCAGCCATCATGGCGCCACCGTCGGGGACTGCGGCCTCGACGAGACGCTCGCGTCCGTGCGCGACCAGATGCGCAAGTTCGCCGACGACGAAGTCGTGCCGCATGCGCAAGACTGGCACCGCACGAACAGCTACATCCCGCTGGAAATCATCGCGCAGATGTCCGAGCTCGGCGTGTTCGGCCTCACCATACCGGAACCCTATGGGGGTCTCGGCCTCGGCAAGGAGTCCATGTGCGTGGTGTCCGAGGAGCTGGCGCGCGGCTACATCGGGGTCGGCTCGCTCGGGACGCGCAACGAGATCGCAGCCGAGCTCATTCTCGCCGGCGGCACCGAGGCGCAGAAAACCGAATGGTTGCCGAAGCTCGCGTCCGGGGAGGTGTTGCCGACCGCGGTTTTCACCGAGCCCAATACCGGATCTGATCTGGCTTCGTTGCGCACGCGGGCGGTGCGCGAGGGTGATACCTACAAGGTGTCCGGCAACAAGACCTGGATAACCCATCCGGTGCGCGCCGATCTGATGACGTTGCTGGTGCGCACGAACCCGCAGGAGCCGGGCCATCGCGGGCTTTCGATGTTGCTCGCCCCCAAGCCGCGCGGCACCGACGCCGACCCGTTTCCGGCCACCGGCATGACCGGCACCGAGATCGAGGTGCTGGGCTATCGGGGCATGAAGGAATACGAGATCGCGTTCGACGCTTTCGAGGTGCCGGCCGGCAACTTGCTGGGCGGGCAGGAGGGGCTGGGTTTCAAGCAGCTGATGCAGACCTTCGAATCGGCCCGCATCCAGACCGCGGCGCGCGCCATCGGGGTGGCGCAAGCCGCGATGGAGCAGGCGCTCGCCTATGCGCAACAGCGCCAGCAGTTCGGCCAACCGATCATCAATTTTCCCCGCGTCTCCGACAAGCTCGTCATGATGGCGACCGAGATCATGATCGCACGCCAGCTCACCTATTTCGCCGCGCGCCAGAAGGACTCCGGCCGGCGCTGCGATCTCGAGGCCGGCATGGCGAAGCTGTTGGCCGCCCGCGTGGCCTGGGCGGCCGCCGACAATGCGGTGCAGATTCACGGCGGCAACGGGTTTGCGCTGGAATTCCCGGTGTCGCGGCTGCTCTGCGACGCCCGCATTCTCTCGATCTTCGAGGGCGCGGCGGAAATCCAGGCACAGGTGATCGCCCGCCGATTGCTGGACGGCTCGAACTAAGCGTTGCGCCAGGCTATGACGAAGCGTCACGCCGCCTTGACGGGCTGCTTCAGCAATTTGCCGACATTGCCGGAGAGGATCTGCTCTCCGGTCGTCCCGAGCGCGCGCAGGTCGCGCACGAAGTCGCGCACCACCTCGCGCTTGCGGATCTCCTGGGGATAATCCGTGGCGAACACGATCTGGGAGGCCGGAATCTCCACCAGCCCCGCCTTGATCGAGCCCATGTCGCCGGCGAAGCCGGCGGTGTCGAAGATGATGCGGTTGCGGATGTAGTGGTCGAAATCCTGCTTGGGCGTCACGCCGTGGCGGGCATTGCCCTTGGTGCCCCAGAATTCCTTGTCCTGGAAGCAGCGGATGCGGCCCAGCATGGAGGCGATGCCGCCGGAGAGATGCGCCATGTGCACGGTCAGTTGCGGGTGACGATCGAGCACCCCGGAATTGATCAGCCGGATGGTCGCCATGATCAGCGAGAATTCGCGGCCGACCGAGCGCGCGGTGTCGAAGCCGTCGAATTGTTGTGAAAAATTCAGCTTGAGCGCCGGGTGGACGAAGATGAACATTCCCAGGCGCGCGACCTCGCTCCAGAAGGGCTCGAAACGCGCATTGTCGAGGAACAGGCCATCGCATTCGGAGGTGATCACGACGCCCTGAAACCCGAGCTCGTGCCGGCAGCGATTGAGCTCCTTGATGGCGTCGGGGCCGCCGAGCGGATGCGCGTGCGCGGCGCCGATGAACCGCCCCGGATAGTCGCGCTCGGCTTTTTTCGCCTTGTCGTTGATGAAGCGCGAGGTCTCGAGATCGGCGCACATGCCCTGTGCGCTGGTCAGCCAGGCCGCATCGATGCCGGAGAGGTCCATCATGCGTACATGCTCGTCGAGATCGTAGAGCAGCGAGTGGATGGTGTAGCTCGGCGCGCCCTGCGCATCATAATGCAGGATCATGCGATCGCCCGGATCCTCCTTGATCAGCTCGCGCGGCGTGAAATGGTGCTGGAAATCAATGATCATCGGGTCCTCTTTAAGGGCTGCTGAATTTGGCGGGCCGGGTTGTGGGCGACATAAAGCCGACTGCTCGAGCCGTTGCAAGCTGCAGCGCGGGTACCGCCGGTGGTTCAGCCGGCGGCGAGCGCCTGTGCGAGATCGGCCATGAGATCGTCGGGATCTTCCAGGCCGACCGAAAGGCGCAGCAGATCCGGCGGGCAGGGCGAGCCCGCGCCCTCGACCGAGGCGCGGTGCTCGATCAGGCTTTCGACGCCGCCGAGCGAGGTGGCGCGTTTCCACAATCGTACCGCGGCCGCGGCCGCGATGGCGGCGCGTTCGCCGCCCGCGACCCGGATCGACAGCATGGCGCCGTATCCCCCGCCCATCTGGCGCGTCGCCACGGCGTGGCCGGGGTGCGTGGGGAGGCCCGGATAGAGCACGTGGCTGACCTGCGCATGGCCGGCGAGGCGGCCGGCGAGCAGCATGGCGGTCGCGGCTTGGGTCCTGACCCGCACGTCGAGCGTGCGCAGGCCGCGCAGCAGTAGCCAGGCCTCGAACGGCCCGATTATGGCGCCGAGCTGCGTGCGCACGGTCTTGACCCGCTCCCAGGCCTCGCTTGGCCGCGCCGCCGCCACCGCGCCGGCGATGACGTCGGAATGGCCGTTGAGATATTTCGATGCCGAATGCATCACCAGATCCGCTCCGAGCCGCAGCGGACGGGTGAAAACCGGCGTGGCGACCGTCGAATCGACCGCCAGCAGGGCGCCGGCCGCGTGCGCGAGCGCGGCGAGCGCGGCGATATCGCTGATGGTCCACAGCGGATTGCCGGGCGTCTCGACATAGACGAGCTTGGTCGATCCGGGCTTGATCGCCGCCGCCATGGCGGCGAGGTCGCTGCTGTCGGCGAAATCCACGCGGTGTCCCAGGCGCGGCGCTTCAGTGGCGAGCCAGTGCCGGAATGCCCAATACATCACCTGCGAGGCGACGATGTGCGAGGGCGCCGGCAGCGCCAGCACGATCGCGGTCGCGGCCGCCATGCCGGAACCGAACAGCGCCGCCTCGTGGGCCTCCTCCAGGGCCGCGAGCACTGCTTCGGCGTGGCGCGTGGTGGCGTTGTCGGGCCGCCCATAGGCATAGCTGGAGCGGTATTGATTGTCGGGATCGCGCACGAAGGTGGTGGCCAGGTGGAGCGGCGGCACCACCGCCTTGGTGGTGGGCTCGACCAGCCCGAGCGCTTGTGCCGCGACGGTGCGCGGTTTCCAGCCATGCGGCGCTTCATTCGGCATCGGGCTTCCTCATCGGTCTTTCGGTGCAGGACGGGGTCAACGCTGCGGGCTCGCAAGCCGCAGCGGAGCGCCCCAGCTTGCGCCCGGACGACCGCTTGCCGCCGCACCCCAAGTATACCGCTTGCGCCCCCTTGTCGCCGCAGCGCAGCCGCATGCCGGGCATCGCGGCCGCGGCGATGGTTTCACCCGGCAGAGAATGCTAAGGACAAGCCATGTCCGACTTCATGTCCCATATCATGGTGCCGATCGCGATCGGTGTGGTCGCGGTCGTGCTGCTGCTCGGCCTCGTCAATATGATGCGCGGAGGCTCACCGCATCTCTCGCAGCGGCTGATGCGGCTGCGCGTGCTGATGCAGTTCATCGCCCTCATCGTCATCATGCTGACCATCTGGATCATGCGAGGCTGAGGGCAACAGATGGTCGTGCTCAACCGGATCTATACCCGCACCGGCGACGACGGCAGCACGGCGCTCGGCAGCGGCGAGCGGCGTCCGAAATACGACCTGCGGGTCGCCGCCTACGGAACCGTGGACGAGGTCAACGCGGTCATTGGCCTCGCGCGGCTGCACGCGGCGGGAAATCCCCAGCTCGACCCCATGCTGGCGCGGATTCAGAACGACCTGTTCGATGTCGGGGCCGATCTCTGCCTGCCCGACAAGGGCAAGGGCCCGGGCGGGGCGCGGCTCGATGTCACCGATTCCCAGGTCGAATGGCTCGAGCAGCAGATCGATCGGCTCAACGGCGAGCTCAAGCCGCTGCGCTCGTTCGTCCTGCCCGGGGGCAGCGCGACGGCGGCCTATCTGCATCTGGCCCGCACGGTCTGCCGGCGCGCCGAACGGCTGATCGTCGAGCTCAAGGACAAGCCGGGCGAAAGCGTGACGGCGGCGGCGATCAAATACGTCAATCGGCTGTCGGACTTCTTCTTTGTTGCCGCCCGCTTCGCCAATGACAAAGGCGCGGCCGATGTGCTTTGGGTGCCGGGCCAGAATCGCTAGCGCGGTTTCACGCCGCCCGCCTGCGCGGGCGGGAATTTTCCTGAATTGCTCTGGGCAGTGAAATAGACATGGTGTTACCGCTCTACGACGACAATCCGTTCAGGCTGCCGGTCAGGCCGATCGTCACCTGGCTTCTGATACTGGCGAACGTCCTGGTGTTCATGGTCGAGGTCGGCGGCAGCGATCTCGAGGAGCTGGCCATCACCAACGCCTTTGGGGTCACGCCGGCGGCGTTGCTCGGCGGGGTCACGCCGGCGCCGGTGCTCACGCTGGTCACCTACATGTTCATTCATGCCGATATCGGGCACATTTTCGGCAACATGATCTTTCTCTGGGTGTTCGGCGACGACGTTGAGGAGGCGCTCGGCCGCGGCCGGTTCCTGCTCTTTTACATCTTGTGCGGTATTGTCGGTGCGCTCGCCTTCGTGGCCAGCGATCCGACCTTCGAGGGGCCGCTGATCGGGGCCTCGGGAGCGATCTCGGGCGTCATCGTCGCCTACGCGATGTGGCGGCCCTGCGCCAAGGTCACGGTCCTGTTTGCGGTCATTCCATTGCGGATCAAGGCCTATTGGGTGATCGGCGCCTTCGTGCTCACGCAGTTGTGGAATCTGGAGGCGACCGGCAAGAGCGACGTCGCTTATTGGTGTCACCTCGGCGGCATGTTGGCGGGTGCGGCGCTGTTTCCGCTGATGCGGCTTCCCGGCGTGCGATTGTTCGAATGCGTGGGAATGCCGAACTATCCTGCCGGCGCGGGCGGATCGAGCATGGAGCGCAGATAATTCCACCCGATCCTGCAAGCCGGCGCAAGAAAAGCTGACGCAAGTTGACACCTTAACCTGCGCCCCATTAGCTTGCCGCGCAGCGCCGGGATCCTTTGCCTTTGCCACCTATCGCGAGAGCGCATTCATGAAAATCCTGGTGCCCGTCAAAAGGGTCGTCGACTACAACGTGAAAATTCGCGTCAAAGGCGACGGCAGCGGGGTCGAGCTCGCCAATGTCAAAATGTCGATGAATCCTTTCGATGAGATCGCCGTCGAGGAGGCGCTCCGCCTGAAGGAGAAGGGGCAGGCGAGCGAGGTCGTCTGCGTGTCGATCGGGCCCGCCCAGGCCACCGAGACGATCCGCACCGGGCTCGCCATGGGGGCCGACCGCGGCATCCTGGTAAAGACCGACAAGCCGGTCGAGCCGCTCGCGGTCGCCAAGATCCTCAAGGCCATCATCGAGCAGGAGCAGCCCGGTCTGGTGATCCTGGGCAAGCAGGCGATCGACGACGATTGCAACCAAACCGGGCAGATGCTGGCGGCCCTTACCGGGTGGCCGCAGGGCACGTTCGCCTCGAAGCTGGTGATCGAAGGCGAGATTATTGTGGTCACCCGCGAGGTCGACGGCGGCCTGCAGACGCTCAAGCTCAAGGGCCCGGCGATCGTGACCACCGATCTGCGCCTCAACGAGCCGCGTTACGCCAGCTTGCCCAACATCATGAAGGCCAAGAAGAAGCCGATCGAGGAGAAGACCCCGGAAAGCTATGGTGTCGACATCTCGCCGCGGCTCGAGGTGCTCAAGACCGGCGAGCCCGCGGGGCGCAAATCCGGCGTGAAGGTGAAGTCCGTGGCCGAGCTCGTCGACAAGCTCAAGAACGAGGCGGGGGTATTGTCATGACCACGCTCCTCGTCGCCGAGCACGACAACAAGCTCCTCAAGGACGCGACCAACAAGGCGCTGACCGCCGCCAAGGCGCTCGCGGCACCCGTGCATGTGCTGGTCGCCGGCCGCAACGCTCGCGCGGTCGCGCAAGCCGCCGCGCTGCTCGACGGCGTCGCGAAGGTTCTGCTGGCGGACGGGCCGGCGCTCGAGCATATGCTGGCAGAGCCATTGGCGGCGCTGGTCGTCGCCCTGGCTCCGTCCTATGACGCGATCGTCGCCGCGGCGACCACCACCGGCAAGAATTTCATGCCGCGCGTCGCCGCGCTGCTCGACGTCATGCAGATATCCGATATCGTCAAGGTGATCGGGCCGGACACGTTCGAGCGCCCGATCTATGCCGGAAATGCCCTGCAGACCGTGCGCTCCCGCGACAAGGTGAAGGTCATCACGGTTCGCACCTCGACCTTTGCGGCGGCCGGCGCGGGCGGCACGGCGCCGATCGAGGATGTTGCGGTGGCCGCCGATCCCGGCATCTCCTCCTTTGTGGGCGAAGAGCTGTCGAAGACCGATCGGCCCGAGCTCACCTCGGCGAAGATCATCATCTCGGGCGGCCGTGCGATGCAGAGCCGCGAGAACTTCACCAAATATATCGAGCCGGTGGCCGACAAGCTTGGCGCCGCCATGGGGGCCTCGCGGGCGGCGGTCGATGCCGGCTACGCGCCCAATGACTGGCAGGTCGGCCAAACCGGCAAGGTGGTGGCGCCGGAGCTCTACATCGCGGTGGGCATCTCGGGCGCGATCCAGCATCTCGCCGGCATGAAGGATTCCAAGGTCATCGTGGCCATCAACAAGGACGAAGAGGCGCCGATCTTCCAGGTCGCCGACTATGGCCTGGTCGCCGATCTCTACCAGGCGCTGCCCGAGCTCGCGCAGGAGCTCGGAAAAATCGGGAAATAGCCGAGCCGCCGGCTGCGGCCGTCCCGCCCCGGTGGCGCGAACCGCCGGATCGGCGTAGAAGCGTCCTCCCGGGGAAGCCCGCGAAGCGGCAGGGACATTAGACTGGAGCCATGGTGTTGAATATCAAGAAAGTCGGAGTGGTGGGTGCCGGCCAGATGGGCAGCGGCATCGCGCATGTCTGCGCGCTTGCGGGATTCGACGTCAAGGTCAATGACGTTGTGGTCGATCGCATCAGGGCCGGGATCGCGACCATCCACGGCAACCTGGCGCGCCAGGTGAGCCGCAACCTCATCACCGACGAAGAGCGGCAGGTGGCGCTCAACCGGATAACACCGGCCGATACCCTCGACGGGCTGTCGGATTGCGACCTGGTCATCGAGGCGGCCACCGAGAAGGAGGACGTCAAACGCGCGATCTTCGCCGGTATCTGCCCCCTCCTCAAGCCGGACGCGATTCTCGGCACGAACTCGTCCTCTATATCGATCACGCGGCTGGCCTCCTCGACCGACCGGCCCGAGCGCTTCATCGGCATTCATTTCATGAATCCGGCGCCGTTGATGAAGCTGGTCGAGCTGATCCGCGGTATTGCCACAGGCGACGTCACCTTCGAGGCCACCAAGCAATTCGTGACCAAGCTCGGCAAGACCGTCGCGGTGTCGGAGGACTTCCCCGCCTTCATCGTCAATCGCATCCTGCTGCCCATGATCAACGAGGCGATCTACACGCTCTACGAAGGTGTCGGAAACGTCGAGGCGATCGATACCGCCATGAAGCTGGGCGCCAATCATCCCATGGGCCCGCTCGAGCTCGCCGATTTCATCGGGCTGGACACCTGCCTCTCGGTCATGCAGGTGCTGCACGAGGGACTTGCCGACTCCAAGTACCGCCCTTGTCCGCTGCTGGTGAAATATGTCGAGGCGGGCTGGCTCGGCCGCAAGACCAAGCGCGGCTTCTATGATTATCGCGGCGAGAAGCCGGTTCCGACCCGGTGACGAAGGCCGCGCACCGCTCTCCTGGTTTGTCCCAATATCGATTCAATGGCGGCTGCCGTTCCGGCGGCGCGGTTTAGGGCGTGTTTACCGCCACACGTTACGGTCCAAAGGCTTGATCCCGGCCGAGGCTTGATTTGGCCTCTCACCCGCTGAGTTTGCGATGGACCCCTCTTCAATAGCTGCCGCGTTCGTAAGCTCCAGTGCTGGGCAATTCCAGCAGGCCATGGGCGAGAGGATGCTGGCCATGAACGTGGACGCCGGCCGCTCGGTCGTCAAAATGATCGACGAGGCCGTACAGAGCACCGCCAACCTATCCCCCGGTATCGGCGGCAGCGTCAACATGACGGCCTGAGCGATCGCGACTCTTCTGGCCCAAGCGGGACCGAAGCGTCGTCCGAGCTGCTCACCCGCCGAGCGCCGCGCGCACCAAGTTGATCCCGTCCTGGCTTGCCCATTCGGCCGGGCCCGCCGCCGTGCCGATCTCGCACCCGGCGGGGTCGACCAGCACCGTGGTGGGCAATCCGAAGGCGCGCCCGACCAGCTTCAGATCCTGGAACACCTTGGCGCTCTGGTCGGCATAATAGGCGAGCCGGCTCACGCCGACTTCCTCGAGCCATGCGCGCGGCTTGTTGGAATCGCGCGTATCGATATTGACCGCCACCACCTCGAAGCGTTCTCCGCCCAGCGTCCCCTCCAGCGCATCGAGCGCCGGCATCTCCTTGCGGCATGGGATGCACCAGGTCGCCCAGAGATTGAGGAGCACGGTGCGGCCGCGCCAGTCCGCCAGGCGGCGGTCGGCGCCGGACCGGTCATGGAAGCCGATGTCCGGCAGCCGCAGCGGGCTCTCGGCGATCGCCATCGCGGCTACCTCGCCGCGCGCCAGCGGGCCGACCCGCCGGGCGATCTCGAGCGCGGGTCTGCAATCGGGATCGCCCGCATTGCGCACGAACCCGCCGATCCCGTATACCCCGCCCAGGCCGGCGAGCGCTCCGGTCACAACCGCCCCGGCGATCAAGGCCAGCCGGCGAGAATGGGGGCGGGAAGTTGTATTTTCAGGGTTGGGTGTCACGGCGCGCTTGATCCTGTTCCGGTCTGGTCTCGATCCGATCCACCGATCGGGCCGCCACCGCGTATCATGAGCAACAACAAACTATCGTGAGCAAAAACCGATCATGAGCAACAAGATGTGGGGCGGTCGCTTCGGCGAAAGTCCCGACGCGGTCATGGACGAGATCAATGCCTCCATCGACTTCGATCGGCACCTTTACCGGCAGGACATCGCCGCCAGCAAGGCCCACGCCGCCATGCTGGCCAAGCAGGGCATCATCTCCACGCACGATGCCGCTTCGATCGCCCAGGGTCTAGACACGATCTTGTCAGAGATGGAGTCCGGCGCGTTCAGCTTCAAGCGGGCGCTCGAGGACATCCATATGAACGTGGAGGGCCGGCTGTCCGAGCTGATCGGGCCGGCGGGCGGCCGGCTGCACACCGCGCGCTCGCGCAACGATCAGGTGGCAACCGATTTCCGCCTTTGGATCAGGGACACGATCGACACGCTCGACGGGGCGCTGGCCGGCTACCAGCGGGCCTTGGCCGAGAAGGCCCTGGCAAATGCCGCGACCGTGATGCCGGGCTTCACCCATCTGCAGACCGCGCAGCCGGTGACTTTCGGGCATCATCTCCTGGCCTATGTGGAGATGGCGGCGCGCGACCGCGGCCGCTTCGCGGATGCGCGCCGGCGCCTCAACGAATCGCCGCTCGGCGCCGCCGCGCTCGCCGGAACTGCGTTCCCGATCGACCGGGACATGACCGCGAAGGCGCTCGGCTTCGATCGCCCGATGGCGAACTCGCTCGACGCCGTCTCGGATCGCGACTTCGTGCTGGAAACGCTCGCCGCCGCCGCCATCACGTCCATGCATCTGTCGCGCTTTGCGGAGGAGATCGTGATCTGGACTTCGCCGCTGTCGGGGCTCGCGCTGTTGTCGGATCGTTTCACCACTGGCTCGTCGATCATGCCGCAGAAGCGCAATCCCGATGCCGCCGAGCTGGTGCGGGCAAAGACCGGCCGTGTGATCGGGGCTCTGCTGGGGCTCCTGGTGGTGATGAAGGGATTGCCGCTCGCCTATCAGAAGGACATGCAGGAGGACAAGGAAGGCGCCATGGATGCGCTCGCGGCTTTGAGCCTGTCGATCGCCGCCATGACCGGGATGGTGGGAGATCTGCTGCCGGACGTGGCGCGCATGCGCCAGGCCGCCGACGAGGGCTATTCGACCGCGACCGACCTGGCGGACTGGCTGGTCAGCGCCCTGCACCTTCCGTTCCGCGATGCGCACCATGTTACCGGACGGATCGTGGCCAAGGCGGCGGCCGAGGGCATTTCGCTGCATGCGCTGACGCTCGACAAGATGCGGGCGATCGAGCCGCGGATAACCAACGACGTCTTTGCGGTGCTTTCGGTCGACAATTCCGTAAAGAGCCGCGTCAGCTACGGGGGTACCTCGCCGAAGAATGTACGCCGGGAAGCCGGCAGATGGCTCAAGGCACTGGCCAAGGAACGCGGATGAGCGTTTCGCAAACTCGCTCGGTCTGCTATGCTTGCGCTCGATCAGGAGGTTCCGGGGTGATCCAGTCGCCAAGATCCGTTCTCGCCCGACCCGCGCTTGCCGGGCGTCGTCCGACTACCGGGTTCCGTTTCGCGAGATTTGCCTTGCTCGGCGCGCTCGTCGCTGCGCTCGGGCTTGCGGGCTGCGGCCGCAAGGGCGGACTCGACGCGCCCCCGATGGCGGCGGCCGGCGACCTCCAGGCCAGCGGGCAGCCCGGCCCCGCGCCGGCGACCCCCGGCAAGCCCGTTGCGCCGGCACCCGAGAAACAGAAAACCTTTCTCGATTGGCTGATTGACTGAGCCGGCCGGCGATGCACCACTTTGCCTATCGGGCCGGCGTGCTGCACGCCGAGGCGGTCGATCTCATCGATCTGGCGGCGGCGGTCGGCACCCCGTTCTATTGCTACTCCACCGCGACCATCGAGCGGCACTATCGGGTGTTCACGGATGCGTTCGCGGATGTGAGCGCGCTCGTCTGCTACGCCATGAAGGCGAACTCGAATCAGGCCGTGATCAAGACGCTGGCCCGGCTCGGCGCCGGCGCCGACGTCGTCTCGGCGGGCGAGCTCAAGCGCGCCCGCGCGGCCGGCATCCCGCCGCACAAGATCATGTTCTCGGGCGTCGGCAAGACCGCGCACGACCTTGCGCTCGCGGTCGACGAAGGCATCCTGTGCGTCAACGTGGAGTCCGAGCCCGAGCTCGAATTACTGTCCTCGATCGCGCAGCAGAAGGGCCGCACCGCGCATGTCTCGCTGCGCGTCAACCCGGACATCGACGCCCGCACCCATGCCAAAATCGCCACCGGCAAGGCTGAGAACAAGTTCGGCGTCCCGATCAGCCATGCGCGCGAGGTCTATGCCCGTGCCGCCAAGCTGCCGGGCCTCAAGGCGACCGGGGTCGACATGCACATCGGCAGCCAGATCACGGATCTGGCCCCCTTCGACGATGCGTTCGCGCTGCTCGCCGAATTCGTGCGTACGCTGCGCGCCGACGGCCACACCATCTCGCACATCGACCTCGGCGGCGGGCTCGGCATTCCCTACCGCGAGGACAACGAGCCGCCGCCCCATCCGGACGCCTATGCGGCCATGGTCAAGCGCGCGACACGCGATCTCGGCTGCACCTTGATCTTCGAGCCCGGCCGCCTTCTCGTCGGCAATGCCGGGATCCTGGTCACCCGCGTTCTCTATCTCAAGCGGGGCGAGACCAAGAGCTTCGTCATCGTCGATGCCGGCATGAATGATCTCATCCGCCCGACCTTGTACGAGGCCCATCACGATGTCCGCCCGGTGCGCGAGGCCGATCCGCTGGCGCGGCGGATCGTCGCCGACGTGGTGGGGCCGGTGTGCGAATCGGGCGATTTCTTGGCGCTCGACCGGGACATGGCGGAACCGCGGCCCGGCGACCTCTTGGCGATCATGTCGGCCGGCGCCTATGGGGCGGTCCAGGCCGGCACTTACAATACCCGCGCATTGGTGCCTGAAGTGCTTGTGCGGGAAGGAGAATGGGCGCTGGTGCGACCCCGGATCGAGGCCGAGGCGCTGATCGCTTTTGACCGTTTGCCGCCCTGGCAATGAGTCTCCGCGCAGGAGCGCGAACGGTTTTCCCATGCCGGCGTTTTGATCAGTGTGCCTTTGATTTGCCTGGTGGTTCCGGTCTCTAGGCATGTTAAGGTGCGAAAATCAGCAGATTCTAGTCTTGGGAATTCTAATCTTGGGAGATGCGCTTGAACGACCGTGCCCAGGAAAGCGCCAGGCTAATCGCGGACGCACGTAACCCGGGCGGACGCGGCAGCGATGCCGTCCTCTCCCGCGCGCTCGATCGCGCCCGCTCCGCCATATTGTGGGAGCGCTTGTGGCCCGCGCTGGCGGCGCCGGCGACGGCGGTCGGCCTCTTTCTGGCGGTGTCCTGGCTCGGGGTCTGGCTGTGGCTGCCGCCCGTGGGGCGCGCCGTCGGGCTTTGCCTGTTCTTCCTGCTGGCCGCTGCCGCCAGCGTACCGCTCCTGCGGCTGCACCTGCCGACCCGGGAGGATGCGCTGCGGCGCCTCGACCGCAGGTCCGGCCTCCCGCATCGGCCTGCCACCACCATCGCGGACGACATCGCGGTCAGCACCACCGACCCTTCTTCGCTGGCGATCTGGCGCGCCCATATCGAGCGCGCCTTGCGGGCCGCCACCCACCTCAAGGCTGGTCCGCCGGCGCCGCGCTTGGCCCAACGTGATCCCTTCGCGCTGCGGGCGCTCGTGTTGGTGCTGGTGATCGCCACCTTCGTGGCGGCGGGCGGCGAGCGCCTGCGGCGCATCTCGGCGGCCTTCGATTGGCAGGGCGTGATCGCGCCGGTCAATTTCCGCGTCGATGCCTGGGTGAACCCGCCGACCTATACGGGCAAGCCCCCGGTGATCCTGCCGGGCATGCGGCCGGGCGAGCC
>DASYFD010000123.1:0-7046 GCA_036498625.1 Xanthobacteraceae bacterium | reverse complement strand
CTTGACGGTGTGGCCCATTTCCTCGGCCAGGAGCTGCGCCGTATCGGCATCGATCACGTCGGTGATCTTCACCATCTGGCCCTGCCGCATGAGCAATCGGATGACGTCGACGCCGCGCTCCGCCATGCGGTTGGCGAGCTCCTGGATGGTGATGGTCTCCGGGATGATCACCTCGCGAAGCAGCTTTTCCTTGGGCTCGGTGTCGCGATGGCCGGCCATGCGCTGGACGCGGCGGCGAAACGAGGCGACCGAGCGCTCCCGCACCTCGTCGGCGCTCAATGCGGTCACCACCGTGAGGCGGCGGCGGCTCTTCTCCGCGGTGGGGCGGACCGGCTTGGCGGCCACCGCCGGGCGAATGACGCCGCCGCGGCGGGTGGTGCGCGGGGCTTCCTCTTCGTCGGCCTCGAGCACCGGGCGCGCCGCCGGCCGTGCCGCCGCGGCAGCATCCTCGCCGAAGCGCTTCTTGGCCTCGAGCTCGGCCTTGCGCTTGGTCTCATCGTCGTGGCGCCGGCGATCTTCCTCGCCGCGCTTGCGCGCCTCGGCGGCGTCGCGCTCGGTGCGCTCGGAGGCCTCGCGGGCGAGGCGAATATGGGCCTCCTCCTCGGCAATCTTGCGTTCCTCGGCCTCGCGCAGGCGGGCATCGGCCAGCGCGTGCACGCGTGCCTTCTGCTCGTCCTCGGTCAGCGTGCGGAGCACCACGCCCGAAGGCTTCGGGGCCGGCGCGGCCGGCACTTGCGCGGGCGCGGTGGCGGGCGCCGCCGCCGGCGGCACCATGGCGGGCCGGGCGGTGGCGGACCGCTTGGCGGTCAATCCGTCCGTGGTGGAGGGGGCGGCTTCCGCCCTGATCGGGCCGCCGACGCGGCGTTTCACCTTCTCGACGACGACCGCTTTGGTCCGCCCATGGCTGAAACTTTGCTTAACGATCCCCTGCTCGACGCCCCGCGGCTTGAGGGTCAAGGTTTTGGTGGGGGTGACGCTCAGCGTCTTGTCGCCAGGATTTTTCGTCGTTTCAACCATTCCGTCCCTGCTTTTCGGTCTTCGCTGCTGGCTTTGGCTCATTTCCATCGCCCAGGCCTCCGGTCCGGAAACGATCCAGAAGCCCGGCGCGTGCCATGAATGTGTCGCTTTCGCGACCGGCAAGCAGGGCTGCATGTATCACATTTGACCGTCCCAAAGCCAAATCCAATTGCGCCGAGGTGAACGTGTCGATGATGGCGATCTTGCCGGTATCGAGGTCGAGCCCGCGCCGCATGGCGGCATCGAGCTTTCTGGCCCCGTCCCGGGCCGCTTCGGTGGCGTGGATGAGAGCCACGATCCGGACCCGATTGAGCGCCTGCTCCGCCTTGGCGAACCCGATCGCGACCTTGCGGGCCTTGTGGGCGATCGCGAGCGCGGCCAGCGCCCCTTGCTCCAGCAGCCGCTCGGTCGCCTCCACCATGTCGGGTGCGACCTGCACGTCGCGCTTGAAGCCGCGCCCGAACACCTTGCGGGCGACGGCGGTGCGCAGCGCCTGGCGGGTCGCCGTGATCCAGAGTCCCCGTCCGGGCAATCGGCGCTTGAGATCCGCGATCGCCAGGCCCTCGGGCGAGACCACGAAGCGGATCATCTCGGTAACCGGGCGGACCGTGCCGGTCGCGGCGCAGAAGCGCACCGCGCCGGGCGCCGTCTTGCGCGGCCCGGCATCGAGCTCCTCGTGATCCGCCGACGCTACATTCATAAGCACGCGATTCCTGGTCACAAGATTTTCGGACACGACATCCATAGGCAAGAGATTCCCGGGCACGAGATCCATGTTTGCGAGCATCGGTCCCGGCCCCAATGATCCTTCAGGCCTCGACCTCGGCGGCGCCGGCCTCGGCCGGCTCCTCCGCGACCGCCGGCTGCACCAGATCCTCTTCCTTGATCCAGCCCATCTTCACGCGCGCCTGCATGATCAGCGCATCGGCCTCCTCGCGCGAGGCCTCCTCGAGGATGCCGGCATGCTTGGTGGTCTCGCCGTCCTTGCGCTCGCTCCAGCCGGCGAGGTCGTCGGTCGCGCAATCGGCCAGATCCTCCACCGTCTTGATGCCGTTCTCGCCGAACGCCACCAGCATCGCGGTGGTGACCCCGGGAACTTCCTTGAGCGCGTCCTCGACCCCGAGCTCCACCCGCTTGGCATCGAGCTCGGCGTCGAGCTTGGCGAGATATTCGGCCGCGCGTGCCTGCAGCTCGCGTGCCGTGTCCTCGTCGAAGCCCTCGATTCCCGCGATTTCCTTCTCGTCCACCAGTGCCAGCTCCTCTACTGAATTGAACCCTTCCGAAGCCAGCAACTGGCCCACCACCTCGTCGACATTGAGCGCATCGATGAACAATTTCGTGCGCTTCTCGAACTCGGCCTGACGGTGCTCGGACTCTTCCTGCTCGGTCACGATGTCGATGTCCCAGCCGGTGAGCTGGGAGGCGAGCCGCACGTTCTGGCCGCGCCGTCCGATCGCGAGCGAAAGCTGCTGGTCCGGTACCACGACCTCCATCCGCTGGCGCTCCTCGTCGAGCACGACCTTGGCGACCTCGGCGGGCGCCAGCGCATTGACGACGAAATTAGCGGGGTCGGATGTCCATGGAATGATGTCGATCTTCTCGCCCTGCAGCTCGTTGACCACCGCCTGCACGCGCGATCCGCGCATGCCGACGCAGGCGCCGACCGGATCGACGGAGGAGTCCCGCGAGATCACCGCGATCTTGGCGCGCGATCCGGGATCGCGGGCGACCGCCTTGACCTCGACGATGCCGTCGTAAATCTCCGGCACCTCCTGGGCGAACAGCTTGGACATGAATTGCGGATGCGTGCGCGACAGGAATATCTGCGGGCCGCGCGGCTCGCGCCGCACATCGTAGATATAGGCGCGAATGCGGTCGCCGTTGCGGAAGACCTCGCGGGGCAGCAGCTCGTCGCGGCGCACGATCGCTTCGCCGCGGCCGAGATCCACCACCACATTGCCGTACTCGACCCGCTTGACGATGCCGTTGACGATGTCGCCGATGCGGTCCTTGTATTCCTGGTATTGGCGGTCGCGCTCCGCCTCGCGCACCTTCTGCACAATCACCTGCTTGGCGGACTGGGCCGCGATGCGCCCGTATTCCAGCGGCGGCAGCGCCTCGGCGATGAAGTCGCCCACCTGGGCTGCCGGATTGCGGCGCTTGGCGTCGGTCAGCGCAATCTGGGTCGAATCGTTCTCCACCAGATCGACCACCAGCAGGAGCCGCGACAGGCGCATCTCGCCGGTCTTGGGATTGATCTCGGCGCGGACCTCGGTCTCGCTGCCGTAGCGCGAGCGCGCCGCCTTTTGGATCGCATCCTCCATGGCGGCGATCACGATCCCGCGGTCGATCGACTTCTCGCGGGCAACCGCGTCGGCGATCTGCAGTAATTCGAGCCGGTTGGCGCTGACGGCCATCGGTCACTCTCCCTCGTGCTGGGCCACACGCCGCCTGTGCGCCGGCGCGGGCTGAAAATCTTTGGATCGGCGGGCCGCATGCGGGCCGTTGCGGCCTCCGCCATGCGGGCGATCGGTTTCGTGCGGAAGCGGCGCTTCCAGGGGCTCGGCTTCGCCCTGCGGCGCACGCGCGCGCTCGGCGGCCTTCCCGCGCCGGAGCGATTCCGCCACCAGGGCGTCGGTGAGGACCAGCCGGGCTTCCGTCATGTCGGCGATCGGTAACAGGACATCGGCGGCCTCGCCGGCTGCCGCATCGTCGCGCCGAACCTTCGCGGTATCGCCGTGCGCACCGAGCAGCATGCCCTTGAACCGCCGCCGGCCCGCCGTCGAGACCGCCATCTCGATCTTGATCTGATGGCCGGCGAACCGCTCGAAGTCGGAGCGGCGCACCAGCGGACGGTCGATGCCGGGCGACGAAATCTCCAGCCGGTAAGCCTCCGCGACCGGATCGGCGACGTCGAGCACCGGCGACAATGCGCGCGAGATCGCCTCGCAGTCGTCGATCGTCATGCTGCCGTCCGCTCGTTCCGCCATGATCTGCAGGGTGCAGCCGGAAAGCCCGGAAAGTCGCACCCGCACCAGCCGAAAGCCGAGCTCCGCCAGCACCGGCTCCGCGATCGTGGCCAAGCGCGCCGCGACGCCTTGCTCCACGATCAGGCGCGGTTCGGAAAATGCTTGCGGGTCGGGGATTTCGTTCATCCGTTCGTTGGTCCGCCGATACGGCCTTTGCGGTGGTCGCTTTGATGTCGTTCCCGGGCACGCGAATCGGCCCTTGGGGCGGATCGCGTAACAAAAAAGAGCGGGCCCCGGGAGGAACCCACTCTCAAAAACCGACCGGATCAAATCCGATCGTTATGAGATGCCGCTACGGAAAAGCTTGTCCGTACCAGACGCTGCAAATATAGCGATTTTACGCAAGCACGCAAGCCGGTCGGGGACAGACATTTTCGCATCCGCACCCCCGTCCCAATTGCGGCAAATTACAGCCGATGCGGCGGCTTTAAGGGAGCCGGATATCCGGGGCGGAAAGCTGCCAAAACCTGGAAAAGCGGGGTTGTTGCGGTCTACGGCTCCGGCGATTTCGAGCCCTTCCGGGGCAATCCGCCACCCCCCACGAGGCCGCGGCGGCCGCGCTGACTAACCGTTCCTTCAGATTCCCTAACTAAGGTTCAACGCTCGGACAGGAAAGCTTTTTCGGCGTCGCGTAGGTTTGCAAATGTCGGCTGTGCCATCGCTCATTCCGGAGTTGGAGGAAATCGTCCAGCGCGGCTCTCCGGGGCGACGGGAGCAGGCGCTCCGGCGTATCACGACCCTGTTCCTCGATGGCGCCAGCCTGTTCACCGAAGACCATGTGCGGCTGTTCGACGACGTCTTCAATCGTCTGATCGACGAGATCGAATCGAAGGCACGCGCCGAGCTGTCCCATCGCCTTGCGCCGGTCGGCAACGCGCCCGGGGAGGTGATCGGCCGGCTTGCCCGGGATGACGATATCCTGGTTGCCGGCCCGGTGCTGCGGCAGTCGCGGCGGCTCGCCGAGACCGACCTTCTGGAAATCGCCGAGACCAAGAGCCAGGCCCACCTGCTCGCCATTTCGGGCCGCTCCGGCATCGCCGAAACAGTGACCAATGTGCTGGTTCGCCGCGGCGACCGCGAGGTCGCCCGCAGCGTCGCCGAGAACCGCAGCGCGCTTCTGTCCGACGCCAGCTTCACGGTCCTGGTGGCGCGGTCCGACGGCGATGACGCGCTGGCCGAAAGCGTCGGGCAGCGGCCCGATATTCCGCCGCCCTTGTTTCGCGCGCTCCTGCTCAAGGCGACCGCGGTGGTGCAGCAGCGGTTGTTTGCGGCCGCGACCCCGGAGGTCCAGGCGGAAATCCGCAGCGTACTGGCACGGGTGTCGAACGAGATCGGCATCAAGGTGGCGCCCCGCGACTTCCGCGAGGCGCAGCGCACCGTTGCGGCGCTGCGTCTGCGGGGCCAGCTCGATGAGGATCAAATCCTCAGCTTCGCCAAGGACAGCCAATACAACGAGATGATCGCCGGGCTGGCCGATCTTTGTGCGGTCCCGATCGATGTGGTGGACCGGCTGATGGGCGGCGAGCGGCCCGATCCGATCCTCATCCTGTGCAAGTCCATGGGGTGGGGGTGGGCCACCGCGCGTGCCATCATCGGGGCTCGCCTCGGCCGCAAGGCCAACTCCAACCAGGGGCTGGACGCGGCTTATTCCAATTTTGAACGGTTGACGCCAGCGACCGCCGGGCGCGTGATCAGGTTCTGGCAAATGGGGCCGTTGAGCTCACGCAAGCCCGAGGACGCGCCGCCGCTGGTGCCGGCCGACGGATGACGGCGCGCCCGTCTCACGGGCGCCGAAAGATCAGATAGCACGGCTGGCGATCCGCGCGCTTGGCCTTGGCCTCGTAGCGGGTGCCGGTGAATCCCGGCCACGGCAGCCGCCAATCATCGGCGCGCTCGGCGGTCCAGACCAGATCGCGCGCCCGCAGGCCGCGCTCGAGCGTCCAGGCTGCATATTCCGCAATGTCGGTCACGAAGCGGAATTCTCCTCCCGGCCGCAGCACGCGTGCGATCTCGGCGAGGCTCGCATCCTGCACGAAGCGCCGCTTCCAGTGCCGGCGCTTGGGCCACGGATCCGGATAGGCCAGATCGATGCCCGCGAGCGCGGCCGACGGCAGCCATGCCAGGACATCGGCGGCGTCACCGTGATGCAGCCGGATATTGTCGAGTCGGCCGGCCCCGATGGCGGAGAGCGCTTTGGCCATGCCGTTGACGAACGGCTCGATCCCGATGAAGCCGGTGCGCGGGTGCTGACGGGCTTCGGCGACCAGGTATTCGCCGCTGCCAAAACCGATCTCGAGCCGGACCCGATCCACCGGGACGGAAAACAGACGCGGCAGCTCGCCGGGCGGGCTCGTCAGGTCGAGCGCCAGGCGCGGCAACAGGGTTTCGAGCAATCCGGCCTGGCGCGGGCTCAGCTTGTGGCCCTGCCGCCGGCCGAAGAAGGCACCGCGCCGGCCCTCATCCATTGTGGCCATTCCATTGCGCCATCGCGCCGTGCCGGCGCCAATGCGCGTGCCGGCGCCGCCGGGCGCATCGGCGCTGCCGCTATTTCAGGGCGCGGCGCAGCGCATCGGTGAGATCGGTCCGCTCCCATGAGAAGCCGCCGTCCTTCTCGGGCGCCCGGCCGAAATGCCCATAGGCGGCGGTCCGGCGATAGATCGGCCGGCTGAGCTTGAGCGCACGGCGTATATTGGTCGGCCGCAGCGGGAAGATTTCCGGCAGCACCTTCTGCAGCTTGGCTTCGTCGACCTTGCCGGTTCCGTGGGTATCGACTAGGAGCGACATCGGATCGGCGACCCCGATCGCATAGGCGATCTGGATGGTGCAGCGCTCCGCCAGGCCTGCCGCCACCACATTCTTGGCGAGATAGCGCGCCGCATAGGCGGCCGAGCGGTCGACCTTGGTGGGGTCCTTGCCCGAGAAGGCGCCGCCGCCGTGCGGCGCATAGCCCCCGTAGGTATCCACGATGATCTTGCGGCCGGTCAGCCCGCAGTCGCCGTC